>JACQGW010000079.1 GCA_016199325.1 Chloroflexota bacterium
GGTTACACCGCAACCGCCGCGGCCCCTCCTCCGTCATGCTGAGCCGCAGCGAAGCATCCCCCCGGCCGGACCACCCATACCGGCTACACCGCAACCGCCGCGACCCGGGCGATCTCACCCTCGCGGGCGGCGATCAACGCCTGGATCTCCCGCTCGGCGGCCCGGTCGAGCGGCGCCACCTCATGCTTTGCCAGGAGCTCGTTCCAGCGGTCGTAGGCCCGATCTTCGGCCGTCTTCGAGCCCCGCCGGACCCACTCGTCCCAGTTGCTGCGATCGGCAACAACCGGCTCCCACAGCCACTCCCGGAAATGCTTGAACGTGTGCTCATGGGTGATGAACTCGCCGAAGGGGCCGACCTCTTTGATGACGTCGAAGGCGAGCGTCTCCGGCGTGATCTCGATCTCCCGGCTCATCAGCCCCTTGGCGAGCCCGACGATGTCGGCGTCGGCCACCATCATCTCATAGGAGGTGCAGAGAATCCGGTCCAGCACGCCGACCGAATGGACGAGATGGTTGGCGCCGCTGAGGATGCAGCTCATCATGCTGAGCATCTTCTCCCAGCCCGCCTGGAAATCGCCCACCTTGCTGCCGGTGACGCAGCCGGAGCTACGAATCGGCAGCCCCCAGTGCCGGGCGGCCTGCGCGCTGATGAGACTGGCCCGTAGCCGGCCGTGGCTGCCGCCACCCCCGGTCCCGATCTTCATGTTGCCCGGTCCGCCGCCGCCGGCGAAGAGGACCGGCGCGCCCGGCCGCGCCGCCTGGGCCAGAACGATGCCGGCCAGCACCTCGGCGAACCCCAGCGTCATCGCCCCGGCGTAGGTGACCGGGCCGGTGAATCCGCCCATCGGGCCACAGGCGAAGATGAGCGCCTGGTTGCGCCGGGCGTAGCCGATGATCGACTGGCACATTCGGTCATCCCAGGCCAGCGGCGAGATCCCGTTCATAATCGTGCAGAAGACCGGGAAGTCGACGTGTCGGCCGAAGACGATGTCGGCGATGGCCATCGAGTCCTCGGGGCCGCGGTCCCAGGTGCTGCCCGCCAGCGCCCGGTCGCACTCCTTGAAGCTGGTGTAGACCCGCCAGAGCGAGCGGGCGTCGACCTCGACGTCCTGCGGCTCGCAGATGCCCGAGTCGACGACGTCGATGTCCGGCAACATGTGGGCGATCTTGACGAGCTCGATGAAGTCGGCCAGGGTGCCGTTCCGTCGCCCCCGCTTGAGGTCCTGGACGAAGGGGGAGCCGATCACCGTCGCGAAGGTGACGGAATCGCCGCCGATCTGGACCGACCTGGCCGGGTTGCGGGCGTGCAGCGTGAACGGGTTGGGGCACTGGCGGGTGGCCCACTGAACCGTGGCGCGGTCCATCCTGACGATCTGCTTGTCCCGGTCTACCTGCGTGCCAGGCAGCGCTTCGAGGAGGTCGAGCGCCTCCGGGAGGGTGTAGACGTGCCCGATCTCTTCGAGGATCCGATAGGTCTGGTCGACCAGAAGCTGGAGCTGCTGGTCGTCGATGACGTTGATCCTTGGGAGGGTATTACGCAGCACGGGGGCCTCCTTGTCAAAGGTTGGGCGGTGGGGTCCGAGGGAACTCGTAGGAACTCGTAGGAACTCGTAGCTTGGCAATGTCACATTGGACAGAGGTTCTCCCTGACGTCGTCTTGCGGATCTGGGTGGTATGGTGTAAGACATCGAGTATGTGTCTGTACAGGCTCGAACGGGTAGTGCGTTTGACCCCCAGCGATGGGGGATCTCCCTGGAAGCGGTCCAGGGGTTGGGGGAACGGCTGCGGCGAACCTGGCAACGCCTTGCCGACTGCTTCCGGACGAAGACGCGCGATGGTGGGGAGTATGCCTACTCCTGCTTGGGCGGGTTGTTGCGCATGAAGGAGGGGCGCAACTTCGCGAACATCGGGCGTCAGGTCGCGGTGCCGGGGCAGAACATCCAGCATTTCATGACGAACTCGCCTTGGTCGGCGCAGGCTGTCAGTCGGAGGGTGCAGCAAGAGATCGCGGCCAAGCCGGGGTTGGAGCGCGGCGGGATGCTCCTCTTGGACGAGAGTGCGGATGAGAAGGCCGGCGAAGGTACCGTCGGCAGCGCTCGCCAGTACAACGGTCGCATGGGGAAGGTTGACCTGAGCCAAGTCGGGGTCTTCCTCGGGTACGGGAACATCAGCGCCTCGGCCAGCGCACCGGTGTGGACCTGGGTTGACGGGGAGGTGTTCATCCCCGAAGCCCTGTTTGCCGAGGAGATGCAGGAAGCAACCCAGGTCGTCGTCCAACACCTGGTCAATCGAACCCGGGCCAAGAAGAGCCGTCTCACGCATCGACAGCCCCCTGGTCCGGCTCCTTGACAGATCGAAATGTGACATTGCCAAGCTATGAGTTCCTACGAGTTCCCCTCTCCGAACCGGCGCACCATCTGGGCGTAGAACAGCTCGCAGTCGATCAGGTCGGCCACCCGCTCGTTGCCATCGAGGACCAGGTACTCGCCGGGCTGGCCGGCCTTGCCGCCGTGCCCCAACCCCACGTCGAAGAGGACCGGCACGCCGAACTCGGCGGCCGGCAGCGACCACGGTCCGCCGCCCCCGGTGAACGGGACGAGGTGGACCCGGTATCCCCGTTCCTCGATCAGCTCGACCACCGACCGCACCCATGGGTCCTCGGCCGGAGTCCGGTACGACTCGTGGACGGCCAGAGCCTCCACCTCCAAGTCGCCGAAGCCGTGGCGTGCCAGGTGCGCCCGGATGCGCTCGACGGTTCGGCGCGCCGACCAGCCTCGGGGCACTCGAACGTCCAGCAGCGCCCATGCCTCGTGGGGCAGCGTGAACACCGGCGAGCCCGGCCCCACGTAGCCCGCCGCCAGCCCATTGATATTGAAGCTGGGATCGTAGAAGAAGCGCAAGTACGCCTCCTCGCTGCTCAGATGGGCCTGCGAGCTCTTCACGTCGCCCAGCCCGAGCGTCTGAATCCAGTGCCGCTCCCCCTGGGCGGCAACCAGCGCGCGGACCTCTGCCCGCTCCTCCTCCGTGGGGGGTCGGTGGTCGGCGTAGAACTCGTCCACGGTGATGGTGCGCCCGCCGTCGCCGGTCAGGGTCGTAAGCCCCTCCAGGAGGTGCCAGACCGGGCTGTCGACCAGGCCCTGGGTCCGCCCGTGGGCGGAAGCCCCCTGGGGACCGACGCCCATCCGCTTGCCCGAGGCCGCAATCCTCAGGTAGATCAGTCCCTTGTACCCCAGGTTGATGGAGACGTCCCCGTTGGCCCCCTGGGCCGCGCCGGGGCAGAAGCAGGCCGAGGCGTGCCGCAGCCGATCGCGGTAGCGGTCGAAGAACCGGGCGTAGTCCGGGCTCCCCAGGTTCTCCTGCCCCTCGGCCAGAAACAGGAGATTGCAGGGCAGCTCGCCCTCGACGGCCTTCAGGGCTTCCAGGGCGTTGAGCCACTGAGCGTAGGGCGCCTTGCGGCCCCGGGCCCCCGGCGCGATCACCACCCGCCCGAGCTGCGGCTGCTCCACCACCTCCGCCGCCAGCGGATCGGTAGGCCAGGGCAGGCCGGCGACCGGCTTGGTGTCGAACATCACGTAGTTCATCAGCGTGCGCGGCGCGCCGGCGTCATAGGAGGCCCAGACCCCCGGAAGGTCCCCGTTCGGGATGATCTCCACCTCCTGGCAGCCCAGCTCTCGGTAGTAGCGGGCCAGGAGCTCGGCCCCCTCCACCACGCCCACGTTGTCCGAGGGGAAGCTGGGCTGGCGCAGGAACTCACGGATCCGCTCCAGATGGCGCGCCTGGTGCTCACGAAGGTACGCTCGGAGTTGCTCGTCGACGTGGGTGCTCATCGCTGCTGTCCTCTCAGCTCAAGAACTCGCTCGAACATCGGCTGCATCCTCTCCCGCGTCACGAGCGGCTGCTCGACCACGGTCCGCAGCATCTCGACGAGCCGCGCGTTGTGCTCCTCGCCGATCCCGTCGACGGCCGGGATTGCGTACCCGGAGCCGTCGATCAAACCGGCTGCCACGGCGGCCCGCAGCAGCCGGCACTCCAGCTCGCCGGAGTGGAGCGCCTCTGACCGGCCGGTGAGATAGCGCAAGGCGGCCGCCAGGCCGTAGGCCGCCCAGTCCGACACCGCGGCGACGACCGTCGCGTCGGCGCCCACCGCGGCGGCGATGCCGCCGCCGCACGGACAGGCGCAGCGGGCGCCGAAGGGGATCTGCGCCCGCACCGCCTCCTGGAGGCGGCCCATCCCCAACTCGTTGCCCAGGTCGCCGATGGCGACGGTGAGCGCGCCGCGCGCCGCGGCCCGCTCGAACAGGTGATCCAGCTTGGCCGCCGGCTCCGTCACGGCCACGCCGTTGCCCATGTGGTAGGCGCCGCGGGCGTTGCGGCCGGGCCGCTCGACGGCGATCACCGCCGCCGGCTGGAGCTCGTCCAGCAGCCGCTCGGCCTCGGCCGGGGCAGCGGCCTCGTCCTTCGTGAAGCCGAGCACCAGCGCCTGATGCGGCCGCGCGCGCCAGTGCTCGAAGCTATCGGTCGGCTGGAGTCCGGCCGTTCGGACCACTGCGGCGGCGGCGTCCACCAGCTCGGGCTCCAGCAGCAGGGCCAGGCGGGCCCCCAGCCCGATCTCCAGCGCCCGGGCGAGGACCGCCGACCCGACGACGCCGTCCAACTCGCCGACGAAGTAGGGGGGAAAGACGAAGCCCGTACAGATGGCGACCGCGGCGTTCGGGGCGACGCGCTCGGCGATCAGCCGGGCGGCGCGCATGATGACCGGCCCGCCGGCCAGGTCGCGCGCCGCCTGGTACAGCGCGCGGGGCACGCCGTAGCCCCGCAGGTCCAGGGTCACCAGGGCATCCAGGCTCTCGCCGATGCTGTGGAGCAGCAGCTCGTCGGTATCCAGTTTCCTCCTCCTCTGGCGCGGTTCCTACAGACAACGAACCGCCAAGACGCCAAGAGCGCCAAGGAAGACGTCAGGAGCGTCGGTGGTCGTCTGGTCGATCCTTGCACGGACCGCTCGAATGGCGGCGTGGCTCAGATGGGCCGCGCCAGCCCCATCCCCATGGTGGTCTTGTAGCCGATACCGGCGAAGAATGCAAACGCGGCCAGCGCGTTCGCCGCCTGGAGCTGCCCCGGGGACCAGCTGTCAACGGATTCGGGGAGCGGATTGCACGGATTCCTGGGGGAAGCTGACAGCCAGGCACCCGCCGTGCTCGCCTCCGTAGCGCGGGTGGCTTGTCCCCCGCCGTTCCTCGTGCTCAGGGGACGCGGTCTGTGACTGCCCGGACTGGGACGTAGCCATCGCGGCCTACCTCCGCCGTTCCCCGTGCTCAGGGAGCCGGTCTGTTACCGGGGAAGCCGCGGAGGCGCGGCCCCGGAACCGAGCCGCGAGCGTCAGCGAGCGTCGCCCGTCGCACAACACGGGCCCCGGCGACTCGCGGGAAACGGCTTCGGCGGACCGATCTGGCGAACGGGCGCAGGGAGGGTCCCTTCATCGTCCAGGAGTACGACGCCACGACGGTGGCGCCCCCCGGCTGTGCGGGCTGGCTGGACGCGATGGGGAACATCGTCATCGAGGTGGGGGAGTAGCGCCGGACGAGCTGTCGACGGATTCGGGGAGCGGATTGAGCGGATGGCTGCCCCATCGCCTGCCAAGGGGATCAGCTTGCCGCGCTGGAACACGGGCTTAAGGGACCGGGAATTGGGACTGCCGCCGATTCCCAATTCCCAACACTTAAGGGACCGGGAATTGGGACGCTGGATGTGACATTGCCAAGTTAAGAAACTCCTGGTATGCTTCTCTGGTCGGGTGCTCGTGCCATTTCCCGCTGAAGAGTGCGGCGAGGTGGTGCATGCCCGAGAGAGGCTCACTCATGAACGCAGCAACGATCATCCTGGTCGTCGAGGACAACCCGATCAACCGGAAGATGCTCCGAGTCGCGCTCGAGAGCGAGGGCTATGCCGTCCTGGCGGCGGAGGACGGGCAAAGCGCGGTCGAGCTGATGGCAGGCCATCCGGTCGACCTCGTCCTCGTGGACCTGCTCCTGCCCGACGTGGATGGCATAGATCTGGCCGAGCGGCTGCGGAGCATGCCGGGCGGAGCCGAGACGCCGATCGTCGCCATAACCGGGTTGGCCCCCAAACTGGAGCAGGCGCGGAGCAGCCGGGTCGGGTTCACCGACTACCTCTTCAAGCCGATTGAACCGTCGCGCCTTGTCCAGAGGGTCCAGGCATACCTGCGACCACGCCGCCCGACGCCGCAGGAGCCGGGGCGGGGCCGGCGCGTCCTGGCAGTGGACGACGATCCGCTCCACCTGAAACTGCTCAAGATCCACCTGGGACAGGCCGGGTTCGACGTCACGCTCGCCGGGGACGGCGCCGGCGCCCTCGAACAGGCGCGGCGCTCGCCACCGGACGCCATTCTCGGCGACCTGCTGATGCCGCACCTCGACGGGGTCAGGCTCTGCCTGGCGATCCGGCAGGATGCCCAGTTGGCCCACGTCCCCGTGGTGCTGATGTCCGCAGCCTACACCGAGGCGGCCGAGCGCCATCTGGCGGAGAGCGTTGGCGCCAACGCGCTCGTCCTGACGACGCCGGACTACGACCAGGTGATCGCGGCACTCTTCGCCTGTCTGGGCCAGCCGGCGCCGGACCTGTCGGCGAGAGAGCAGCCCGAAATGCCGGTCGAGGAGTATACCCATCGCGTCGTCCGACAGCTCGAGCGCCAGGCGAGTCTGGTCACCGGGCTGACCCGCCGCGTGGCGCAGCTTGAGGCGGAGCTGACGATCCTCGCCGGCTTCTCGAAAAGCCTGATGGGCGCCTGGTCGGTCGATCACGTCCTCGGCGAGACGCTTCATCGTTGCCTCGACGCGCTCGGCGCGTCCAGAGGCATCGCCTACCTCCTGGGATCGGATGGGGGTCTTGCCGTTCAGTCGCAGGTCGGGTACGCCGGGGCCGACGACCGGACGCTGGTCGAGTTCTTCGGCTATGCCGATCTGCTCCACCGGGCGATGGAAGAGGGTGAGCCGGTCGAGGTGCCGTCCGACGCCGTGCCCGGCCAGCGGACGCGCGAGCTGCTGGCGAGAGCTGAGGCCAGACTGATCGTGATCACGCCGCTGCTGCTGGGTAAGACGCGGCTGGGCGCGCTGGTGATGGCCGCGGCGGACCGCGAGGTCGGAGAGGACTGGGCGGCCTTCGCCAGGGTTATCGGCAGCCAGATCGCGCAGGCGCTGGGGCTCGCCCAGGCCGTGGCCGACGTGCGGGCGAGCGAGGAGCGTCTCCACGCGTTGAATGCCGCGCTCGAGCAGCGCGTCGCCGAGCGAACCGCGCAACTGGAGGCGACCAACAAGGAGCTCGAAGCGTTCAGCTACTCGGTCTCCCACGACCTGCGGGCGCCGCTGCGCGCCATCGACGGCTTCAGCCAGGCGCTGCTGGAGGACTACGCCGACCGGCTGGACGCCGAGGGCCGAGACTACCTCCGGCGGGTCCGCGCCGGCAGCCAGCGCATGGCTCAGCTCATCGACGACCTGCTCAAGCTCTCGCGGGTCAGCCGTTGGGAGTTGCGCCGGGAGACCGTCGATCTGAGCGCGCTGGCCCGGGCGATCGCCGCCGAGCTCCGGCAGGCGCAGCCAGAGCGCCGAGTCGACTTCGCCATCGCCGAGGGGCTCACGGTGGTCGGCGACGCCCATCTCCTGCGGATCATGCTGGAGAACCTGCTGGGCAACGCCTGGAAGTTCACGGCGGAGCACGGCACGGCGCGCATCGAGCTCGGCACGGAGCAGCGCGACGGCGAGCGGGTATATTTCGTGCGCGACGACGGCGCCGGCTTCGAGATGGCCTACGCCGGCAAGCTCTTCGGCGCCTTTCAGCGGCTCCACGCGATGACGGAGTTCGAGGGCACCGGTATCGGCCTGGCCACCGTCCAGCGCATCGTCCACCGCCACGGCGGCCGGATCTGGGCCGAGGCCGCCGTCGAGCAAGGCGCCACGTTCTTCTTCACGCTGCAACCGGGACAAACTGGAAAGGAAGCGACGTGAAGGCCAAGGTCATCCTCCTGGTGGAAGACAACCCCGACGACGAGGCGCTCACCCTGCGCGCCTTCAAGAAGAGCAACATCCTCAACGAGGTCGTCGTGGCGCGGGACGGCCAGCAGGCGCTGGATTTCCTCTTCGGCGGCGCGACCGGCGCCGAAGACAGCCTGGACACGCCGCAAGTCATCCTGCTGGACCTGAAGCTGCCGAAGGTAGACGGTCTCGAGGTGCTGCGGCGCATCCGCGCCGACGAGCGGACGCGGCTGCTCCCCGTCATCATCCTGACCTCGTCCGTCGAGGAGCGCGATCTGGTCGAGAGCTACCGCCTCGGCGCCAACAGCTACGTGCGCAAGCCGGTGGACTTCGAGCAGTTCGTCGAGGCCGTCCGGCAACTGGGGCTGTACTGGCTCGTCCTGAACGAGGCGCCGCCGGAGAGGTTCCATTGACCACGACGCTGGGGCAGAGCGTACCCCCTCTCCCGTCATGCTGAGCCGCAGCGAAGCATCTCCCGGGCGCTGCCGGCTCAGACCGGGGAGATGCTTCGCTGCGGCTCAGCATGACGGGGGACGAGGGATCGGCCGGGTCCGCGAGGGACGGGCCAGGCGTACAACGGTCGGAACGGGCGGGGGACAAGCCACCGCGCTACGGTGAGAGCTCCAACGGGGAGGATGACAATGGGTATGCCGCTGCGTGTGCTGGTGGTGGAGGATTCCGAGGACGACGCCGCGCTGTTGCTGCGCGAGCTCCGGCGCGGTGGCTATGACCCGACGTTCGAGCGGGTCGACACGGCCGCTGCCATGAGCGCGACGCTGGCGCGTCGACCCTGGGATCTGGTTCTCGCCGATTACTCCTTGCCGCAGTTCAGCGCGCCCGGCGCGCTGGCCGTCCTCCGGGAGAGCGGGCTCGACCTGCCGTTCATCGTCGTTTCCGGGACGATTGGCGAAGATAGGGCGGTCGCCGTCCTGAAAGCCGGCGCCCACGACTTCATCATGAAGGACCTGCTGGCGCGGCTTGTTCCCGCGATCGAGCGCGAGCTGCGTGAGGCAGCCGAGCGGGTCGCGCGGCGGCAGGCCGACGCGGCGCGCCGCATCAGCGAGGAGCGCTTTCGCCGGATCGCCGAGAACGCCGGCTGCCTCATCGCCGTCGTCGACCGCGCCGGCCATCGCCTGTACAATAGCCCATCGTGCCGGACGATCCTCGGCTACGCGCCGGAGGAGCTGATGGGCACCTGGGCATTCACCCAGATTCATCCCGACGACCGTCGGACGGTCGTCGAGGCGACTGAGGCGGTGTTTCGGACCGGCGTCGGCGGTGGCCGGGCGTTGGAATACCGCGTGCAGCACAAGGACGGCTCCTGGCGCCTCCTGGAGTCGTCGGCCGGCGTCATTCGGAACGCCGACGGCGAGGTGGAGAGCCTCGTCGTCGTCGGCCACGACGTCACCGAGCGCAAACGCGCCGAGGCTGAGCGGCTCGAGCTGCTCGCTCGCGAAGAGGCGGCGCGAGCCGAGGCCGAGGCGCAGCGCCGCTTCGCCCTGCTGGCCGGGGCTTCCCAGGCATTCGCCGAGGCCAGTCCGGATCTCCAGGCTGTCCTCGACGCCGTGACTCGCCTGGTCACCGAGCTGGCGGACGACGCCTGTGTCCTCCGCCTGCTCTCAGAGGACGGGCAAAGGCTCACTCCCGCCGCGGTCGCCCACCCGGACGCCGAGACGCTGGCCGAGTGGCGCGATCTCCTGGCGGCCAATCCCCAGCGCCCCGACGAGGGGATCAGCGGCCGGGTGATGCAGAGCGGCCGGCCGTTGCTCGTCCCTGTGGTCCAGCCCGATCAGTTGCGCGGCGTCGCCAAGGCGGAGTACTGGTCGTTCTTCGAACGCGCCGGCCCCAGCAGCATCGTGATCGTGCCGCTGCGCGCCCGGGGCCGGGCCATCGGCACGCTCGCCCTCTGGCGCCTTCGGCAGGGGCAGCCGTTTACCATTGATGACCAGGCGTTTCTCCAGGAGCTGGCCGACCGCGCTGCGCTGGCCATCGAGAACGCCCGGCTCTACGACCAGGCCCAGGAAGCCATGGTGCTCCTGCGTGAAGCGCGCGACGAGCTGGAGCGTCGAGTTGCCGAGCGGACGGCCGAGCTCGAGAGGGCCAACGCGGCGCTCCTCCTGGAGATGACCGGGCGCGAGCGCCTGGAGGCTCAGTTCCGCCAGGCGCAAAAGATGGAGGCGGTCGGGCGGCTGGCCGGCGGCATCGCCCACGACTTCAACAACTTGCTGACCGCCATCAACGGCTTCAGCGAGCTCCTCCTGCTCCGGCTGAATCCGGCCGACCCGCGCCGCGAGTGCGCCCAGGAGATCGCCAGGGCCGGCGAGCGCGCCGCGACGCTTACCCAGCAGCTCCTGGTGTTCAGCCGCCAGCAGATCGTGGCTCCCAGGGAGATCGACCTGAACGCGGTCATCGCCGACATTGAGAAGATGCTCCGCCGCATGATCGGCGAGGACGTGGAGCTCGTCACCGTCCCAGCGCCGGCGCCCGCCCGGGTGCGAGCCGACCCGGGGCAGATCGAGCAGGTCGTCATGAACCTCGCCGTCAACGCGCGCGACGCGATGCCGCAGGGCGGCCGGCTGACCATCGAGGTTGGCGACGTCGAGCTGGACGCCGCCTACGCCCGGACCCACGTCGACGTCCGGCCGGGGCGGTACGTCGTGCTGGCGGTGAGCGACACCGGCTGCGGGATGGACGCCGAGACCCAGGCCCGCATCTTCGAGCCGTTCTTCACGACGAAGGAGCACGGCAAGGGAACGGGCCTGGGCCTTTCCACGGTGTTCGGCATCGTCCAGCAGAGCGGGGGGCACATCTGGGTCTACAGCGAGCCCGGCCAGGGCGCGACGTTCAAGGTGTATCTGCCGCGCCTGGAGGAAGCCACCACGTCGACCGGGCCACATCAGGCACCGCCCGGCCCGGAGGGGGGCACGGAGACCGTCCTCATCGTCGAGGATGAGCGGATCGTCCGGAAGATGGTGCGGACGATTCTCGAGGAGAACGGCTACGCTGTGCTGGAGGCGGCGCACGGCGAGGCGGCGATCCGGGTCGCCGCAGAGCACGCCGGGCCCATCCACCTGCTGATCACCGACGTCGTGATGCCGGGGATGAGCGGACGGCAGGTCGCCGAGCGGTTGGCGGCGGGCCACCCGGCGATGAGGGTGATCTACTCCTCCGGCTACACCGACGACGCGGTGGTGCGCCACGGCGTCCTGGAGGGCGGCGTCGCCTTCCTCCAGAAGCCGTTCCGGCCGGCCGCGCTGCTCCAGAAAGTGCGCGAGGTGCTGGTCGCGCCGGGCGAGTAGACGAGCTGTCAACGGATTCAGGGAACGGATTACACGGATGGCTGTTCCGCCGCCTGCCGGAGCGTGCGAGTCTGTTCCCAGTCGACGGCGTGGGTGGACGGGTCGACGACCACGCCGTAGTCCTCCCGGGCCTGCTCGACGGTGACGTAGCCGTCGATCACGTCCGCAAGGACGCGGTCGACGTCGCGAGTCAGCGGGTCGCCGAAGCCGCCGCCGGCCGGCGTGAGCATGACGGCCACGTCGCCCTGCTCCAGGCTGAGGACGCCTTTCCGGGGCGGCTCGCCGTTGTGGTAGACGATGCCCGGCTGCCCCGCCTCTCCGCCGAAGAGCCCCTGGGCCGGATTCCGCATCCGGGGCCGGTAGAAGGTGAAGTCCACCCGCGTCTCGTCGGGATTCTCGACCAGGATGTCCTGGCCGAGGCCGCCGCGGAAGTGCCCGGCGCCGCCGGACCCAACGCGCAAGCTCTTACGGGCGACGAGCAGCTTGGTCTGGAGCTCGAACAGCTCGACCGGCAGATGCTTCGCTCGGATCGGGAAGAACTTGCCTGAGGGGCCGTCCCGGTGGTGGGCGGCGCCCATGGCGCCGGCCTGGAAGAAGCCGGTCAGGACGCGCTTGCCGTTCTTCGGCGCCCGGTCGGCCAGCAGCATCCAGCGGGTGCCCATCTCGGCGGTGACCTTGTTCGGGATGACGCGTGAGAGCGACCCCATGATGTGGTCGGGCAACAGGTGGATGACCATCGCCCGCACGTCCACGGGGGCCGGTCGGGTCGGATTGACGATCGATCCTTCGGGCGCGACGATGGTGACCGGCCGGATAGCGCCCTCGTTTGTCGGGATCTGGGGCGCCAGGAGCGCGTTCAGGGGGACCAGCGTCTGCGAGCGCGTGCAGTGGAGCACGCTGTTGACGGAGGACTTCATCGACTGCGGCGACGAGCCGGTGTAGTCGACGGTCAGCTCGTCGCGATCCACCGTGATGCGGGACTTGATGTGGATGTCCTCCTGGAAGCCGTCGACCCAGGTCTCGTGGTCGTAGACGCCGTCCGGCAGCGTTCGGATGGCGTCGCGCATCGCCGTCTCGACGCACGCCTGGATGGCCGCGGAGATGTCGGAGAGGTCGTCGAGATCGTACTCCTCCATGAACTCGCGGAGCAGTCTGGCGCCAACCTCGTTGCCCGTGACCATCGCCCGGACGTCGCCGATCTGCATGTCCGGCGCCCGCACGTTGGCGGCCAGGATCTGGAAGATCTCGTCGGTCGGCGCGCCGCGCTTGTAGAGCTTCATGACCGGCAGACAGAGGCCCTCTTCGAAAACCTCCGTCGCGTCGTGGGGGCCGAAGCGGCCGCCGATGTCCGAGAGGTGGATGACCGATCCGGAGAAGGCGATCAGCCTGCCGCGATGGAACACGGGCGTGGCGACGTGGATGTCCGGCAGGTGGCCCGCCGCGAGCCAGGGGTCGTTGGTGACGATGACGTCGCCCGGCTCTATCGACTCCAGTGGCATGACCTTGAGGACGTCTTTGATGCAGGCCGGAAAGGTGGTCGCGAAGACCGGCTCGCCAAGGTCCGACTGGACGATGGAGTCGCCGTTGGCGCCCGTCAGCATGTACTGGAAGTCCATGGTCGCCGCAACCACCGTCGAGAACGACGTCCGGAGCAGGCTGATGGCCGCCTGGTTGGCGATCGAGATCAGCCGGCTCCACATGATCTCGAGGCTGATCGGGTCAAGTTCGCGTGCCATGTGCTCCTCTAGTGAACCGCCTCCACCATGAACGGGCCCTGTTTCCGATAGAGATCGTGGTAGCGCGCCA
>JACQGW010000080.1 GCA_016199325.1 Chloroflexota bacterium
CTCGCGGCCAGTTTATGCTTCCACTCCCTTCCTGGAAACGCCCTTCATGGGACGTCTTCCCCTCATGAGGACGGCTTGACGGCCAGGTTATGCTTCCTGGCGCGGCCAAGATATGGGTTGAGTAACAGCCGTTGGCCTCGAGGATCGTGATGATGTCGGACGCGTTCTGCACGAGCAGACGGAAGCGGGTCTCGCTCCCGCGCACGGTCTCAAAGGCGTGGCTATTGGCGATCGCCACGGCGGTCTGGCCGGCCAGGCCGGAGGCGAGCCGGAGCTCCGCGGCCGTGAAGTGGTGGGCCACCTGGGTGAAATGCACGACCATGGCGCCCTGGATCCGCTCACCATGCACGATCGGCACGAACAGACACGAGATCACGCCCCACCACTCGGCCAGCCCCGGCGGTACGAGTGGCGAGTGCCGGGCATCCGCAATCGCCAGCGGCTCATTTGTCGTGCAGAGCGCGGCGAATGCCGTGAAGGTCGCCGGGCTGACGGTCTGGATCGGGAAACGGGCTAGCTTCTCCTCGGGAACGCCGGCGCCGGCGCGCAGGACGAAGCGCTGTCCATCGCCTTCTGCCAGGAAGATCAGCGCATCGTCCGCTTCCAACAGCTCGACCGCCCGCATCGCGACCTCTTCCAGAAGTTGGTCCAGCGGCACCAGCCGCGCGAGCGTCTCGGCCGTTCGCAGCAGCGCGCTCGCCACGGTGCCCGCGCGCTGGGCCTCGCCGTACAGCCGACCATTCTCGACGGCGGCGGCGAGCGACTCGGCGACCGGTTGCAGAACGCTGACGTCGGCAGCCGAATAGGTGCCGGCTTCTTCATGGCCCAAATTGAGGGTGCCGAGCGGTCTTCCCCGGCTGATGAGCGGCATCGCCAGGACCGAGCGGACCCCGTGCGCTTCTGCCAGCGCCCGGTCCTCGGCAAAGCGTGGGTGGGCCCCGACGTCGACGTCGACCACGGGCCCGGCTGTCGCCATCGCCTCGCCCGGCCTGGAGGCGGCCAGGTTGCACATGGCGGCCTCCGGCTGGAGGGTGCCGTCGGCGGCCAGCGCCCAGACTGCCGCCGAGCCGTCGGGCTCGACCAGGACCACGCTGGCGTGGCGGTACTGGACCAACCGGCGGACCTCCTGGAGCGTGGCCCGGACGATGGCCTCCAGATCGAGGCTTTTCGTCAGGAGCCGCGCGAGCTCGGCAGCCACGCCCAGGCGTTCGGACTGGCGGCGCTCTGCCGCGATCAAGCGGCTGTTCGCCGTGATCTCGGCGTCGAGATCGCGGGCTGCCTGGCGTACGAGTCGAAAGAGCAAGAGGTAGAGGACGATGCTGAAGCCGACCAGGCTCACGGCCATGAAGGACTGCATGTCGAGGACGTGCGCGGCCAGCGGCTCGAAGTTCTCGTCGACCTCGTAGACGCCGACGACCGCTCCACCAGACACGATTGGCATGAGGAACCGGAGCCGGCGCCCCTGGGGGCCGGGGAACACGTCGTGCCGTTCGCCATGAGCGAGGGTCGCAGCCACCAGCTCGGGCGCGACACCCGCGTCGGTCGGCGCGCTCTCGTAGACGCGGCGGCCCATCCGATCCCAGATCGCCGCTCGCTCGACCGCCCCGATGAGCAATCGGTTGCGGACGATGGCGTCCAGTCGCTCCGAGTTGGCCGGGTCGGCGAGCGTGTCGCTGGGCCCGTCCTGAAGCAGGGGCAGGATCGTATGATCAAGTCGCCCGCGTGATTCGAGCGCGACCTGGCCCAGCAGATAGGTCTCGACGAGTCGGCCCATCGCGAAGACGGCGACGGTCGTCGCCAGCAGGGTGAGCGTGAAGCTGATCAGGGTGAAGCGACGCAGCAGGCTCCGACCGGGGGCGGGCACGCCGGCCCCCGAGCTGGTTGGTGGATCGACCCGCCGCCGCTGCAGACGGCGCAGCTTCGCTTCGAGCTCGAAGTGGGCGAAGCAATTCGGGCAGGCCGAGAGATGTCGTTCGACCTCCTCCATCTCGATGGGGGTCAGCTCGTGCTCCAGATAGGCCAACAGGCGCTGTTCCGCCAGCCGGCAGTCGATCAAGGGCGGTCTCACGTGCGGCCACCTCCGGGCGCTCCAGACGGCTCTGACCTCAGTGTAGCCGACGGCACGACTGGCTTCTGTAGGGTAGCTTACGTTGGCTGCGCCAGTCCGAAGTGCGGGCGGAGGATTGACTTCTGGCGGAAGCCCGAAGGCTTGTTGTAGAATGCGCCCGTGAACATCGGGCAGCTTTTCGAGCAGCTCAACTGGGTCGACTACGGGCTCGCCGCCGTGCTCCTGGTCAGCGCGGCAGCCGGGGTTCGCCAGGGGCTCCTATCGGGCGGCCTCGAGCTGGCCGGCATGATGATCGCCCTGGAGGCGGGTGTCCTCGGCGCTCCATCGCTGATCCCGATCATCATGCAGGCGACCGAGGCGCCAAGAGCGATCGCCACCTTTGCCGCTTTCCTCGTCATCGCCATGGTCGCCCATCTCGTGTTCTCCCTCGCCGTGGGCCTGCTCTTCCACGCCGGCCATCCCCTTCGAAAGCTGCTGGGGCACCTCCGGCTCGTCGACCGCATCCTGGGCGCCGTGCCGGGAGCCATCAAGGGAGGACTGACGGCGATTCTGGTGCTGCTGCCGTTCAGCCTGTTTCCCTTGATGCCGCCCGTCTCGGCCGCCATCGACCGTTCCCTCGTGGGCAGCCGGGTGATAAGCGCCATCGTCGGGCAGGTGCCGGAGATGCAGGCGACACTTCGAGCCGAGCTGAGCGAGGGGCTCTCGTTCCTCACCCCGCGTCCGACCGAGGAGGGGCTCCAGGTCAAGCTCGGTATGCTCGGCCGGCTGGAACCGGACCCGGCGGCCGAGGCGGAGATGCTGGACCTGGTCAACCGTGAGCGGGTCAAGGCCGGGCTGAAGCCATTCCAGTTGGATCCCCAGCTTCGGGAGGTCGGCCGTGGCTACAGTCAGGAGATGTTCCAGTCGGGCTACATCGCCCACAACTCCTCGATCAGCGGGGCGCCGGAGGACCGGTTGCGGCGGGCAGGCGTCACCTACCGGATCGCCGGCGAGAACCTCGGCTTCGCCCCCACCGTGCAGAGCGCGCACGACGGGTTCATGCAGAGCCCCAGCCACCGGGAGAACATCTTGCGGCCGGAGTTCGGGCGCATCGGCATCGGCGTGATCAAGAGCGAGATTCGCGGACGGATGTTCACGCAGCAGTTCGCGGACTGAACAGACCGGCAATGCTGCCGCCGTGAACGGCGGGCCTGGTTTCCTGGTCAGGGGCCGGCCGTTCACGGCGGCAGGGCAGCAGTACACCTGCCGGATCATCTAGGTCCACCCCAGCAGGAGCGTCAGCAGCAGTTGGGCGAGCAGGATCTTGGCGATGGTCGCGATGGGGTAGACGGTGGCGTAGCCGACGTTGGGCAGGTCGTTGTCGGTTTGCTCGAGCGCGAACGCCAGGAGGGCCGGCTGCGTCTGGAGCCCGGCGAGGACGCCGAGGAGCAGGCCCATCGGGATCTTGAGCAGGCGGTGGCCAACCCAGAGGGTCCCCAGCGCGGTGAGCATCGTGATGCCGGCGCCGACAAGGAAGATCGCAAGTCCGCCGCCCTGGACGAGCGTAGAGACGAAGGCGTAGCCGGCCCGAGTGCCGATGCCTGCCAGGAAGAGGATCAGACCCAGTTGGCGTAGCGTGAGGTTGGCGCTATAGGGCAGACTCCAGACGAGCGGGCCGGTGCGCTCGACGCTTCCCAGGATCAGCGCCACGAGCAGAGGGCCGCCCGCCAGGCCGAGCTTGAGCGTCGCGCCGCCGGGGAGCGGGATCGGCAGCAGGCCCACCAGGAGGCCGAGCGCCAGGCCCAGGCTGAAGGTCAGGACGTCGATCTCGCTGAGCGCCCGGTACGAATCGCCGAAGAAGGCGCCCACGGCGTCCATGTTCTGGCGTCGGGTGAGGACCCGCACGCGGTCGCCGAGCTCCAGCACGGTATCGCCTTTCGGCAGGAACTCGACGTCGCCCCGCCGGACGCGAGTGACCACCGCGCCGTACTGCTGCGGCAGGTTCAGGTCCCGCAGGCGATGGCCGGCGATTGCCGGGTTCGACACGAAGATGCGCCGGTAGTCGAGCTTGCTCCGGTCGAGCTCGATCCGCTCGGTGCTCGGCTCCCCGAGATAGGCGGTGACGCGATCCAGCTCGTCGGGCGCGCCGACGACGGTGACGAGATCGCCGGGGTCGAGCCGGGTTTCGATGTCGACGACGGAGAGCCGGCCGGCATGCTGCCGCCGTCCAAAGACCACGTCCCAGCCCTGTTGGGCTTTCAGCGCCGACACCGTCTGCCGGGTCGCCTCCGGTCGAACCACCCGGATCGTGCGGTTATCGAGCCGCCTGGTCGTCGCGACAACCTCGCGTTGACTCCGGGCCTCAGCCGCGTAGTCCACCTTCCACAGGCGCTGGAGCAGCAGGATCGCCAGCATCATGCCGACGATGCCCATCGGATAGGTCACCGAGTAGCCGACGACCGGATCGGCGAGCAATTGATCCATCGCGGTCTTCGGCGCCAGACCCTTGACCGCCTCCAGCACGCTCGCCAGCGCCGGCGTGTTCGTCAGGCTGCCGGTAAACATCCCGGCTGCCACGGTGGGCCGCAGGCCCAGCAGGTAGCCGGCAAGACCGGTCAGCCCGGTTGCCAGGACGAGCGTGCCTACGACGAGGAGATTGGCGCGCAGCCCCTTTCGTTGGAAGGAGGCGAAGAAGGCGCGGCCGTTGCTCAGGCCGACGGTGTAGACGAAGAGGACGAGCCCGAGCAGGTAGACGATCTCCGGCAGTTTGAGGGCAGGGTGGAGGGCGCCGACGGCCAGGCCCGCGAAGAGGACGCTGGCGACTCCCAGGCTGCTGCCCCCGACCTTGATCCGACCAAGGGGGTAGCCGATGGCGACGACGAGGAACAGCAGGAGCAGCGGGTTGTCAAGCAGCAACTGGATCATGGGCAAACGGGGCGCACCCGGAGGGACTCGAACCCCCAACACCCAGTTCCGAAGTTCGAGAAACCCCCGTCCAGGCACTATATCTAGTGTTACTGCGTCCATAGCTTACTATATGTAGTGGTCTTGCGTCCAGGTTATCCACCGTTTCACGTAGATTCTACCCGTATCGCAGCGGAATTGCAGCGCGTCTCAGATCGCTTTGGCCGCTCGGCGCCGGCGGTAGCTGGAACGCTTCGACGCCAAATAACCCTGCCGACAGAGCAGGCAGTAGTGAGACTGGTTCCGCTTCGGCCGGCGCTCCTGCGAGTAGGGCGTGCCGCATTCATCGCAGCGTGTGATGTTCCGCATCAGAGCGGTCGCCAGGCCCAGGGCCAACGCTGCGAACAGCCCGCCGGCGCGGTCGATGGGTGACGCGTAGCCCTGGAACAGCATGAATGCCTGGGCTTGCCCGTCGTACCGCATCCAGGGCACGACCCCGCCGAGGCGGAGCCATCGCCGTACCCAGGTCGCTAACCACTCGTGTGGATCGCTCATCAGCCAGGGAGGCTTCCACGCGATGGACGGGAGCAACGCGCCAGTATCCGACAGGTTCGGTCCTGGCCGCCAGTCGGCGAACAGGCGATGCCAGGGGGACGCCTCCCAATCGGCTTCATGGGTGGGCTGCTTCATCTGGAGATCGGCGGCGATACTGAGGATACACCGGGCTTCCCAGGCATAGACGCGCCACGCTGAGAGAGGCTCGCGCCGGAGGCCGTTTCCATCGCTGATCGCACGGCAGCGCCCTGAGTTACCCCCGCCTCTCGGCGCGCTGTCGAGTTCTACCCACCCGCTTGAGTAGACGCTGTGCGAAGCAGGCAGGCTGTGAGCGCAGATGTTCAGCGCGCCCCACCGCCGGGCGAACGCGAGAAGCCGATCGGGTGACCCGTCGGCGAGACGGATGAACTCGTCCAGGACCCCGTCGACGTCGGGGCTCTTGCCGAAACCCGGGGCAGGCGACCAGACAAGATCGCCGCCATCCAGGTTGACATCCACGGGGACGAGCAAGCAGCGGTCGAAAAAGAACGATGCCGCCGCTGGCGCCTCAACCCCGAACCCCCGCAGGTGCCCCATCTGGGTAACCAGGCTGCTTTGGGCACGCTCGTATGTCATGACGCACTCCGGGCTAGAAGATAACTTAGGAGATAACATCTCGACTATCGATTATAGCGGGTAGATAATGCGAGTACAACCGGAGCATTGGTTATAGGAGGAACGCCAAGTGGAATTGCTCACCGTCCCTGAGGCCGCCGAGCGGTTGAAGCTCGCTCGCTCGACAGTCTATATGCTCGCGCAGCGGGGCGATCTGCCCCTCATTCGGTTCGGCAGATCGATTCGCATCCCGGCCGCGGCGCTTGAGCGATGCATTGAACAGCGTATCAGCCGGCCCGCCGAGCCGGTGGGGGTTGGCTGATGTGCGGGGCCGAGCGCGAGGACGCGCACAGGCCGGACTTTGCCGACGAGCGCGACCTGACCGACGACGAGCGCGATCAACTCGCGGAGTTCACGACGGCGCGGCGCGGCCACGACGATCGGGTTGTCTACCCGGTTGACGAGATCCAGCCGCCGGAGCGCGACGATGATGCAGACTGATCTGATCGCTCGTTACCGGGCCGCAGCTCACGACGACGACCCCGCCGTACGCGCAGTCGCCCGCCGGCAATTGGTACGACTCATTCACGTGCCGACCCCGGCGGCGACGGATGAGCGGCCGGCGTATCCGCCGTCGCGCTGGGTACACGTACCGCTAGCCGACCTGTTCGCCGCGCAGGGTAACCGCCTTTACATGCGCGGTGATCGGATCGAGACCGGCCATGAGCCGCTGCATTCGTCGAAGTCCGGGCGTTGCGTGTGGATCGATCCGACCGCCGGCCGCTGGTGGTGCCGAAGCTGTCGGCGGCGGGGTGATGCCATCACCTACATCCAGGAGCTGCACGGCTCGACGTACACCGGGGCCGCGCAGTGGCTCACAGAGCGGTACGGACCGCCCGCCGGCGAATCCCGCCGGACACCGAGGCGACCGCCACAGCCGCGCTGGATCGAGGTGGCGTTGTGACGTTCCGAATCCAACACACCCCGGCCCGGCAAGAACGAGGGCACTGGTACTCCACCATCAAAGCGCATGATGGCGATACTATCCTGCACGCCGAGACCGTCCGGCTCGACGACCCGCTATCCCGCGATGTGTTTGCCCTGCGCGTCGTGGCCGCCTCCAACGGATCGGCCCCTGACAAAGAGCGGCTGCGGCATGAGCTCCTCAGGATTCTCGACGGCGCGACGGCGGAGAAATCGGGCGGCGGCGACGCAGACACCGAGAAGAAGCCGGAGAGTCAGGCGACCCGGATGGTGGCTATCGCGCTCGCGGCCGCCGACCTGTTTCATGACGACCGCGACGACCCATACGCCCGGCTGACCATCGGCAACCATACCGAGACATGGCTGACCCACGCAAAGCGGTTCAAACTCTGGCTGGCAGGCCGGTTTTACCACGAATACAACACGGCCGCTGGCGCGCAGGCCATCGCCGACGCGCTGAACGTGATCGACGCCAAGGCTCGGTTCGACGGACCGTGCCGGCCGGTGTTCCTGCGCCTGGCGCCGGACGGCCTGGGCGGCGTATACCTGGACCTTGTTGACGACGAATGGCGGGCCGTCCACATCACCCCGGCCGGGTGGCGGATCGTCCACCGACCCCCAGTCTACTTCCGGCGATCGCCGGGCATGCTGCCGCTCCCCGAGCCTCAGCAGGGTGGATCACTCGACGATCTGCGGGCGCTGGTGAACGTCCCGGACGATGCCGACTGGGCACAGGTGGTGGCGTGGCTGCGGGGTGCGCTGCACCCGTCCGGCCCCTACCCGGTACTCGCCTTGAAGGGTGAGCAGGGCTCGGCAAAGACGACCCTCGCGAGGATGCTCCGGCTCCTCGTCGACCCAGCCAAGCCCGAGCTGCGAAGCGACCCCCGGGAGCTGCGCGACGTGGCGATTGCGGCCCGGAACAACTGGATCGTGGCGTTCGACAACGTGTCATACATCGAGCCGTGGCTGAGTGACGTTCTATGCAGGCTTTCGACGGGGGCGGGCTGGGCGACGCGCGAGTTGTACACCGATGTCGATGAAACGCTCTTTGAGGCCCGGCGGCCGGCGCTCTTGAACGGCATCACGGAGTTCATCACGCGACCGGACCTGCTCGACCGGACGATCCAGATCGTCTTGCCGCAGATCGCCGACGACGACCGCCGGCAGGAGAAGGAGCTATGGCCGGCCTTCGAGGTGCTCCGGCCGCGTCTCCTCGGGGCGATCCTGGACTCAGCGGTGGGTGCGCTGCGCATCCAGTCCAGCGTCCATCTGGGCCGCCTGCCCAGGATGGCCGACTTCGCCACCTGGGCGGTGGCCGCCGAGCGAGCCGCCGGCGAGCCGACCCGTTTCTTGGAGGCGTACACCAGGGCCCGGGCGGAGAGCAACGCACAGGCCATCGACGGGAGTCTGATCGGGCAGGCGATTCAGAAGTACATCGTTCCAGGACTCGAAACCGGCCCGTGGCGGGGCACGGCGACCGAGGTGCTGGACCACCTGAGTGGGCTTGTCGACGACCGCACGAAACGGGAGAGACACTGGCCCCGCACCGGCCGGGCGTTGGCGAGCGAGCTCAGGCGATTGGGCCCGGCGTTCCGGGCGGTTGGTGTCCGGATCGTATTGGGCGAGCGGGGCGGGCACCGGGGCGCACGTATCATCACTCTCACCTTAGACAACCCCGGGGGAAGACCGTCAGCATCGTCAGCAGAACCAGATGACCAGGAAAATCAAAGCGAAACTGCTGACGATAGCCCGGGGGCGATTCGTCAGCAATCGTCAGCATCGTCGGCAGATCGTCAGCAGGACGACGAGGTGCTGACGATTGCCGACGATGCTGACGGTGCTGACGATCTGGCAGTCGGCAATCGTCAGCAGGAATCCCCAGTAAAATCAACGCAAAACGGGCCTGCAGACGATGCTGACGATGTTCCCCCCACCTTCTCCAAGGATACCCCATTCAGATCACCGATCGGCGATCTGCGGGTGCAGGTGATTACAACGGCCGACGGCCTATCAGCGGTCCTGCCCGATCTGCTGGCGGCGCCGATGCTCGGCCTGGATACCGAGACGACCGGCCTGGATTGGCAGACGGACCGCCTACGCCTTGTCCAGTTCGCGACGCCAGAGCGGACCTACGTTATCGACTGCTTCCGGGTGGACCCGAAGGCGTTGGCACCAATCTTCGACGGTGGCCGGGTCCTGGTCGGGCACAACCTGAAGTTCGACCTGCACTTCATCGCCGGGGCTGGCCTGCCGGTGCCGACCGGCGAACGGCTGTTCGACACGATGATCGCGGCGCAACTGCTCGGTGCCGGCACCGACGATGGGCGCCTGAGCCGCTGCGGCTTGAAGGCGGTGGCGAAGCGATACCTGGACGCCGACGTGGACAAGACCGAGCAGAAGGCGGATTGGTCGGGGCCGCTCTCCGACGAGCAGATCCGATACGCCGCCCTCGACGCTGCGATCCTGCTGCCGCTCCACGACAAGCTGACGGCGGCACTCGCCGAGGACGGCGCCAAGCTGGGCCGGGTGATGAGGTTGGAGATGCGGGCGCTCCCGGCTACCATCTGGCTCGAACAGACCGGGGCGCCGTTCGACGCCGACGCCTGGGCGGCACTCTCCGATACCGCCGTGGCCGAGCAGCTGCGGCTCGAAGGTGAACTAACGGCGGCGGCCGGGACAGCGGATCTCCTCGGTCGGGGCACCGTCAACTGGTCCAGCCCGGTTCAGGTGGCCGAGGTGCTGCGCCGGCGGGGGCATGCCGTCCAGCAGACCGACGAGGCGACCCTGCTGGGCCTGGCCGACGCCGAACCGCTCGCCAAGCTGCTGCTGGACTACCGAGAAGCGAGCAAGCGGGTATCGGTGTACGGGATTGAGTACTTGAAGCACGTCGACGCGACGACGGGCCGGATCCACGCCGATTATCTTCAGCTAGGCGCGGCGTCCGGCCGGATGTCCTGCCAGCGTCCGAACCTCCAACAGATCCCGAGAGACCCGGCGTACCGCGGATGTTTCAAGCCGGGCCCGGGGCGGGCGCTCGTCAAGGCGGACTACGGCCAGATCGAACTACGGATAGCCGCCGAGGTAGCCGGCGACCGGGCGATGATCGATGCTTTCCAGCGTGGTGAGGACCTCCACGCGCTCACGGCGAAATTGGTGCTCGGCAAGACCGAGGTGACGAGACACGACCGGCAGACGGCGAAGGCGCTCAACTTCGGGTTGATTTACGGCATGGGTGCGCCTCGACTCCAGGAGCACGCCGCGTCGGGCTACGGCGTCCGCCTGACGCTGGAGGAGGCCGAGCAGTTCCGCGTCCGCTTCTTCCAGCACTACGACGGCATCCGGCGGTGGCACCGAGCGCAACCCGACGGCCCGATCGACACCCGGACCGTTGCCGGCCGGCGCCGGCTCGCCGTGGAGAAGTTCACAGAGAAGCTCAACACCCCGGTTCAAGGGACCGCAGCGGACGGACTCAAAGCGGCTCTCGCGTTGATGTGGGAGACCAGGGGGCGGTGTCCGGGCGCAGCCCCGGTGCTTTGTGTGCATGACGAGGTTGTAGTCGAGTGCGACTATGCTGACGCCGAGACGACCCTGACGTGGCTGGAGGACTGCATGCGCCGGGGGATGGGCGCCTTCCTGCGGCGGGTGCCGGTGGTGGTAGAGGCGCTCATTCAAGCCGACTGGTCGGGGACGCTGATTCTGGTCGGTATGGGGGGTGATGGCTGATGGCGGACCTGGTGGAGGGCGGCGCGCTCCGCTGCGCTGCCTGCGGGGCCGCGGCCCGTGTGCTGTTCAGAGTGACCGGCCAGCCACGGCCGATTTGCCAGCGGTGCGCGTCGCGCATCATCCGGGGCGAGCAGCTGCCGGCGACCGGGAGCCGGTGAGAAATGCCGAGGACGTGTACGATTTGCGTGCATGCCGAGCGTGAAGCCATCGACCGGCAGATCGTTGCGCAAACCGCTTATCGGACCGTAGCGGACCGGTTCAACGTGAGCAAGACGGCGCTCATCAGGCACAAGGAGCACCTGCCAGCGCAGATCGTCAAGGCGGCCGAGGCCGATGACGTGCGGCGGGCCATTGACGTCGTGGGGCAGTTACGGGCCATCAACGAGGCGAGTCGGGCCATTCTCGCCGACGCCCGGAAGGCCGGCGACCCGGACACAGCGTTGAAGGCCATCGACCGCATCCTGCGGCAGATCGAGCTCCAGGCGAAGCTTATTGGTGAGTTGGACGAGAGCCCGAGGTTGAACGTCCTGGTTACCACGGACGAGTGGCTGACGCTGCGCTCGCGCATCCTGCTGGCGCTTGAGCCCTACGCCGAGGCACGCCGGGCGGTGGCCGCAGCACTGGGTGCGGGCTCATGACGGCGCTCGCCCGGGACCTCGCTCTCGGCCTGGACCCGGCGGCGTTCGCCCGGGAGGCGCTCGGCTTCCAGCCGGACGCCTGGCAGTCGAACGTGCTCGGCTGGCCGGGGCGGCGGCTGCTCCTGAACTGCGCCCGCCAGTCGGGCAAGAGCACGACGACGGCGATCCTGGCGCTCCACCGGGCGCTCTTCTACCCCGGGAGCCTGATCTTGCTCGTCTCGCCATCGTTGCGCCAATCGTCGGAGCTATTCCGCAAAGTGGGCGACTTCCTCGCCCGGCTGGCCGAACGTCCCGACCTGGCCGAGGACAACAAGCTCTCCTGCACGTTCGGCAACGGTTCCCGCATTGTGAGCCTGCCATCTTCCGAGGACACCATCCGGGGCTTCAGCGGCGTGAGCCTGATCGTCGAAGATGAAGCCAGCCGGGTGGACGACGACCTCTACCGAGCATTGCGGCCGATGCTGGCGGTTTCGGGTGGCCGACTGATTCTTATGTCTACCCCATTCGGCAAGCGGGGGCACTTCTACCAGGAATGGACGGAGGGCGGCCCGGCGTGGGAGCGGGTGCGGGTGAAAGCGGCGGATTGTCCGCGCATCTCGGCGGCGTTCCTGGCCGAGGAGCGGGTAAGCCTGGGCGACCTCTGGTTTCGCCAGGAGTACGGCTGTGAGTTCCTGGACACGACGAACCAGGTGTTCGCCCACGACCTGGTGATGAGCGCGCTGTCGGCAGATGTGAAGCCGCTCTTTGGGCTGCCATCGGCGGCGGCGGTCGCAGGAGGGAGGAACGGGCATGACACCTGAGCTGTACCTCCTGGGGGTGGACCTGGGCCAGGCGCAGGACTTCACCGCGCTGGCGATTGCGGAGACGGCACAAGCCGACCCGCCACGGACGTACCTCGTGCGCCATCTCCAACGCTGGCCGCTCGGCACGACCTACCCGGCTATCGTGGAGGACCTGCGGGCGATGCTCGGACAATCGCCGCTCGCCGGCCGCAGCGTGCTCGTGGTAGACGGGACCGGCGTTGGCCGTGCGGTGGTCGACCTGCTCCGATCGGCCCGGCTGGGGGCGCCGCTGCTGCCGATCACGATCACGGGCGGCAACGTCGTTACGACGGACGGCGCGCAGCGCAACGTGCCCAAACGCGACCTCGTGGGAGTGCTTCAGGTGCTCCTGCATACCCGCCGTCTCCTGATCGGGCAGGACCTCCCCGAGGCAAGGACGCTCGTTGGTGAGTTGCTCGGCTTCCAGGTGAAGATTACCGATGCCGGCCGGGACACCTACGGCGCCTGGCGGGAGGGCGCTCACGACGACCTCGTCCTGGCGCTGGCTGTAGCCTGCTGGCTTGGCGAGCAGCCGGTCCCACGGTTCCAGAAAATCGACGTGGGCCTGGGGAGTGCCCCGGCCGGCAACGGGCACTCCCTGGGCGCACGCAGTCCGGTTGCGGAGCGGGTGCGGCTTCTGGACAGGGCTCGGCGGGAGGCGTTGCGGCGGCGGGAGGCGGAGCAGGAGCGGTGAGAAGCGCCCCACAGCGGCACTGGCCCATACCGGCCCCCTCGACGCCGACACCCTCCGGCGGTGCCGAACCTGTCAATCCACATTGCTACTGCTCGGCTATGCGCTTGTAGGGCACCTGCACAATTGACAGCACACCCGTTCTGTCAACTTGTGCGGCTGCACACACGCCAGCATGACTGGCGACAACACTTCGACAAGCCGAGTCATGGCCGATTGACTGCCACTAGTGACACGTCCTAACACCTTCTGACGTGTGTACTCTCGGCGACGGCCAGTTGGACCCCACGGCGGCACCGGCAGAGCGGCCCTGCGTTCAATCGTGCTCGCTGCACAGTACCAGTCCGGACGCATGGCAGCCTGCACAATTCGAGCACGCTCGCACGTCTACAGCCTGTACGCCTGGCAGAAAGCAGGCAACCGTTGACGGCGGGGGGCGGCGTTGGGGCTTCTGGGGCCCGGCTGGGGGTGTCGGCACCCTCGGGTGGCGCAGGGTGGGGCCTTCGGGGCGCACAGGACGCCGGCGGCGTGCGGTGCCGTCCAATCAGTCGGGGGGACTATGCAAAGGCCGCTCTTACCCATTGTGGGGCCTTCTGGTGGGTTGCGAAGGGGACCGACGGGGATAGCCGGCCCACTGGTAGGGTACGCCGCCAACAGAATGCTGGCGCCGTACCCTAACCTGTGGGCTACCGGCTGGCCGCCGACGGCACTGGCCGCCGGACCGGCTGCGCCGACGGCGGCCCCAGCGGCGACGACGGTGGTGCTAGGCTATCTGCAACCGCCGGCCGGCCAGAAAGATGCGGTCGGTCAGGCTGTCCAGCGTGGCGACGTTGGCGCCTTCGTCCAAGAGGATACGCAGGCCCTCGCCGTCGTTGGCCTGGGTGGCGATGGCAACCTCGCAGGCCCACAGCAACAACGACCGCTCGGCTCTGTTCAACGTGACGTGCCTCAACTCGTTCATGGCGTGTGCTCCCTTCTATTGATTTGCTGCTACCACACCCGTGGGGTAGGGTATTGGTGTGGTAGCAGCAGCGCAGCGGTACAACCCTAGCCCGACCGAGGGGGCCGGTTGTTGGCCGGCCCCCCTCGGTTACTGGGGGTACAGTTCGTCTGCGGCCCGGCGGCCGGCGGCGATGCGGCGCTGGCGCTCGGCCTGCTCAGCGGTCGGTGCCGTCGGTGCTGCCGGCTGCTGCGCCTGCGCCGTCGGTTCGTCGGTGTAGTACCAAGCCAGCACCCGGCCGTCCGGGGTGATGTCGGTGATTTTCACCCGGCGCCGGCGGCTGGCCTTCTCGACTTCTTGAGCAGCCAGCAGGTGCTTGCACGGCGCAGGACCCCGGCGCTTGAAGTCCTGGCAGTGGCAGGTGCCCGCCGTCAGGCTGACCCGGTAGAAGTCGCCCGGCCGGTACTGCGATTCAACCAGGTACAAGCCGTTGCCGAGCGGCTTGACGGCGTTCTCACGGCGCAGGATGGCCTTCGCCTGAAAGCTGCGTTGAAGGGTGCCCACTTCTCCCATCGTGACTGCCATGATAGAATCTCCTTGCTCAGCCCTTCTGGGCTGCTGCTTGTGGGCACCTGGTAGCTTCTGCCGCCAAGCTCGGCTACCAGGTGCCCTTTTTGCTGCTTGCTTTCTGTCCCTTGCCTCCGCTGGTTTCGCCATCCGCCCCGGCTCTCCGCCGTCCTGGCTACTCGTTCCCCCGACTCCCCGCCGGCCAGCCTTGCGCTATTCTGTTCTCTTGCTAAGCATATAGTAGCATATCCTAACACTCTTGTCAAGGGGTTTCGGAACGAGTTTTGAAAACTGGTACTGTACAGATACGCCAGCGTGTGCTACAATAGGCGTAGACACACAGCACAGGAGGCACCAGGTGACAACTAGCTCGCAAGAATGGTTCACGGTCGAAGAGGCGGCGGCGTATCTGCGGGTGTCACGCCGGACGGTCTACAAGCTGGTCGAAGAAGGCCGCCTGCCGGCCTACCGTATCGGCGCCGAGCGGCACCGACGTTTTCGCCGTGAGGACCTGGACCGGGTGCCGACGCTCATCACGGCAGATGAACTGAGGCAGGACACCGAGGGAAAAGCCGACGCGGCGTAGACTCACCTACGCCGGAGCAGGACTGAGAAGGGGAGGGGGCGCACCATGCCAGAGCATCGCGGACGCGGACAGGGCACCGTCAACGAGCGTCAGACGAAACAGGGCACCGTCTACCAGGCGCAGATCTCCGTCAGCGGCGAGCGGCTGACGAAGACGGTTCCGACGAAGACGGCGGCGAACCGCTGGATTCGGGAGCAACTGACCAGGGCCGACCAGGGCTTGCTCTCGCCCGACGGCGCCAAGGTCACGGTCGGCGCCTATGTTGCCCAGTGGCTCTCGAACACGGCCCCGTCCCTGAAGCCGGGCACCCAGGAGAGCTACGCGCACATCGTCAAGGAGCATCTCTCGAAGCTGGCGAAGATCCGGCTCACGGACCTCCGGCCCGACCATGTGCAGGCGATCTACGCCGAGAAGCTCGCCGACGAGCTCGCACCGCGGACCGTCCGCAACATTCACAACGTCCTGCACCATGCCCTCGACGACGCCATGAAGGCCGGCCTGGTGGCCCGCAACGTTTGTGACGCGGTGACAGCGCCGAAGGCCCACCAGAGCGAGATGAAGGTCTGGACACCGGAGCAGGCGAGGGTTTTCCTGGCGAGCGTCCAGGGCCATCGGCTCGAAGCCCTCTACCGGCTCGCCCTCTCCTGCGGGATGCGGGCGGGCGAGATCCTGGCGCTCCGCTGGGCCGACGTCGACCTGAAGGCCCGCCGTCTGCACGTGCAGCGGAGCATCCGGCGGATCGCCAAGCAGGGCATCGCCGTGACCGAGCCGAAGACCGCGCACGGCCGGCGCCAGATCGTCGTGCCGATCAACGTTGCCGAAAGTCTGAAGGAATGGCGGAAACGGCAGCTGCAAGATCGCCTGCTGGCCGGCAGCCGGTGGAGGGAAGGCGACTACGTGTTTACCAGCCGGGTCGGCACACCGCTTGAGCGGCACAACGTCTATCGGGAGTTCATCGCCTTGGGAGAGAAGGCCGATCTGCCGCGCATCCGGCTTCACGACCTGCGGCACACGTGCGCGACGCTGCTGCTGCTGACCGGCCGGCCGGTCAAGGCGGTCTCCGAGATGCTCGGCCATGCGAGCGTGACCATCACGCTGGAAATCTACGCCCACGTCCTGCCGACCATGCAGGACGACATCGCCGACACGATGGATCGGCTGCTGGCTGCAACTTGACACCATCGTTATGCAGCGGTATTGCAGCGCGAGGCACAAAGAAGCCGCTCCCTCGTCGGAGCGGCTCTTGTTTTGCCTTGATTTTGCTGGGCAAACGGGGCGCACCCGGAGGGACTCGAACCCCCAACACCCAGTTCCGAAGACTGGTGCTCTATCCGTTGAGCTACGGGTGCATCGAAGAATGGGGTGAGCGGAGGGATTCGAACCCTCGATCCCCAGGGCCACAACCTGGTGCCTTGAACCGCTCGGCTACGCCCACCATGAGGCCGACACAGAATCCCGCCGGCTTCTCTAAGTATACGCCAGGACCGCAGCCCGTGTCAAACACCGCTGCCCGAGCGCCCGCCTGGTGTGAGAATGAGAACTCGTAGGAACTCACTTGACGCGTGACGCATGACGCCCCCTCATCGGTCACAAGCGAATGCGCTATACTCCACCAGGCGGTTGCGGCGCCCCAACACCGAACATCTGGAGAAGTACCGCGTGAAGCTCTCCCGTGGCGTCCTGGCTATCGCCGGCAGCCTGCTTGCCGTCGCACTCGGGCTGATGGCCGGCGACGGCGTTCGGCAGGAGATCCGCTCGATCTTCGTCAGGGGAGCGACGGCGGTCCCGACGCCAACGGCCGGCCCCGGCGCGACCCCCTCGGCCGGTCCCAGCGCGACGCCGACCGCGCCGGCGGCCCGCTTCGACCAGGCGCGCGCCTTCGCTCACCTCGAGCGCCAGGTCGCCTTCGGCCCGCGCGTCCCCGGCTCGGCCGGCCACGCGGCGACGCGGACGTACATCCTCGAACAGCTCCGCGCCAGCGCCGACGACGTCGTCGTCCAACCGTTCCCCGGCGTTGTGCCTACCGGGACCATCCCGATGACCAACCTGATCGGCATCTTCGGCCCGGCCAGGACGCCGAAGGTCGTGCTGGCCGCGCACTGGGATACCCGCCCGACCGCCGATCAGGACCCCGACCCGGCGAATCGGAGCCGCCCCATCCCCGGCGCCAACGACGGCGCCTCCGGCGTGGCGGTCCTCCTGGAGGTCGCCCGCGTCCTCGCCCTCCGGCCGCCGGCCGTGGGCGTCGCCGTCGTCTTGTTCGACGGCGAGGACTACGGCCCCGGCGAGCCCAACATGTACCTCGGCTCGAAGTACTACGCCGAGCACCTGGTGCCCGAGCGGCCGGCCTATGCGGTGGTCGTCGACATGGTCTGCCAGCGGAACCTCTCCCTGCCGGTCGAGGGGTTCTCGTTCACCAACGCCCGGGCCATCGTCGACAAGGTCTGGTCGACCGCCGAGCGGCTTGGCTATGCCGAGTTCCGGCGAGACCCGATGCTCGCCATCCTGGACGATCACGTCCCGCTCCAGCGCGCCGGCATCCCGGCCATCGACGTGATCGACTTCACCTACCCCTGGTGGCACACGCTCCTGGATACGCCGGACAAGTGCGACCCGAGAAGTTTGGAGCGGGTCGGGACCGTCCTCCTCGAGACGCTCTGGGCGGAAACAGGTAGGTGAGCGCCAGGCAACGAGCCGCCGCCCGACGACCGGGTGAGCGCCCCGGGAGGTCCTTCCCCCAATCGCTTCAACGGGCGCTGCACGCCCGGGCGATCACCGACATGGAAATCGCCCGGGCGTTCGCGATCCTCTCGGAGTCCGACCCCGTTGGCGTGCTCCGACCGCCGACCCGGGAAGAAGTCGCTCATGTGGCAGTCTATCTTCATGTGCGTCGCGGGCGCATCTGGATTCCGAACCCGGTGTGGCGACTGATTGTGCTCGACCATCCTGCTGCTCGCGCTCTCTACTACCATGAGATCGAAGAGCTCGAAGGGTTCCGACACCTTGGGGTTCGGAATCCACAGCGGGTCCGGCTCGGCAGCGATCGGTATTGGGAAGCACACGCGCGGGCAAGCTGGGAGAAATCACGCTATTGGGCTGCCTGGGCAGCGCACGATGGGGCACAGATTTCGGCGGAAGCTTTCTTGCTGGCGCACCCGCTCCGGGCCGAGCTTGCCGACGAGCTGGAGCGTATTCTCGGGGCATTGAAGACCAGATGGAAGATGGACATTCGCCGGGCGTCTGTGCTAGAGTTGGAGCAAGCTCGACGATACTATCGAGACAAGGAACTGGTGCGTCCGGATACTGAACGATGGCTGCTACGTTGAGATTCAGACCGGTCGTCTTTGGCTTGCTGGACCGGCCCGCTGTTGTCTTCTACCTGGTTGAAGCCGATGACGGTCGCGTGTTCTTCCGCGATCTGGAGTTCTCTTGGCAGATTGATGCCACGTTGGACGCAGCGACTGTTGACGACCTGCCGCAATTCTATCGGGATCGGGTCGATCCCGCCGTCATCAGCATCCTGCCGGTAGAGCAAGTCGTCGGTAGGAGTAGGGACGAGGCACACAGGCGGATGTGTATTGCCCTTCGGAGGCACTACCATCCTGGTGCCACGCGCCGACGACGCACCCGAAACGTCGCGTAGCCCTCGGGCAACGAAGCCCGGACCTCCCGCCGCCGTTATCGATCTCTGACGATTCAAGAAGGGTCGGCGCGCCCGCCGTTGACACGCACCCACTGCTCCCCCTACCATTCCCCAGACGGAGTGCCGTGCCACCCGTGGAAAAGGAGGAAACCGTGCTCACCCGGATCGACCACATCGACGTGACCGTGCGCGACCTCGAAGCGCACGTCCAGTTCTACCAAACGCTCGGGTTCGTCGTGGCCGCGCGCACCGAGCATCGAGGCGAGTCCGTCGAGCTCAAGCTGCCGGGGGAGAACCAGGTCGTTCTGGAGCTCCGGGAAGCCCTCCCGCAGGAGACGCCAGGCGTCCGCCACATCGCCTTCGCGACCGACGATCTCCAGAAGACCGGGGAGGAGCTGGCTGCACGCGGGATCGCCTTCGAGAAGGTCATGCACCTTCAGCCGACGACGGGTCGATACCTCTCCAACGCCATCGATCCCTCGGGCGGCCACCTCCAGCTCGTCTCGCCCGTGCGGGATCCCCACACCATCGTAACGAAGGCGTAACGCAACAATCGGGGAGGAAAGACCATGGTGACTCAGCACGCCCAGCCGCCGGGAACGTCGCCGATGTCGGAACGGCGGGCGATCCTGGCCGTTGGCGCGCGATTTCCCGCCTTTGTCCTGCCGAACCAGCACGGCGATCCGGTCGACGTGCTGGCGGCGCGGGGGGACCGGCGCGCGCTCGTCGTCGTCCTCCGCAGCGCAAGCTGGTGAAACTACTGCCGAACGCAGCTCGTCGAGCTGCAGCGCAGCCTGCCGGACTTCGAGCGGGCCGGTGTCGCCGTCTTCGTCCTGAGCTACGATCCCGTCGAGATCCTCGCCGCCTTCGCCGCCAGGTATGGCATCACGCTGCCGATGCTCTCCGACGTGACGGGTGACGCCATCGCGTCGCTGGGCCTGCTGGACGACAGCGGGCCGGCGCCCAGCGCGAAGCTGACCGAGCGGACCAGCGGCTACCGTCGCGGCCTGGTCCACCCGGCCAGCTTTATTGTGGATCGGGAGGGCAGGGTCGTCGAGATCCAGCAAGACCAGAGCTACCGACCGCGGCCGGCCGCCGTGACCATCCTCGAGACGAGCTTCGACGGCGAGAGCTCGCTTGCGGGCGTGCGGGCGGAGGCGGAGACGGAGGACCTTCGAATCGCCGTTTCGTGCAGCTCGCCGACCTACCGGCGGTTCCAGAAGCTCCGGCTGAGGGTGGCGATCGCGATCGCCCCGGGGCTTCACGTATACGCCACGCCGGTGCCGGCGGGCTATGCGGCGCTCTCTGTCGAGATCGAGCCGCTCGCCGAGCTGGAGACCGGGTCGGCCGAGCTCCCGGAGCCGCGGCCCTACGAGCTCGAAGGGCTTGGCGAGCGATTCTTCGTCTACAAGGGGGCGATTGTCGGCGCCTTGCCGTTCACCTTCGGCGCCAACGTCGGCGACGTGTCCCTGGCGGTCCGAGTTAGCTACCAGGCGTGCAGTGATACCGTGTGCTTCCCGCCGAGCACGGTCGAGCTGCGGGTACCCTTGATCGGCCTGGACCATATCGAAGCGGACTGAAGACGCAGGGGACTGCCAGGTACTCATGCCCAGCGGGGCACCACCGGCTAAGAAACGCAGTCTCACAGCAGACGCCAGGAGCGCAAATGATCGCGTCGGCCGTCCAGACCGTGTGACTCGACCCCTGCCGGCGCGCCGGCGCTGCCAACCTGTCGGAGGGTTGACCATAATGGTATACTAGAGAGGATTTCGGGACACGCCGCTCTCGCCAGGCGAGAGCGTTTCTGTGTAAAGGAGACCGAGCCCCCAGTGTGGGAACGACTACTCAAGATTGACAAGACCGTCCGGAAGACCAGGGATGCCTGGTTTGGCAAGGTGTCGGACGTGTTTCAGCGGCGGGTGCTGGACGACAGCCTGTACGACGAGCTGGAGGATCTGCTGATTCAGGCCGACGTGGGCGCGGCGACTACCGACCACCTCATCGAGGCGCTGCGCGAGCGCGTCCGCAAGAGCCACATTACCGAGGCAGCGCCGGCCGAGAGCGTCCTGCGGGAGGAGATGGCGAAGGTCCTCCAGGTGGGCGGGCGGGAGATCTACATCCGCCCCCGCGGCGAGCTGACGAGCATCCTCATCGTCGGCGTCAACGGCTCCGGCAAGACGACGACCATCGCCAAGCTGGCCGACCGCTACAAGCGGCGCAACTACAAGGTCGCGCTGGCCGCCGGCGACACCTTCCGGGCCGCCGCCATCGACCAGTTGAAAGTGTGGGGCGACCGGGCCGGCGTAGAGGTCATCGCCCATCAGCCCGGCTCCGACAGCGCCTCCGTCATCTTCGACGCCATGCAGGCGGGCCAGCGCCGCGGCGTCGACATCCTGATCGCCGATACGGCCGGCCGCCTCCAGACGAAGTTCAACCTGATGGAGGAGCTTCGGAAGGTCCATCGGGTGATGGCGAAGGCCGATCCCAAGGCGCCCACCGAGGCGCTCCTGGTCCTCGACGCGACGACCGGGCAGAACGCGTTGAGCCAGGCAAAGCACTTTACCGACGCGGTGCCGCTGACCGGCCTGATCATCGCCAAGCTGGACGGCACGGCCAAGGGCGGCGCCGTCTTCGCCATCGCCCGGGAGCTCCGGCTGCCGATCAAGTTCCTCGGCACCGGCGAGGCGATCGACGATCTGGAGCAGTTCGACGCCGACGCGTTCGTCAACGCGCTGTTCGGCGAGCGGGAGCTCGACGGAGCCCGCTAGCAGCACGCAGGCGCCCCAGTTCGTGCGGGAGGGATGCACCGATTGGTTGACGCATTTGCCTGGTGGCTGACCGTCGAGGTCGTCGGCCTCGCCGCCCTGCCGCTCACGGCGCTGCTCCTCCATCGCCTCCCCGACCGCGGCTTCGCCTTTGCTCGGCCGGTCGGGCTGCTGGTCGTCGGCTACGGCGTCTGGATCGCCGCGACATTGCGCCTCCTGCCAAACGGGCGCGGGAGCGCTATCCTGCTCCTGGTTGGCCTCGGCGTGCTGGGCCTCGTGCTGGTCGCCCGCCGGCAGGAGGAGTGGACGGACCTGGTCCGGACGCGCTGGCGCGCCCTCCTGGGCGTCGAGGTGATCTTTCTGGCGGCGTTCGCGCTGATGGCCGTCATCCGGGCCTTCAACGCCGAGATCGCCGGCACCGAGAAGCCGATGGACCTGGCCTTCGTCAACGCCATCCTCCGGAGCGATTTCTTTCCGCCGCACGATCCCTGGCTGGCCGGCCATAGCATCAGCTACTACTACTTTGGTCACACCATCGTCGCCACCCTCGTCGCGCTGAGTGGGGTGCCCTCGGCGGTCGGCTTCAACCTGGCGCTGGCCACCTTCTTCGGCCTGGCCGTGACCGGCGCCTACGCGCTCGGGAGCGCGCTCGTCTCGCCCGCCGCCGTTCCAGCCGGCGCCCTCGAACCTGCCGAGCCGCCTCCACCGGCGCGGACCCCCGCGCTGGCAGCCGCCCGGCCCTCAGGCGAGCCCGCCGGGTCGCCGAAGCGGCCGACCGGACGCCGCGGCAGCGCGGTGACCTGGCACGGGCCTGACGCCCTCACCCCCGGCCCCTCTCCCGCGCACGGGAGAGGGGGGA
>JACQGW010000075.1 GCA_016199325.1 Chloroflexota bacterium
GAGGCGAGCATGACCTTGAGCCCGACGAAGATGAGGTCGACGTCGGCCACCGAGATGGTGAGATCGCCCGCGAGGACGACGCCACGGTCGAGCAGGCGATCCAGCGCCTCGAGCAGCGTGACATCCTGTGTCTCGGCATGGCTCGTCATTGGACCGCACCGGCCGGGGACGAGCCATCAACGGATTCGGAGAACGGATTGAGCCGATTGGAACGGATCGAGTCGATCGGCCCTTCCGCGCCGCGACCGTAAGGGAGCGGTCCCTTCATCGGACTCATCGCACTCATCGGAGATCCCCCGCCATGGACGCCGCGAAGCTGTACGGCGCCCACGGGCCGCTGTACTCGCAGCGCAATCCGGCCTGATCCTCTGCAAAGTGGCGGATCGCCTCGAAAAAGGCGGCCGTGTCCGGGCGTCGGATCAGGAACGCCGCCCGCAGGATCTCGACCTCCTGACTCGCCCGTCGAGCGGCACTGCTGCGTGGGTTGATCTGGCCGGCAAGAGCGATGCGGTCGGCGTGGTCGTAGGCCGTTTGCGCCAGGGTACTCAACGCCTGCTCGGTCTCGGCGGCGACGAGGTCGGCCAGCTTTCGTTGGAGGAAGTAGGCCCGTCCCGGCCGGGCGCTTGCGAGCTCGTGCTGGAGCTGCCGCACCGCCGTGTTCTCCGTCACCACGCGTTGCTGGATCGTCTCACGATCGGCGTACAGTCTCACCCCCCATTCATCACAGCCATCCAGCCACCTGAGCTGGGTGAGCAGGATATCGTGGACGTCCGCCAGTGCGGCGGCCAGGTCCGCCGCACTGGCGTAGACGCTCCCGAACTTTGCCGGCAGGACCACCTGCCGGCGGTGAATGGTCTCGACCACCCGGTTGTGGCCGCGCACCATGGTTTCGAGCCAGGCCGCATCCTCCAGACGCGCGCGGATCGCCTCGGCGCCGAACTCGACCAGCGGTACCGCGCTGACGATAGCGGCGAGGTCGCCGAGCACCAGGACCTGCACCGGCCCGCCGCCCGCAACCCCAGGGCCGCAGGCGAGTACTACATCCGACGGGTCCGCGACAGGACCGCTGATCCGCGGATCGTCCTCCTGCGCCCCAGTCCGCGGATCGTCCTCCTGCGCCGCAGCCCGCGAATTGTCCTCCTGCGCCGCAGTTCGCGGATTGTCATGCTGAGCCGCAGCCCGTGGATTCTCCTCCTGAGCCGCAGCCCGCGAATTGTCCTCCTGAGCCGCAGCCCGTGGATTCTCCTCCTGCGCCGCAGTTCGCGGATTGTCATGCTGAGCCGCAGCGAAGCATCTCCCGGACGTTGCCCGTTCGCGCTGGAGAGATGCTTCGCTGCGGCTCAGCATGACAGGCGAGGAGTCGTCCCGCGCAGCCGCGGGCTCGCTCTGGCTCAGCATGACAGGCGAGGAGTCGTCCCGCGCAGCCGCGGGCTCGCTCTGGCTCAGCATGACAGGCGGAGCGTCGTCCCGCGCAGCCGCGGGCTCGCTCTGGCTCAACATAACAGAGGGGGAGATGTCCGGGGCAGCCGGTGTTTCGCTCTGGCTGCGCATAGCAGGCGGAGCGCCGTCCCGATCAGGCGCTTCACTGCGGCTCAGCAGGACAGGCGGGGAGCTGGCCTGCGCAGCAGGTGATCCGCCGGACGCGCTGGTACGCTCAGCCTCGCCCGCATCTACACGCCGAGTGATCCCATAGAGATACCAGGCGAGGTCGGAGGTCGGGGGGCGGGGGGCGGGAGAGGGATGGTCGGGCTGCGCGATGATGGGATCGGACTCCGAGGTCCGCGCGGTGGGCGTGAGGATCCGGGAGCCGGTGACAGGCGCGATGCCGAGCAGTGGAGCGGATTGGCGGTCGGTGTCCGGCAAGGCGCTGCCCTCCCCCCCGGCTCCGCTCCCGCCGGCGCCTCGTAGGAACTCGTAGGAACTCGTAGGAACTCGGGGAAGGGCGAAAGGTCCGCCCTCCCCCCTGGCCCCGCTCCCACTGAGCGGGGAGACGCCGCCCTCACTCTTCCGATCCATCGTCCCTCTCCTGGCCCCCGACCCCGGCCCCCCCTCCC
>JACQGW010000076.1 GCA_016199325.1 Chloroflexota bacterium
GACGGAAACGCACCGGCGTCGTAGCATCGGCGTCGTAGGGGCGACCCGCTGGGTCGCCCTCCCCGGCCGGCATGTTCATCGTCTGCCGGACGATAGCACGTATGGGATAGGCAGGGTCATGGATGGCATCAACATCATCAACGTCCACATTGTCAACGTGATGAGGGAGATTCGGAAGCGCCTCACGAGCGCCCGCGCTGTCCAGTGGCGGCGCCGGCTGATCGGCCTCACCACAACCGTGCTGGTATTGGAGCTCCTGGCAACTGGATCGGTCGCCGCTGGGCCGACTTTCGTGGGAGCAACGACCGTGGCCGCTGCGAGCAGTCATCGGCTCCACCTCCCGTTCGTGGTCGTCGGCGCGACGAGCACCGCGCCGGTGACCGCTCCGGTGCCGGCGACGACGGCGTCGAGCCGGCGGCCGTATGCGGCCAACAGCCCCTGGAACACGCCCATCGGTCCCAACCCTGCCTACGACCCCCAGAGCGCCCGGTACCTCTCCGCTCTCGCCGGCTCCTTCGGCTCCGACCCCACCCAGTACACCTATCCCGTCTACGAGATCGCGAGCAATACGCCGCTCAGAACCATCAAGCTCTCCGGCACTTTCTCCAACGTCACCGACAACGGCACCGGCCTCACCAACCTCAAGGCCCCAGCCCTCCAGATCCCCATCCCGGCCGGCGCTCGGCCTGCCAGGGGCGGCGACGCCCAGTTCATCATCTGGAATCGTGAGACCGGCGACGAGTGGGGCTTCTGGAAGGTCATCGTCAACGCCGACGGGACCTATGCGGCCACCAACGGCTACCACTACAACACCAACTGGAGCGGTGTCCCCCCCAAAGGCTTCATCAGCCGCGGCGCAGGGGTTCCCTACCTCACCGGCCTCATCCGCCCCTGGGAGATCGCACAGGGACGGATCGACCACGCCATCGCCTTCGCCTACGACTACCCGACGCCGGAGTACGTCTACCCGGCGACCAAGAGCGATGGCTCCGGCTCCTACCCCGACATGCCCGAGGGGACTCGGCTCCAGCTCGACCCGTCGCTGACCAACGCCGACTTCGACCGCTGGGGGCTGAGCCCCACCGGCAAGATCATCGCCCGCGCCCTGCAGGAGTACGGGATGATCATCATCGATAAGAGCGGGCACCCGAAGATCTACGCCGAGTACGAGGCGACCGCAGACTGGAACGGCACTCTCTCGGCCAGCACGATCTCGAAGATCCCGTACGCCGCCTTCCACGTCATCAAGATCCAGTAAGTGGCGCAGCCGACAAGCCGGTGGCAGTTCGGCTGTCGCACGAATGGTCATGCTGAGCCGCAGCGAAGCATCTCCCCGGACGAATGGACGACGTCCGGGAGATGCTTCGCTGCGGCTCAGCATGACGGGCGGCGCTCGGTCGCTGCGGCTCAGCATGACGGGCGGCGCTCGGTCGTTGCGGCTCAGCATGACGGGCGGCGCTCGGTCGTTGCGGCTCAGCATGACGGGCGGCGCCGGCACCGCGTGTGGGTCGGCGGTCAGATGCTCCGGGCGGGATGCTCGGTGTGGCTCAGCACGGCAGACGAGGAGTCCCCCGATCAACAGGTGGCTCGCCGAAGTTGCCGCCGGCTGTCATTCGGATAGATCTTCTGTAACCCTGTCGCGCATGGCAGGATAGATGCACCGCTGCCCGGCGGATGAAAAGGCGATGGCGATTCCTAACCGCGGTTGGTCCGGCTCGCCGGCGTGGCCGGTTGGCAGGCCTGTTCGTCGTCGCGCTCGCGATGGCCCTGCTGGCAGCTTCTCTGGCAGCCCCGGCGGCATGGACAGTGGTCCGCCATGCAGCCACACCGATGGAGGTGGTTCACGGGCCGGTCCAGGCCGGCGCAGCGGCGGGCCAGGACGTCGACCGGCGACCGTATGCGGCCGGTTCACCTTGGAACACGCCGATTGGGCCGCGCCCGGTCTACGACCGACAGAGCACAGCGTACGTGAGAGCGCTCTGCGGCCTGGTTCCGTCCGCTCCCATGCAGGATCCCGCGCCCACCTTCTCAACCCCGACCGGTTTGCTGAGCTCGGATCCCACCGCGTATACGATCCCGGTCTATCAAGTTGACGGCACGATCCCCCGCAGAACGGTACAGATTCTCGGCACCTACTCGAACGTGAGCGGCGGGGGGACGAGGGTAGTCAACGTCAAGGCGCTCGCGCTCAAGGTTCCGATCCCTGCCGGCGCGCGACCTGCCGGCGGCCAGGACGCTCAGATGGTCATCTGGAACCGGGAGACCGGCGACGAGTGGGGCTTCTGGCAGGTGGTCGTCCAGGCCGGTGGCACGTACTCGGCGGTCAACGGCTACCACTACAACACGCGCTGGAGCGGCGTCCCACCCAGGGGGTTTATCAGCCGCGGGGCCGGCGTTCCCTACCTTGCCGGGCTGATCCGCCCCTGGGAGATCGCCCAGGGGCGGATCGAGCACGCCATTGCCTTCGGCTCCAGATCGCCGGCATCGAAGCATGTGTACCCGGCAACCAAGAGCGACGGCACGGGCCGCTTTCCCGACCTGCCGGAGGGCGCTCGTCTCCAGCTCGACCCCTCGCTCACCGACGCCGATTTCGACCGCTGGGGCCTCAGCCCGGCCGGCAAAGCCATCGCTCACGCCCTCCAGGAGTACGGGATGGTCCTGGTTGACCGGAGCGGCCGCATCAAGCTCTACGCCGAGTCCGAGGGAACCGCCCGCTGGCAGAGGACCATCACGGCAGACACCGTGTCCCGGATCCCCTGCTCCGCGTTCCGTGTCCTCGAGATTCGGAAGTGATTCCGTCATCACGCGCTAGCCTCGGCACTCGGCGGTGTCCACGACGATGCCGTTGCTGTTGCCGATCGTTTTCACCACCAGGTTGCCTGTGCCGCCGTGGCTGATGATGTTGAGCGTGAAGGCGACGCTGCCCCTGGGGCCATCCAATGAGAGATGCGCCATGTTCTGCTCGGTCAGAATGACCGTGTAGTCGACGCCGGCAGCGTCCTCGCCCCGGAAGCTCTGGTTGAAATGCACCAGGGAGCTCTGGGTGCCGGTCGGCGTCTCGACCACCTGCATGATGACGCGAACGTGGCCGATCAGCTCGATGGTGTCGTCCGGGACCGGCGTGCAGGGGTTGTCGAGCACGAAGCTCCGGACGTCGCGGAGGTTGAGGTCCACGGTTCTGACCCTGTTACCATCCGCGGCCGCCGATGTGGCTGTCGCCAGTGCAAGCAGCGCTGCCGCTGCTATGGTAGCCATTCTCTTGATGCGCATTCTCCACCGCTCCTGTACTGATGCATCCGGCAAGGCCGTGGCAGATCGGCAGATCCTCCGATTGTCACGCTGAGCCGCAGCGAAGCATCTCCCGGACGCTGCTGCTTCGGACTGGGGGAGATGCTTCGCTGCGGCTCAGCATGACGGAGCCCTCCCCCCGAGTTCCTGCGCGTTCCTATGAGCTCCTACGAGTCTGCTGCGGCTCAGCATGACAGACGGGGAGACGCTTGGACCACCGACCGATTTGCCGGGCGTACCACCTATTGCTGACCGGCCGGGCTGCTCATTCGGTACGGGCTCCAGGATGGATCGATGAGCAGCGACGGCCTCGACGCAGAGGCAATCGTCTGCCAGGGCACCAGCTTGAAGTTCTGGTTGGCGTCGCCGTCCCTGTCATCCTGGGCGACGAAGAGGCCCTGTGGGAAGGCGGGGCCAAGATAGGCGCTCGTCACGTCGATGCCATCCGTGTTCGACACCCGGTCGATGCGGTTGCCGGCTGCAATCGTGAACGTCATCACGTACGCGTTCTCGCCCTCACGCTGGTAGACGGCGAACGAGTTGCTGCCCTGGCTGGAGGCGAGCAGATAGCCCTTGCTGTTGCCGGCGTGGTAGATGGTTAGCCCCTCGACGTCGGCCGTCAGGTGGCCGTCGGAGCCTGTCGCGTCGACCATGGTCCGGTCGATGCCGGCCCACGGCTCGGCGCCGTACTTCCAGATGCCGACGTCCTCCTCGCTGATGTACAGATACCCCAGATCGTCGTCTGCGACGCAGCCCTCGACCTCGGAGCCGACGTCGAAGCGGCGCACCCGGCGTCCGTCGACTCGGCCGCTGCCGTCGTCGAAGAGCTCCCACTGCTCGACCATGCCGCGCTTGTTGTCGACGAAGACGTAGTACTTGCCGGTGATCGCGCTGCGATACATGCAGGAGCCGTACGGGGAAACGCCCGTGCTGATGGTGCGGGCGGCGACGTCCTCGAGCTCGCGCGTCGTCGGGTTCACCTGGTAGACCGCGATGCTCCGGCTGGTCCGGTTACCGGCCGTCACCACGGCGACCTGACTGCCGTCGAGCGGGAAGCCGTAGCGGACGTCGACGTTGATCATCTTGCCGTCCGTCACGTGCTGGATCGGCTCGCCGCTGAGGTCGTAGACGAGCAGCCCGCTCAGCTTGTCGGTGCCAATGATCGTGCTCCTGGTCGGGTCCGTCGGATGGACCCAGATGGCGGGATCATCGGCGGCGTCGCCATCGCTCGGCACCGGGGCGAGCTCGGCGCTGGCAGCCACCACGACCGGCCTGACGACACCTACCTTCTCCAGGAAGATGGTCCAGCGGGCGCTGATGTCGGCCAAACCCGTCGTGACGTCGGCGGGATTGGCGATCGTCCAGAAGAGGACGGTCCCCAGGAACACGGCGAAGAATACGGCCACGTGGGTACGAGCCATGGAATAGCCTCCTCGATGGGTTCAAGGCTTGTGGGCTGCGATAGAGCTGCCGGGTCGCTGGAAGCCCGGCGCCGAGGTCGTCGCTGCGCCCAGACGGAGCCGCCGCCAACTGAACAGCGCGAAGGCTGCCATGCCGAAGGCCAGACAGAACTCCGAAAACTCGCCGAACCTGACGACGGTAAATCGGGGGTCGGGAAAGAACGCGAAACGCATGAACTTGTAGCCGAACAGGATGAGGAAGAACGACATCAGGAAGGGCGGCGGCACAAACAGGTTGACGAGGTCGCCGTTCCGCCCCCGGCTAAGCCGGTAGATCGCCCAGGCGCCGATGCTACCGTAGAAGCCGATCAGCATCATCACCACGTTGAACTTGGTCTGAAGCTGATTGATGTTGTGAAGCGTGATCTCACCCTGATGGTTCATGGCCCTCAGACCGGCAGGCGTCTCCAGACCAAAGACGCGCTGCCCCCAGGCGATCTCCTCGCCTGCAACGAACAGGCACGCCACTACCAGGAGCGCGTAGAGCAGCACGGGCAGCCGCTGCCCGGCCGACGCCAGGTATCTGGCGATGCGCAGGCTGGCCAGCGCAGCCACGACGTAGGCCCCGAACTCCAGCCACTCCATCGGGGAGTCCTCGGCAGTCAGGAAGCGATAGAGCGGTCGATCGAGGATCGTCAGGGCCATGAGCAACGCGCCGACGCCGGGCAGGGCGAAGAGTATCGCCGCCGTCCTGGGCGACACACGCCATGCGGCCAGTGTATCATTCCCCACAAGCCTTTGGAGCAGGTCAATCAGGATCTTCATGAGAGGTCCTCCCCAGATCTCGTAAACGATTGGATACCAGCGGCACGCTCATCCTGCTGCGGTAGCTCGGCTTCGCGACGGGCCACCTGGGCGACAGCGCCGGCGAGCGCAAGCAGCAGCCAGAAATAGCGCATGAAGGCGAGGTGCAGAAAGAGACCGGCGGTGAGGTAGCCGAGCAGGGCGACGGTGAAGGCGCCGGCCCAGAGGGAGAGCTCGGTTCGCACGCCCGGATCCCGGCGGCGCACCTGCCGGAGCTGCCAGACAGCGGCGACGAGGATCCCCACAAAGGCGGACAGCCCCAGCAGGCCGGTCTCGGCGGCAACGCCCAGGTACAGGTCGTGGGCCGCCCGCTCACGGGTGCGCACCCGGAGCCCGACCGCGTCGGCGTAGTCGAGATAGTAGGGGCCGAAGTTGTCGGGCCCGACGCCGAGCCAGGGATGGTCGAGGAAGACGTACCAGGCGCTTGCCATTTCGGTGATGCGCCCCTTGATCGACGCGTCCTGGACTCCAGCCCCGCCGCTCCCGACCATCAGAGCGCCCTGAGCCGAGCTTTCGATCCGTCTCAAATAGTCGGGCGCGAGGGCCGAAACAGCCACGGCGAGCACGACTGCGCCAATCAGGAGGTAATACAGGCGAACCCGGAGCAGATAGGCGATCGCGATGAACGAAACGCCCAGGGCGATGGCGGCGCCGCGGGAATAGGTGACCATGACGCCGGCGACGATGAGGACGCTGGCCAGAGCCGCCGCCAGCCGAAGCACCGGTCGGCGCTCGGCCAGCGCCTGGAAGATCCCGATGGGTACGAGGACGACGAGGATCTGCGCGAAGAAGTTGGTGTCGCCGACCGGGCCGGCAGGCCGGCGGCGCCAGACCTCAGAGTCCGCGGCGAAGAAGGAGCCTTTGGCGGCCATCATGCCGCCAAAGCTGTTCTGATAGTCGTGGGTGATCCCCTGGTAGACGGCGAGCGCGCTCATGACACTACCGGCGAGCAACACGATCCACAGGACGCGCTTCAGCGTCGCGCGAGTGCGGATGACGTTCAGGATCAGGACGTACAGAATCATGCCTTCGACGACGTACCAGCCGATGGCGGTCGTCGACCGCTCGAGATACTGGGCGCCGAAGGCGGCCAGTATCTGCACGACGAGATAGACGGCCATCAAGGCGAACACCGGGCCCAGGAGCAGCTTCTGGCGCTGGTGGACGACGTAGGCCGCCAGCGGCACCAGCAGGATGACGGGCAGAGCACCGGCGACCCAGGCCGGCACGCCGTGGTAACGCATCGCCACGACCGGGAGGTTCGTGTACAGCGCGAAAATGACCACCAGCGTCGCCGCTTCGGGCCAGGCCAGCAGGAACAGTGCGCCGCCGGCCGCCAGCAGAGCACCGATCGCGAGCCAGTGGGTCGGGTCGTTCCAGGCGAGAAAGACGACGTAGAATCCGAACGCCAGCGCGCCGGCGGCCGCGAGCGCCCACCTGCGGGCGTTTGACGAATCCAGTTGTGCGACTGACCTCAACACGGACAACCTCCGTTCTCCGCTCAGATGGAGCGCCAGGAGCGACTGGCGGGGCTCGGCAATCCGGGTCGGGGCGGCCTGCCAGGCCGCCCCGATGGAGCGCCGAGCCGCGTCCGCGCTACCTGGATCGGCCCACGCCGTCGGCACGATCCGACAGCATGGCTGGATAGGCCGGCTCAGCAGGCTGCATGACCGGCACGAGCTCCGCCGGCTCCCCCCGCTTGCGGTCTGTCGGCAGGCGGACCGGCCGCACGGACAGCGTGCCGATGACCGGCGCCCCGGCCAGCTCAAGGTCCTGCATGACCCGACCGACCACGTCGCGTTGGACCGTGCCCGGAGCCACGAGCAATACGGCATCAACCTGGCTCGCCAGAAGCAGCGCGTCAGACGTCGCCAGGGGGCTGGCGGCCTGCACGATGACTACGTCCGCGCGCCCGCTGAGGTCTCTGATCAGCGAGCCCAGCCGCGCCGCGTTCATCAACCGGCTGGCGAAGGGAGTCGGCGTGCCGGCGGGGACGACGGACAGCAACGGCAGCCAGCCAAACGGCTGCGCCTCCGGTCCGGCTCTCCCTGCGAGCAGATCGCTCAACCCTGGAGACCGGGTCAGTTGGAAAAGTGCGCTCAGGCGCGGGCTCTGGAGCATCCCGTCGGCAAGGATCACCCGGCCGAAGCGCTCGGCCAGCGCCGTCGCGAGGTTGGCGGTGGCAGCGGCCCCGCTCCAGTCCACCGAGGCGGAACAGATGAGGATCGACTTGACGTTCCTCCGCTGCATGGCCGCCCAGAGCCGAGTGGCAATGAGCCGGTACTGATCGGCCTCTGGAGTCTGCGGATGCGCGACCAGCAAGAGGTGATCCGGCGAATCCGGACGGCCCCCCTTGAGAATCGGGGCGACGCCGAGGCTCGGGGCCCCGGTGGCCGTGGCCAGCTCGTCGGCCGAGTGAACCCTCCCGGAACGCCGAGCACTGAGAAGATACTCGACGGCAAGCGCGACCATCATGCTGAGCACGAGCGCGGCGAGGATCGCCAGCGGGACGATCTGCGTGGTCGTGTTCGTGACCAGCCGGCCCTTCGTCTGCACGTCGTAGGTGGTGACCCTGGCGGCCGGGGTCGGGTTGCCCACGCCCGTGCTTCGGGTCACGAGGTCGGCGAGCTTGGCGGCGATGGCCGCGGCCCGCTCCGACGACGAGTCACGCACGCGGATTTCGATGATCCGGGTATCGGGATTCGCCGTCGTGTCGATCTGCGCGGCGAGCTCGGTTCGCGAGAGCGGGAGATCCAGCTCGAGAATCGCCTGTTCCAGGACCCCCCGGGTTGAAGCGAAATCCCGGTAGGTGCTCACGAGCAGGGCGCTCGCCCGGAGCGTGTCGAGGTTGACGTCGGCGCTGTTCAACCCCGGCCCGACGAGCAGGCGAGCGGACGCTTCGTACTCCGGTGGAACCCCTCTCGTCAACTGGTAGCTGGCGATGCCGGCTGCGACGGCCGACAGCGCCAACAGCCAGCTCCAGCGGATCAACAGGCGGAGCCACGTATTCAGTTCCATTGATTCTGCCTCCTTGCAGAGCGTCTCGCGGCGGGCAGCTACAGACTCTTGACGACGGCACGTCCCGTCAGCATCGCCGGGACCGCCATGGGCTCGGCCTCACCACCTCGGCCGACGGCAAGGTAGGTGAAGTCCAGCGATCGGACCAGCGCCGGCTCGAACAGGTTGCGTCCGTCGAAGAGAACCGGCCGGCGCATCAGGCTTCGAACACGGGCCAGATCGATCTGTCTGAACTCGGTCCAGGCCGTCGCCACCACCACCGCGTCGGCCCCTGCGACGCATTCGTAGGGGTCCTGGCACAGGGTGACGTCGGTCGAGAGGTAGCGCGAGGCGCTGGCCATCGCAACCGGGTCGTGGGCGCGCACGGTGGCTCCCTCGTGCTGGAGCAGGTGGATGATCTCGACGGCTGGTGAATCCCGCATGTCGTCGGTGTTGGGCTTGAAGGCGAGGCCAAGGACCGCCACCCGCAGGCCGTCGAGATTGCCCAGCGTCTTGCGGAGCCGGTAGACCACAAGGCGGCGCTGGTGCCGGTTGATCCCCATGACCGCCTGCAACAACTGGGGATGGCAGCCGTAGACGTCGGCCATGTGGGCCAGCGCCTTGACGTCCTTCGGGAAGCAACTGCCGCCGTAGCCCAGCCCGGCCTCCAGGAACGCCCGGCCGATCCGCTGATCCTGCCCCATCCCCTGGGCGACGACGGTAACGTCGGCGCCGACCCGCTCGCAGAGCGCCGCGATCTCGTTGATGAAGGCGATCTTCGTCGCCAGGAAGGCGTTCGAGGCGTACTTGATCATCTCGGCGCTCCGCCGATCCGTGATGATGACCGGCGCATTCAGCGGTGCGTAGAGCTCGGCGACCCCCTCTGCCGCCCAGCGATCGGTCGTTCCGAGCACGATACGGTCCGGGTGGAAGAAATCGTGGACCGCCGCCCCCTCCCGCAGAAACTCCGGGTTGGAGACGACCGCGAAACGGGCGTCCGGCCGGGCCTGGCCGATGATGCTCGTGACGACGTCGCCGGTGCCGATGGGCACCGTGCTCTTGTTGATGACGGTCAGGAAGCGATCCGGCGACAGGCACTCGGCGATCGATCTCGCGGCCGCCCGCACGTAGCGCAGGTCGGCCTCGTCGCCCTGCCCTGCCGGCGTCGCCACCGCAATGAAGACGAAATCGGCGCTCGCCAGGGCCTCGGGATAGCTCGTCGTGAACCGCAGGCGGCCCTCGTCCCGGTTGCGCCAGACCAGCTCGCCGAGACCCGGTTCATGGATCGGGATTTCGCCGGCCTGCAATCGCTCGATCTTGCTCGCGTCGATATCCAGGCAGACGACGTCGTGCCCAAGCTCGGCCAGGCAAGCGCCGGTGACCAGACCGACATAGCCCGTGCCCGCAACGCAAATCTTCTTCATGTCCGTAACCCCCTGTGTTGTCATGGTCATACCTCCCCTTGGTCAATGCGGCTTCTCAGGACGTGCCCGGCCTCAGCGTGACCAGGTGGCCGACGTTGGGGCTGGCGAAGCCGGCCGTGCCCGTCTGGCTGCCGGTGGCGCCGGCTGCGCCGAGCGCCTTGTCGGCAAACTCGCCCGTCGCGTTCGCGGTCCCGCTGTTTGAGCGGTGATCCCATCGCTCCGTCATGCCGGACGGCGGCGTGACGGAGTTGCCGCCGCTGACGGCGGCAAAGAAGAGGAGCCGGTCGTTGTTGGCGGTGGTCGTAATGCTCGGGGCCGTCACCGCCGTCGAGCCCGAGACCGTGTTCACCTGCTTAGAGCTGCCGTCGATGGGGTTCGTTGAGCTGACGCCCGAGTAGGCGGCGATGCCGATGGCCGCGGCGCCGGCCGGCGACCAGGACCACGTGTACGAGGCCGGCTCGTTCTGGGCGACGGGGACAACCCGATAGTAGACCCCGGACCAGATGGTGGAGTCGGAATGACCGAAGCCCACCAGCGTCCAGCCTGCCGGCACCGGTACGACCGAGCTCTTCCCGCCCCGCAGCGCGAGGTGGGCGATCAGGATGTCGCCGTTCTGCACGCCCGGCGGGCGGCTGACCGTCAGCGAGCTTGGGCTGGCGGTCGGCGTCGTCGTTGCCGTCGAGATGGCTCGCAGCGTGATCACCGCCTGGCCAGCCGCCGTCGGCGTCGGCGTGGGTGTCGCCGTCGCCGGGACACTGGTCGGCGTGGGTGTCGCCGTCGCCGGGACACTGGTCGGCGTGGGTGTCGACCCGGATGAGCTGCTGAATGTCACGACGAGCTGCGGCGGAAACGCTCCGTCTTCACGAGAGGCGTAGTCCGCGCCGTTGGTGCTGCTCGACCAGATCCCGAAACTCACCGTACCGTTGCCCGCGATGGCGTCGGTCACGTCCAGCTCATACCACTGGTCCTGGCTCACCGCCCCCAGGGTCGAGAGGACGGGACCGTCGATGGTCGGGCGGTTGTTGTAGGTCACCGTCGACTCCGACCAGCCCGAGTCGCTCACGGTGGCAATGGAGCCGCCACTCGGGCTCGGATTCCGGACGTAGAGTCGGAGGCGCGCCGAGGTTACCTGTCCATTCAGGTTGGTCAGCTCGAACTTGAGGAACGACTCCTGGACCGGCGAGGCATCCACCATCAAGAACAGGTCTGAGCCAGAGTTGTCCCCCGGGTACTTGGCATTGACACGGGCGTCGGCAACCGGCGCAAAGGTGAGCGTTTCGACAACCGTCGGCACGGCCGTCGGCGTATCGCTCGGCGTTGGCGTGTTGGTCAGCCAGGGCGTTGCTGTTGGCGTCGGCGTGTCCAGCACTGGGGCTGGCGTTGGCGTCGACGTCGCCGTTGCCGTAGCTGGGGCGCTGGTCGGCGTGGGCGTCGGCCCGGACGAACTGTTGAATGTGACGACGAGCTGCGGCGCAAACGCCCCGTCTTCGCGGGAGGCGTAGTCCGCGCCGTTGGTGCTGCCCGACCAGATCCCGAAACTCACCGTGCCGTTGCCCGCGATGGCGTCGGTCACGTCCAGCTCATACCACTGGTTCTGGCTCACCGCCCCCAGGGTCGAGAGGACGGGACCGTCGATGGTCGGGCGGTTGTTGTAGGTCACCGTCGACTCCGACCAGCCCGAGTCGCTCACGGTGGCAATGGAGCCGCCACTCGGGCTCGGATTCCGGA
>JACQGW010000082.1 GCA_016199325.1 Chloroflexota bacterium
CATTCCCCCCGAGGCCATCACGCCGTTGCCACCAGACGTGGTCCTCATCCGAAAGGAGCGGCACGCCCAGAAAAACTGCACATCCCGTCCGAAGAAACAGCCAATCTAGCAGTATTTGTTGGATCATATGGGTTCTCGAACCGCCCCTACGGCAGACCGGCGGCCGTCCACGCAAAACCCTGACGCCCACCCGCAAAGGAGAAGGCACGTCTGACTTGTGTACGGCACAAACTTGCCGTACAATGGTGTCCATAGGGAGGTGAGGCCCATGCCATCTGAGCGCCTGGATGTGCGGCTGGACCCTGAGCACCTCCGCAAGCTCAGGGCGTTGGCAGCGGAGCAGGGCGCACCGGTGTCCGAGGCAGTACGTCGCCTTATCGACCGGGCCTACGAGGACACACTCAAGGCCCGCCGAAAACGAGCAGCTCAGGAGCTGGCGGAACTGGAGATCGAGGACCTCCCCGACCCCGCCACGCTGAGCCAGCAGTTGGAGGGGGCCCATGAGCCCGGTGGCGTTTCTTGACGCCAATGTGCCCATCTACGCGGCCGGCCGACCCCACCCCCTGAAGCAGCCCTGTGCTGAGATTCTGTTGCTGGCGGCGGAGCAGCCTCAAGCCTTTCTGACGGACGCTGAGGTCCTGCAAGAGCTGCTGCATCGTTACCTGGCACTGCGGTTGTGGCCGCAAGGTCGCGAGGTGTTTCAACGGTTCGCGGAGCTGATGCGCGATCGGGTGGCAGTAGTCCAGGCGGCCGACGTAGAGAGGGCGGCTGACCTCGCCAATACTCGTCCTGAACTGGGTGGTCGCGATCTGCTCCACGCGGCGGTCATGGAGCGGCTCCACCTGCGCCACATCATCTCCGCGGATACGGGGTTCGACCGGCTGCCGGCCATAGAGCGTCTGGACCCGGCACACGTACACGCCTGGCGCAATGTCGTTCTCCGCTGAAACTCATCCCGGCTGGCTGGCTCATAAGAACCTGGGAAACTACCGATCCCCCCTCTATGCTCATCGTCGGCGTCGGGCGCGCCGACCCTCTCTTCATCATCTTTAACGCCGTTTTGCCTAACAAGAAATGGGGCCGGCAATCCGCTGCCAGCCCCGAAGCTCCCTTCCTGCCGGTGCGTGGGGTACTCGAGCCGTTTGCAGAATGGTTGCGCCAGGGATTCGACCCCACGCCGGCCCTCCCCGCGGACGGGGAGGGACCGGGTCGCCTTTGCCCCGCCGGCTGGGGGACCGAGGGCGGCGTTTCCGCCTCGCTCAATGCTTGTGCGAATTGCTCTGTCCTGACCGGCGGCACGGGGTACGCTCCGCGGTGCCGCCCTCGCTGCCTCTGCCCCTGCTCAGACCGCGCGCGGGGTGGTCAACAGGTTGACCAGCGCGACGATCAGGGCAATCACCAGCAACAGGTGGACGAGGCTGCCGCCAACACCACCGATCAGGCCGAGGAGCCACAACACCAGCAAGACCACGACGATGGTCCACAGGAGAGACACGACCCGTCACCTCCCTCCAACATGCGAATCAGCAGGGATGTGCAAAGATCGTGCCCCTGTCAGTGCACCTGCGAGAACGTTCGCAACCCATCGGCAAACCGCCGGACCTGCTGCTCGACACGGGCGTGGACGGTGCCCTCGGGAAACTGGCCCGTCTCATCGCGAGCGCCGGCCGGCACGCCGGTCAGCAGGGCGATACCCTCGTCGACTGTCCGGACGGCGTAGACGTGGAACTGCCGCCGCTCGACGGCCTCGACGACGTCCTCTCGCAGGTTGAGGTTGGGCACGTTGCTCTCGGGGATGATGGCGCCTTGCTCGCCCGTCAGGCCCATTAGCCGGCACACGTCGAAGTAGCCCTCGATCTTCTCGTTGACGCCGCCAATGGGCTGGATGCTCCCCCGCTGGTTGACCGAGCCGGTCACCGCCAGTCCCTGACGCACCGGCAGGTCGGCCAGGCTCGACAGGATGGCGTACAGCTCGGTCGACGAGGCGCTGTCGCCCTCGACGCCTTCGTAAGACTGCTCGAAGGTCAGCGTCGCGGTCAGGGCCAGCGGCCGGTCCTGGGCGTAGGTGGCGCCCAGGTAGCCGGCGAGGATGAGGACGCCCTTGTCGTGGGTCGGCCCGGAAAGCTGTGACACCCGCTCGATGTTCACGACCCCGTCGCGCCCCATGAACGTCCGGGCGGTGATCCGCGACGGCCGGCCGAAGGCGACCGTGCCCAGGTCGTAGACGGCCAGCCCGTTGACCTGGCCGACCACCGCGCCGGCGACCTCGACAAAGATCGTGCCCTCCGCGATCAGCTCGCGCATCCGCTCGGCGATCAGGCTGGAGCGGTAGACCCGTGCCTCCAGCGCCTGGCGGACGTGGGCCCCGCCGGCCATCGGCGCGCCGGCCCGCCGCGTCCAGTAGTCCGTCTCGATGAGGACGTCGCGCAACAGGCCGAAGCGGGCCGTCAGCTTGCGCTGATCCCCGGCGAGCCGAGCGCCGAACTCGGCGACCCGGCAGACGGCGTCTCGGTCGAAGGCGACCAGGCCATCCCGCTGGCAGGTCGCACAGATGAACGAGGCGTAGGCGTCGAGATTCCGATCGGTGCGGTCGACGCGGGTGTCGAAGTCGGCCTGGACCTTGAAGATCTCCCAGAAATCTTCGTCGGCCCGAGCGAGGAGCTGATAGAGCCCGAAGTCGCCGGTCATGATCACCTTGACGTCGAGCGGGAGCGGCTGGGGCCGGAGGCCCACCGGAACGACCATCCCCATCTGCTCGGCCGGGTCCTCCAGCCGAGCCTCCTTCGTGCGGAGCGCGCGCTTCAGTCCTTCCCACACCCCGGGATTGATCAGGACGTCCCGGCCGTTTAGGATGAGATAGCCGCCGTTGGCCAGCGCCAGCGCCCCCGGCTTCAGCATCGTGTGGTCGCTGAAGTAGGCGCCCATGAAGGCGCGCCGCTCGAGCTTGCCGAAGACGTTGCCCCAGGTCGGGTTCGGCTCGACGACGATCGGCGGCCCCGACGAGCCGGAGTGATCGACGAACAGATTCACCCGGAATGGGATGAACGGGTCCTGGATGCGGCTCAGCTCGATCCGCCGGCCGTTCGTGCCGGCGGACGGCTGATCCTTCCCATCGGCCGGCTGGGATGGAGCGCCGTCGGGCTGGAGGAAGAGCTCGACGTTCCGCAGGGTGAACGCCCGCACGCCCTTCAGGAAATCGACGGCGTCCGGCTGGTCGCCGAACTGTCCCTCGATCTCGGCGAAGGGGCGGCCGACGGTGAACTCGGCCACCTGCTGGTTGAGGGTCCGAATCTGCTCGGACGTCGCCGCTTCCAGGCGGCCGACCTCTTCGAATGCGGCCTCGACCTGTTGAAGCAGCTCCGCTCGCTTTGCCTCGATGTCGGTTCGGACCGGCTCGGGCAGGGCCAGGAACTGCTCGTCGGTGACGGGCTGGCCGCTCAGCATCGGCACCACCGCAACGCCGCTCGGCGTGCCCTGGAGCAGGAAGCCGGCCTCGCGCGCCCGGCGGTCGAGGGCCGTCAGGATCGCCCGGCGCCGGTCCTGGCCGGCGTCGACCGCCTGCTTGCCGAGCTTGCGGTAGTCCTCGCCGTGGAACGCTTCCGGCAGCGCCTTGCGCAAACGGGCCAGGAGGGCGGTCAGGTGATCCCGCAGCTCACGCCCGCGCCCGCGGGGCAGACGAAGGATAGTCGGGCGGTCGGGGTTGGCATCGGAGTAGACATAACACCAGTCGTCGGGCAGAGCGACCCCGGCCCGTGCCGCCGCCGCCTGCTGGAGGTATTGCTGAATGACCGTCGTCTTGCCGGTGCCGGTGAGGCCCGACGCGAAGATGTTGTAGCCCGGCCGGTGGACGGAGAGGCCAAACTCGATGGCCCGCAGCGCCCGGTCCTGGCCGACGAACTCCTCCAGCGGCGCGATGTCGTCGGTGCAGAGGAACGTGAACCGGTCGGGCTCACACCGCCACCGCAGTTTGGACGCGGGAACCCGGAACGTCTCAGACTCGACCATCTTTCCCCACTCGTCATGCGTCATGCGTCACTCGTCATGCGTCATACGTCACTCGCCACCCACCACGCATGACGTATGACGTATGACGCATGACGCATGACCTATCATCGTTGGATCAGTCTATCGGTGCATCAGTACCCTGTCAAGCTGATAGGGCCGCTCGCTCGGAAACTCTTGCAGGACCAGGAGGGTTCGGCTATAATATCGATGTCGCCGGCTTCGGCCCAGCCGAGGACGGCGTTTGCCGAGGTAGCTCAGTCGGTAGAGCACGGCACTGAAAATGCCGGTGTCGCCAGTTCGATTCTGGCCCTCGGCACC
>JACQGW010000081.1 GCA_016199325.1 Chloroflexota bacterium
GCTCTTGGGAGTGCATCCAACGAGGTTCCCCGTCCGTCATGCTGAGCCGCAGCGAAGCATCTCCCCGAGCGATTCGGGTCCGGGCCGGGGAGATGCTTCGCTACGGCTCAGCATGACGGACGAGGCGTCAGCCCAGTTGGATCGGGTATCTGCCGTACTTGAGAATCGCGTCCCGCATCGCCAGGAAGTTCTCGAACGGCACGTACTCGGGGACCGAGTTCGACGCGCCGCAGGCGTAGCCGCCGCCGGGGGCGAGCTGCTGGATCCGGAGCTTCACCTCGGCGTCGACCTCCTCCGGCGTGCCCTGCGTCAGCGTATAGCCGAGGTCGATGTTGCCCATCACCGCCAGCCGGTCGCCGTAGGTCTGCTTCAGCCAGACGATGTCCATCGCCTTCGGCTCGACGGGGTGGACGGCATCGACGCCGCAGGCGACGACGTCGTCGAGCACCGGGCGGATGTCTCCGTCGGAGTGGAAGATGAACGGCAGCCCCCGGCTATGGCAGAGGTCGACGGCGGTCTTCAGCCAGGGGAAGAAGTGCTCTCGGAAGTGCTGCGGGCGGACCATCAGCCCCTCGGCGTAGGCCAGGTCGTCGGCATGAAGGACGGCCCCGACGCTGTCGAAGCGAGTCGCGATGTCGAGCACCTGCAACTGGGCGCCGCCCAGCCGCTCGTACACGGCCTTGACGAGGTCGGGGTCCTTGCGGGTGGCCCGAGCGAATGCCTCGAATCCCATCAGCCACCAGACGCCGGTGAACACCTTGCCAAGACTCAGGAGGACCTTCATCCCGGGTCGGAGATACCGCTTCACGTCCTCGAAGGCGCGGTAGTCGAACGCATTGGGATCGGGCCAGGGGAAGCTTTCGAGCTCCCGCCGGTTGGTGATGACGCCCTCCCCCTCATTGGCCCAGCCGCGCTCCTGCTCCTCGTCGCCAAAGGCGGCGTACCTGGCTTTCGCAACCGTCGCCACCCCCTCCATCGTCTGGGTCTGTTCCTGGATGCCGGCCGAGAGCGGCACGAAGTCGAAGCCTGCTCGGTAGCGGAACTCGACGTCCAGCTCGAGGGGCAGCTTCATGGTGCCTTCCAGCTTGCGGGCGCGGGCATCGCGCTGCAGGACGATGTCCCGGCCCAGCTCGCGGCGCAGGAGCTCCCGCTTGATGAGGACATCGACGCTGAAATCGCTCAGGGGCACCCGGTCGGGCTCGCCCTGCCGAAGAATGGCTCTCTTGTATCGCCCCTCGAAGTCGGGGGTCGGACGGATTCCGGTTGATGGACCCCGTATCTGCATAGTCTCATCCTTTCACTCTTGGTGGTGCATCCGGCGAGTCAGTTGCTGATCGTGTCCGGTTCCGTCCGTCATGATGGGCCAGGCCAGTTCCCGCCTGTCATGCCGAGCGAGTCCCCGTCTGTCACGCTGAGCCGCAGCGAAGCATCTCCACGAGCGCTTCGGGTTCGGACCGGGGAGATGCTTCGCTGCGGCTCAGCATGACGGGGGGACAGACCCTCGCTGCGGCTCGGCATGACGGGGGCAGCCCCCTCGCTCCAGACGCCGGAGCACACGCCGGTCCCGCCGGGGCTCTAGCCTACTTTTCGGGCAACCTGTCGCGATATCGGACTCCCCTCAGGCCGCGCGCATCCCGGAGTCGTGCATCTTGCTGAACTGGAGCAGGTTGGAGCGCGGCAGCAGCCCGACGAGCCGATCGTCGGAGACCACGGCCAACGTCGGCGTGTCGTCCTCGCCGATCCCGCGCAACGCCGCGCCCAGGTCCTCTTCGGCCTCCACGGCACACAGCTCGTGCCGCCGTTGCATCACGTCGGCGACCAGCGTCGTCGTCCACCGCTCGGGCGGCACCTGACGGACGCAGCTCAGCGTGACCATGCCGACGAGCCGATCGTCCTGGACCACCGGCACGGCGCCGGGGCTCCGCGGAAGCAGGAAAGAGGCCAATAGCTCGTGAATGGTCGTCGTCGGCTGGACGGTCATCGGCTCCGGGGTCATCAACTGGCTGGCGCGAATGCCGCGGAACGTCTCCTGGAAGGCCACCTGCCGGTAGCTGCTGCGCGACGCCGTCATCAGGAAGAGGCCGGTGAAGACCGTCCAGACGCCGGAGAACACGCCGGTCCCCAGGAAGGGCAGCTCAGCGCCGAAGGCGGCACCCAGCCCTACCAGAATGAGGAGGCCGGCGATCCCCTGGCCCACCCAGGAGGCCAGGCGGGTCGCCAGGCGAAGGTCGTCGACGCCCCACCACAGCGCCGACCGCAGGATGCGGCCGCCGTCCAGGGGGAAGCCGGGAACCAGGTTGAAGATCGCCATGACGCCGTTCATGAACGCCAGGTAGAGCAGCACGACGGCCAGCGGCTGGCTGATGGACCCGAAGAGGTGCCAGCCGGCCCAGAAGAGCACCGCCAGCAGAAAGCTCGTCAGCGGGCCGGCCGCCGCCATGGCGAGCTCGTCGCGCGGCCGAACTGCGTCGCCGGTCAGGTTAGAGACCCCCCCCAGGATGAAGAGCACGATGCTCTTGACCGGCATGCCCAGCCGCTGGGCAACCAGACAATGGCCCAGCTCGTGCGCGACGATGGACGCAAAGAGCAGGAAGCTGGCCATCAGGCTGGCCATCCAGTACGTCTCGATCGCCCAGTTCCGGGCGATCTCGGGCAGCACCATGGTCGCCAGCGACCAGACGACGAGGGCCAGGATGGCGAACCACGAGTAGTGGACCCCGATCTCGATGCCGAAGATCCTGCCGAGTCGGACGGAGCTCTCCATCAGGTTCCTCCGGGTGCCTGGTCCGGCGCGTTCGCCTGAGCGGTCAAGAGCGATGAGGCAAGATATGTACCAGTTCGCTCTGGCTGAGCAGTGCGGTATAATCCTCTTACAGTAGTTCTCGAAAACAGTGAGCAGGCGGGCGATGGAGTTGTTGGATTACATGGTTTCAAACCTGCCCCTACGCTCGATTGCTCAATCCTTCTGCAAACTGCGATACGCCAGTGGGAGCAGCTCTTCTAGACGCCGTCGGCCGTTTCGTTGAGACGCACCGTCTCGTGCGAGCGGGCGACCGCCTGCTCGCCGCCGTATCGGGCGGCCCCGATTCCGTCGCCCTGCTGCTCGCGCTCGCCAACCTGCGGCCCCGCCTCGGGATAGACCTGCACGTCGTCCACTTCAACCACCTCCTGCGCGGCGCCGAGTCGGACGCCGACGAGCAGTTCGTCCTCGAACTCGCCGGCCACCTCGGCCTGCCGGCGTCGGTCGGCCGCGCCGACGTCCGCCGGCTCAGCCACGACACCCGCACCTCCATCGAAGCGGCGGCGCGCCGAGCCCGCTACGCCTTCTTTTGTGAGGCGGCGGCGCGCATCGGCGCGGCGGCCGTCGCGACGGGCCATCAGGCGGACGACCAGGTGGAAACGGTCCTGCTTCACCTGCTCCGCGGCACCGGCACCGCCGGTCTGCGCGGGATGCTCCCCCGAACCGTCCTCCGGCTAGACGGCGGCGAGCTGACCGTCGTCCGGCCGCTGCTCGCCGTCACCCGCGCCGAGGTCGAACAGTTCTGCCGGGCGCGCGGTGTGACACCTCGCGCCGATCCGACGAACGACTCGACCGAGTTCGTGCGGAACCGGATCCGGCTGGAGCTCCTGCCGGCACTGGAGCGCTTCAACCCCCAGATCCGACCGGCCATCCGCCGGCTGGCCCACCTGGCAGCCGACGACGTCGCCGTGGTCGACGCCGCCGTCGCCGCCGCCTGGCCGACCATCGCCCGGGTCGAGCCTGCCTGCATCCAGTTGGCGAAGCCGGCACTGCTGGCGCTGCCGGCCGGCCTCCAGCGGCACGTCGTCCGGCGGGCTGTCCGGCAGTTGCTCGGCGACCTTCTCGATCTCAGCGCCGTCCATCTGGAGGCCGTCGAGGCGGCGCTCAGTCGGCCGGCCGGAACGCGCCTGGACTTGCCGCGCGGCCTCGTCTTCGCCGTCGGCTACGAGGAGTACACGCTGACGCTCGGGCCGCCGGAGCCGGGCCTACCTCCGCTCCCGGGAAGCTATCCCCTGGTGGTGCCGGGTGAGACGGCGCTGCCCGGCTGGACTGTTCGGGCGACGGTGGTGCCGTACGCGGCCTGGGTTGGGCGCGGAGCAGGCGGGACGCCTGCGCTCCCGGGGGCTGCCGGCGCAGAGGGAGAGCCGGCCGGGGCAGGCGGGACGCCTGCGCTCCCGGAGGCGGCTGCCGGCGAAGCCTATTCCGCCTGCTTCGACCTGGCGAAGACCGGCGCCGCGCTGGTCGTCCGCACCCGCCGGCCCGGCGACCGGTTCCAGCCGCTCGGACTGGCGGGGACGAAGAAGCTCCAGGACTTCTTCGTCGACGCGAAGGTGTCGCGGGCGTGGCGGGATCGGGTGCCGCTCGTGTGCGCCGGCGAGGAGATCGTCTGGGTCGTCGGCTGGCGGGTCGACGGCCGCTTTGCCGTCGGTCCGGAGACGGAGGAGGTGCTCTGTCTGGACTTCACGGGAGACGGCAGAGACGTAGGAACTGATAGGAACCCGTAGGAACTCGTGGAGACCGAGGGCGGCCCCGCCCATCCGAGCCGCGACCGTGAGGGAGCGGTCCCCATGGATCATTCGCCCGATCGCGCCTGAATCGGCCCGCGCCGGTGGGAGAGGGAGGCGTGCTCTGCGCCCTCAAGACAAGAGGTCCACAGTCCTCCACGATTCGTCCCTCCCGTCGCGGCGGCCTCCGGGCCACCGGCGCCTGGGTCCGCTCCCTCTCGGTCGCGTCTCGGATAGGCCGGCACCGGCGCGGCCTCCACCGGCGCCGGGGACCGCACCCTCACGGTCGCGGCTCGGATAGGCC
>JACQGW010000077.1 GCA_016199325.1 Chloroflexota bacterium
CCGACGCCCAGCCCCAGCGCCACCCCGTCACCGACGCCGACGCCCAGCCCCAGCGCCACCCCGTCACCGACGCCGACGCCCAGCCCCAGCGCCACCCCGTCGTCGACGCCGACGGCAACGCCGACGCCGGTCAGCGCGCCAAACATTGTCATCGTCAATTTTGCCTTCCTGCCCGATGCCATCACGGTTTACGCCGGTGAGGTCGTTCGCTGGGTCAACAGCAGCACGTCAACCACGCACAACGTGACCAGCCCGGGTTGGTGGGATTCAGGGCCGATTGGGCCAGGTGAGAGCTTCAGCCTGGAGTTGCTGACGCCGGGCGTCTACACCTACTACGACTCCCGCCACGCCAACATGACCGGCAGCATCACCGTCCTGGACGTCACGGTCACGCCAACCCCGACGCCGACGGCAACGTCAACCCAAATGCCGACATCGACGCCCGGGGCCGGCACGCCGACGGCGACACCCCAGGCGGCATCGACGAGCATCCCGGTCCAGGGCGGCGTCCTGCGGAGCAACAACGGCGCCGTTCAGGTGAACGTGCCGCCTCTCCCCCGGGGCATCCCCTCGCTGACCCTGGAGTTCAAGCCGCAGCCGACGCCGGCAGCAGCACCGCCTGCCGCCCAGAAGGTCCTGTTCGCCTTCCAGATCGAGGTGTCGGTTCCCGGCATCGCGTTCGACCAGGACGTCGAGATCAAGGTCCACGTCTCGGCCGACGACCTGGAGGGCGTCGATCCCAACTCCCTCGTCGTCTATCGGGTCCACGCCGACGGCAGATACGAAGCGCTGCCGACGATGTTCGATCCGGCGACGGGTTACCTGACTGCGAAGATCCGGGGCTTCAGCAGTTTCGCCGTCGTCGTCAAGCACCGGGTCTTCTTGCCGATCCTGCTCAAGACGTCCCGGCCACCGAGCTGGTAATGCGACAATGCGCCGCCCTGCCTACAGGCCAGACCTGACTGCATGGATAGTCTCGGGACGCATCATCATCTTCCTTGGCGGTCTTGGCGCTCTTGGCGGTTCGTGCTCTCTCGGCACCCTCTATAGCTGAAGCGAGAGGACCTGTGATGCAAGCGAACAGCGTGATCTTCTGGGACTTCGACGGCACGCTCGGGTATCGGCCAGCCGGATGGGCGGGCACGCTGGCCGGACTGCTCGCGGAACAGGACCCCGACTGCGGCATCACCACGGAGGACCTGCGGCCTTTCCTCCAGGAAGGCTTCCCCCGGCACACACCCGACGTGCCACACCTCGAGCTGTGCGATCCCGACAGGTTCTGGCAGCACCTGAAGCCCATCTTCGTCAGGGCCTGCACGCAGAACGGCGTCGGCAGCAACATGGCGAATCGTCTGACAGCCGCGATGCGCGACCGGTTGCGGGACGCAAGGACCTACGCACTCTACGAGGATACCATTCCAGCGCTGACGGCGCTGTCGGAGATGGGATGGCGCCACAGGATGATAACGAACAACTCAGGAGTCATCGCCATGCTCTTGCCCCCTTCGGAGACTGCCCGCTTCTATCGAATCTGGTTCGCATTGCTCGCCTACGTCAATCAGCAGCGCGATCTGGTCCCCTCCTTGCCGGCCAGCCCTGAGGAGAGGAGCGTTTCGCCGGCCGACGCGGTCAAGGTACGCAATGCGCTCTGGGCCGACGACGCGCTGCGAGAGCAGTTCATTGTGGAGAATCCAGCGGGTCTGCCGCCCGCCGATCTGGCGCTGGTCGCGAGCTGGCGGCATCGCGTGGCCGGCTCGTTCTTCATCCTGCGCTACCTGAAGAAGCACACGGTCTTCCTCTCGCAGACGACGCCGGCGCATGCCTACGGCGTGCTGGGACTGGTCAGCCCGCTGGAGGAGATTCTTGCCCCGAATCTGCCCATCTACGTGGAGGCCGTCCTGCTGCCGTTCGAGGGGCAGATCATCTACGACGGCCTCCTGACAGCGCATTCGATCACCTTTGGCCCGGGCATCCGCCGCTCCCTCCAGGAGTCGTACGGCAACGCGCAGGAGCGCGAAGGCGTCATCACCACGCTGCTCCCGCCAACGGAACACGCGGGTCCGGATGCAGTGCGCGAAGGCCTGCGCGCGCAGAACGCCAGGGTGCTGGCTGCCTTTCGAAAGGAGCTGACCAGGGCAGGGCTGAGCCCCAGAACCGTGGCGCAGCGCGTCGAGACCGTCGACGCCTTTGCGCGCGACTACCTGCTCAGACAGGAGCCTCCTCGCGGATTGCTGGAGCTGACCCCTGCAGACCTCCAGACGTACCTCACGACGTCCGGGCAGGCGGTGAACCGGGTGAGCTTCAAACGCTTCGGGCGGTTCCTGGCCGAGACGGGGCGACTGGACGCCGACGTCGCGGCAGACCTGGCTGACGTGCTCAAGCAGCGTTGAGACGACGACTGAGGCCGCCGGAGCACCCTCGCCACAGGAGACCCGGTAGCGGTGGCGGTGGCTTCCGGCCAGCCCGCTCCCATGTCGCAGATGTACCGCTGTTCGCCTTCACCGTGATACAATGATCGGTGAACCGGCCAGCCAACACAGGCGACGCGAGAGCCGCTTGCAGAGGTATTGACCAAGCGAACAACCGACATTCGTATCGTCTTCCTTGGCGATCTTGGCGTCTTGGCGGTTCGTTCTCTGTCGGCACCGCTCTGAACCGACAGCAGCCGGCGGAGCGCAACTACTGGAGCAAGCCGGCACGCGTCGCGACGGCGACAGCTTCCAGGCGGCTATGAGCGCCGAGCTTGGCGAGGAGGCTCTGAACGTGCTTGCGGGCCGTCGAGCGGCCGACGACGAGACGGGTGGCGATGGCTGCGGTGTCGGCGCCGTCGGCCAGGAGGCCGAGCACCTCCCGCTCGCGTTGAGTCAAGCGCGGGAGATCCGCCGGCGTCTCGACGCGCGGCGCGGGCGTGGCCTGGCTCACCCCCACCACTCCGGTGACGACCTGCCTGATCTGGGCGACGACGCGCTCGAGGTCGCCGAGGCGCCCGGCGTCGTGGAAGACGTGGCCGACCAGGCCACCCGGCAACGGCACCAGGCTCACCCCGATCGGGCGCTCCCCGCCCGTCCGGCTGCCGACGGCGAGGGAGAAGCACGTCGGCGGCAGCCCGGCGGCGGCGAGCTGCATCGGACGGCAGGGGATCTGGCAGACGGATTTCCCGACCGGGTCGTGGCCCGCGAGCACCTCGTGGCAGGAGCGCCCCACCACGTCACGCGCCCGAAAGCCGAGGAGTGTCTCGGCGCCCGCGTTCCAGAGGAGGATCCGGTACTCGGCGTCGACGACAAAGAAGCCGTCGCCGGTCCGGGCCATCGCCAGCAGGAGCTCCTGGCCGCCCGCCGACGGCTCACCGGCCGACCGATCGGCGCCGTTGCCGTCAAAGCGCGCCAGCGTCCGACTGAGCTCCGCGAAGCCCCGCCGATCGAGCGCGTACCACTTGACGCGGCGGTCGGTCTCGTCGGGCCGGCAGGTGACGAAGCCGGCCTGATGGAGCATCCCGAGGTGGTGGGCGACGAGATTCGGGCGCAGCTCGAGCGCGTCGGCCAGCTCGCCGGCCGTGTACTCCCGCTCGGCCAACAGCATGACGGCGCGCAGCCGAGTCGAGTGGGCCAACGCCTGGAGCGCGCCGACGAACCCATCGCCAGTCGGCTGCACAGCGTACTCCTTCAACGGCAATTGCCTATCTGTTTCTTGCATGTTTCAGAAACCGCTTGACACTTTGCAGCGCCTCGTTATTTCCCCGCCTTGCCAGCAGTCGGGGCGGCCCTCCAGAGTGTCAACCGATTTCCTGCCGAATTTGAAACATGCCCTGTTTCTTTGTTTGTTTCAATCCTCAGCGGCACCAAGCTAGCCGGGCACCACATCCCGGCTCCGATCTGACGGGAAGAACCGTGCTGCGTCGTTGTCTTAATCCCACTGCAACCCGCCCCACACCGCGATCGCGCGACCACACTCTACTACAATCGCACCATCGTGTGCAATCCTAGCCGCCCGCGTCCGACAGCTTCGAATCGACGAGCCGCCTGCTTTCAGGTCCCTGCTTGCCGGTTCTCTGCTGTTCCCCAACCAGCAACCCCAACCCCCCAACCTGTCAGAGCGGGGTCGACGGCCTTTCTAGGATGGCCGCGATCTCCTGGCGGGCTCGTCGGAGCACCTCGTGGATCTGGCGCTGTTTGGCGGGATCACGCCACGTCTGCGCGTTGGTCCGGCTGAACAGTCGGGCGAACTCGCCGAGCTCGCCGAACATCTGGCCGAGCCCCTCCCACGTCCCCGGCCCCATCCACTCCTCGACCCGGCTCCAGATGTCGTCGACCGTCGGCTTCCGCTCGGCGTGGAACTGCCGGCCTGCCTCGGTCAGCCGGTAGATCTTGCGGCCGTCCACGGTCGTCGCCTCGACGTAGCCGAGGTCTTCAAGCATCTGGAGGGTGGGATAGACGGCGCCGGGGCTCGGCGCGTAGAAGCCGCCGAACCGCTCCTCCAGCTCACGAATGATCTCATACCCGTGCCGCGGCTTCTCGGCGAGCAGATCGAGGATGACGAACTTGAGATCGCCGCGCTCGAACATCGACCCGAACCCCCGGCCGTGCCGCCGCCGTCCGAACTGGAACGAGAACTCCCCACCCGGCCACATGACGGAACCTCCCTCTCGACTATCGTGATATATCGCGATAGTACGATAACACGACCTGGCCTGCACGTCAAGTGGTAGGACTCGCCTCTCGCCGGTCTGGCACGGCTCCTGCTTCTGGGAGCAACGCTATGGCACTCAAGCTGCGTTGGCAGACTCCCTGGTCCGAGGCCGAAGCGCGTGCGCAGCTCCTGCGGGCGATCGGCCCCGCCGGGCTGGACCTCCCGGAGGCCCCGGCGCCCGACACGGAGGCGGTCGCCTTCCGGCTGGGCAACGCCGTCGTCGTCGCCCACCTGGAGACCTCGCCCAATGGGAGCGACATCCGCCTGGAGGCCGAGACCTGGGATCCCCGCCTCCTCGAGCTCGAGCACTGGCTGAGCCCGCCGCCACCCGAAGCGCCACCCGAGGCACCCTTCGCCCGACCCTAGGAGCGCCTGACGAAACCGCAGAGGCGCAGAGAACGCAGAGAAGATCGCCGAGGAATAGCGCTCCTGTTCGTCTTTTCTTTGCGTCCTCTCTGCGTCCTCTGCGTCTCTGCGGTTGGCGCTGCCAGGTGTTCCAAGGCTGCGGGGCGGCCCGCACGCTTGACTTGACCCGCTCCTGGCCCTACACTCGCACCGCATGAGCATCCTCCATGAGCCGCCGACGGGTCGATTCGCGGCTTTCTGCCGTTCCTGCGGGCACTATGCGCCCGTGCTGCTGACCCGCGACGGCATGGCCGCCACCGCGACCGGGCTCCTGGCGCTGGCGAGCTGGCTGACGGAGCTGTTCGGCCTCGGCCCCGCCTGGCTCGCCTTCGCCGTTGGCCTCCTGGCGGCGGCCGTCGGCGGAAGCGTTATCGTCGTCGGGGCGGTCCGGGGCGTGCTGGCGCGCGAGCTGAACGTCGACGAGCTCGTCAGCATCGCCCTGATCGCGTCGGTTCTCGCCGGCGAAGTGCTTTCGGCTGCGCTCGTCGCCTTCATGATGCTCGGCGGCAAGGTTCTGGAGGACCTGACCGCCCGGCGAGCGGCGCGTGCGCTGGAGAATCTCGGCCAACTGGTGCCGGCCATGGCGCGGGTGCGCCGGGGCGATGATGAGGCGATGGTACCCGTCAAGACACTCCGGCCGGGCGACGTCGTCGTCGTCCGCCCCGGCGAGCGTCTGCCGGTCGACGGCCTGGTCATCGCGGGCGTCGCGGCGGTTGACCAGGCGCCGATCACCGGGGAATCGCTGGCGGTCGGGAAGGGGCCCGGCCACGAGGTGTACGCCGGCACGCTGGCGAGCGAGGGCGCGCTCGAGATCCGGACGACCGGCGTCGGCGCTGCGACGGCGCTCGGCCGGATCGGCGCGCTGGTCGCCCAGGCGGAGGAGGAGCGAGCGCCGGTCGTCCGCGCCGCCGACCAGTACGCCCGCTCCTTCACGCCGCTCATCCTCGGTCTGGCGGCCCTTACCTACGCCCTGACCGGCCAGGTCACCCCGGCCATCGCCGTCCTCGTCGTCGCCTGCCCCTGCGCGCTCGTCCTCGCGACGCCGACGGCGGTGATCGCCGGGGTCGCGGCCGGCGCCCGGCGCGGCCTCGTCATCCGGGGCGGCGCCCGCCTGGAGCTGGCCGGACGGGTCGACGTGGTCTGCCTGGACAAGACCGGCACGCTGACGCTCGGCGCGCCGCGGGTGACGCGCGTCGTCCCGCTCGACGGCCGGGATGAGGAGGCGGTGCTGGCGCTCGCCGCCGGCGCCGAGCAGTATTCGGAGCATCCCATCGCCGGCGCCGTTCTCGCGCGGGCCGCCGAGTCCGGTATCAAGCCCGCCCGCACGGCCGGGCCGACCGGCTTCCGGAGCTGGCCGGGGCGCGGCGTCGCCGCAGTGGTGAACGGCTATGGGGTCGCGGTTGGCACGCCAGGCTTGCTCGGCGAGCTGGGCATCGCCGTCGATCCGGCAGTCGACGCCCGGCGGGCCGAGGTCGAGGCGGCGGGCGAGACGGCGCTCTACGTGACCACGGATGGGCGCGTCGCGGGCATCCTGGGCGTGGCCGACGTGCCGCGTCCCGCCGCCCGAGAGGCCGTCGCCGCCCTGCGGGTCGCCGGCGTCCGGCGCCTTGCCATGCTCACCGGCGACAACCCGACCGTGGCGAAGGCCATCGGCCGAGCCGTCGGCATCGACGAGGTCTACGCCGGGCTGCTGCCCGACGAGAAGGTCGCCTGGGTGCGCCGCCTCCAGGCCGAGGGCCATCGGGTGGCGATGGTCGGCGACGGCGTGAACGACGCGCCGGCCCTGGCCGCGGCCGACCTCGCCATCGTCATGGGGCGGAGCGGCACCGACCTGGCGCTCGACGTGGCGGACGTCGCCATCATGACCGACGAGCTGCCCCGAGCCGCCGAGGCGATCCTCCTGAGCCGGCGAACGCTCCGCCTGATCTATGAGAACCTCGGCTTCGCCCTCTTCTGGAACGCCATCGCTATCATCGCGGCGGCAGCGGGCTTCCTCTCACCCATCGCCGGCGCCCTCGTTCACAACATCGGCTCCGTGGCCGTGGTCGTCAATGCGGGACGTCTGGTTGGGTGGCAACCCGGTCCACGGAAGTGACGTGCCCGGCGCAAGGGGATCACGCCAGGGCACCCTCGATCTACGGTACGACTGAGGCTCGCACTATGGATCCGCGCCCACCTCGATGTGAAACCCAAACCAAGCGTAGCCCTGGAACCTTGCACTGTCCCACCCGGCATGGGCTTCATAGCAACTCTTGCGCACATCAGTCGCCGCGTGCATACTACTATCAGAGTCGAAGCGTGCCCCTCTTGATGCCGACGAGAAGTGTCCGTCCGCGCTGATGTACGGGCACTGACCAGCGCCCAGATCATGGGGCCAGAAGGAGCCCTTGCGATGACGACAGTTGCCGATCCGGCGACGACGGCGGCCGACGACCGGCAGGTCACCTTCCCGGTCACCGGGATGACCTGCGCAGCCTGTGTCCGCCGGGTCGAGCGGGCGCTCGGCAGGACGGCGGGTGTTCGCACCGCCGTCGTGAACCTGGCCACCGAGAAGGCCACCGTCACCTATGATCCAGGCCAGGCGAGCCTGGCGGCGCTTCAAGCGGCGGTCGAAGACGCCGGCTATGGCGTCGGCGAGCTGCCGCCCGAGACCCCGGCCGTCGAGGCCGTCACGCTGCCGGTTACCGGCATGACCTGCGCCGCCTGTGCTCTGCGGATCGAGCGGGCGCTGAAGAAGGTCGACGGGGTCGAGTCCGCCGGCGTGAATCTGGCGACCGAGCTGGCCGTCGTCCGCTATCGGACGGCCGCCGTGACGCGTGAGCGGCTGATCGCCGCCGTCGAAGATGCCGGCTACGGCGTCCGAATCGACGAGCTCGTGCCGACACCCGCGCCGGCCGGCGAGACGGCACCCGCGGCCGATTCCGTCGAAGCGCGGGAGGCCCGGGACGTCGCCCGCCGGAATGCCGAGCTGCGGGAGATGGGCCTGGCGTTCGCCGTCAGCTTCGGCGTCAGCCTGGCGCTCATGGCGGTCATGTTCGTGCCGCGCTGGTTCTTCATCCCCTGGTGGCGCTGGGACATGGAGGAGCTCCGCCTGGCGATGTTCCTCGTCGCGACGCCCGCGCAGTTCTGGGCCGGATGGCGCTTCTATCGAGCGGCGTTCCGGGCGGCCCGGCACCTCGAAGCGAACATGAGCACCCTCGTCACCATCGGGACGCTCGTCGCCTGGGGCTACAGCACCTTCGTGACCTTCTTCGCCGATCTGGTCCACGCGGCCGGCCTCATGCCCGAGGTCTACTTCGACTCCGGCACGACCATCGTCTCGCTCGTGCTCCTCGGCAAGTTCCTGGAGGCGCGCGCCAAGGGGCAGACCGCCGGCGCCATCAAGCGGCTCATGGGCCTCCGACCGAAGACCGCGCGCGTCGTGCGCGGCGGGCAGGAGGTCGACGTTCCGGTCGAGCGCGTCCTGGTCGGCGACGTCGTCCGCGTCCGGCCCGGCGAGAAGATCCCGGTCGACGGGGTCGTCCTCGACGGGCGCTCGGCCGTCGACGAATCGATGCTCACCGGCGAAAGCCTGCCGGTCGAGAAGGGCGCGGGCGACGGCGTCATCGGCGCGACGATGAACACGACCGGCACCTTCACCTTCCAGGCGACCAAAGTCGGGCGGGACACCGCCCTGGCCCAGATCGTCAAGTTGGTCGAGGATGCCCAGGGCTCGAAGGCGCCGATCCAGCGGCTGGCCGACACCATCGCCGGCTATTTCGTGCCGGTGGTGCTGGCCATCGGCCTGCTGACCTTCGCCGCCTGGTTCGCGTTCGGCCCGGAGCCGAAGATCACGCTGGCGATGAACGCGATGATCGCCGTCCTGATCATCGCCTGCCCCTGCGCGATGGGGCTGGCGACACCCACCGCCATCATGGTCGGCACCGGCAAGGGCGCCGAGCACGGCGTGCTGATCCGAAGCGGAGCGGCGCTGGAGACGGCCCACAGGGTAACGGCGGTCGTCCTCGACAAGACCGGCACGCTGACGCGGGGGAAGCCGGTGGTGACGGACGTCGTCCCGGCCGCCGGGTTCTCGCGAGCCGACGTCCTCCAACTGGCAGCGGCGGCGGAGCAGGGGTCGGAGCATCCCCTCGGTCAGGCGATCGTCGATCAGGCGCGGGCGGAGGGGATCGACCTCAGCCCGGCGGTCACAGGGTTCCAGGCGCTGGCCGGCCGGGGGGTCCGCGCTCGGGCCGGAGCACGGGACGTCCTGATCGGCAACGCCCGACTGCTTGACGAGGCCGGCGTCGCGGCGGCCGAGCTGGCGTCGATAGCGGCGGCGCTCTCGGCCGAGGGCAAGACGCCGATGCTGCTGGCCGTCGACGGCCGACCGGCGGGCGTCATCGCCGTCGGCGACGCCGTCCGGGCCGAGTCGGCCGAGGCGGTCGAGCAGCTCGCTCGGCTCGGGCTCGACGTCTGGATGCTGACCGGCGACAACGCCCGGACCGCCGCCGCGGTCGCACGGCAGGTCGGGATCGACCGCGTGCTGGCCGAGGTGCTGCCGGAGCACAAAGCTGCCAAGGTGCGGGAGCTCCAGGCCGCCGGCAAGCTGGTCGCCATGGTCGGCGACGGCATCAACGACGCGCCGGCGCTGGCGCAGGCCGATCTCGGCGTTGCCATCGGCACCGGCACCGACGTCGCCATGGCCGCCTCGGACGTGACACTCGTCGGCGCCGACCTACGTGGCGTGACGACGGCCATCGCGCTGAGCCGCCAGACCGTCGCCACCATCAAGAGCAACCTGTTCTGGGCGTTCGCCTATAACGTGCTCCTCATCCCGGTGGCCGCCGGTGGGCTCTTTCTGGTAACCGGCGACCTGCTCAGCCCCGGTCTGGCGGCCGCGGCGATGGCCCTGTCGAGCGTGGCCGTCGTCACCAACTCGCTGCGCCTGCGCGGGTTCCACTCGCCGAGGAGCGCCGCCGAGGTTGTCCGCCCCACGCTCACCGTCCGTGCCGCCCAGTGGGGCTATCTGGCGGCCATCGCGCTCGTCTCGCTGGGGGTCGGCGCCGGCGGCTTCTTCCTCGCCAGGGGTGCCGAGGCATCGGCGGCGACGGTCGTCGTTGAGGCGCGCCAGCTCCGCTTCCTTCCCAATCCAGTGCTCGTCCACGCGAATGCCGGGGATACGATCCGGGTGGTCTTCACGAACGACGACCCGATGCTCCACGACTGGATCCTGTCGGCCATGCCGAACGCTCACGTGTCCGCTCGACCCGGCCAGACCACGACGGCGACGTTCAAGGCGACGGCCACGGGCGACTTCGAGGTGTTCTGTGCCGTCCCGGGCCATCGAGAGGCCGGGATGGTTGGGACGATCCGGATCGGGCCGAAACACTGAAGGGACGGTCGGCGGTCGGAAGTCGGCGGTCGGCAGTCGTCGGAACGATCCGGATCGAGCCGAAATACTGATGGGGGGTTCGTGGAGGTCAAGGAGGATAGACAGAGCAGCCTGGGGAGTGAAGAAGACGAACGCCCGGCGCGTTGGGTTGAGCCGGTCCGGCTGCCTGACCTGTTTCTGAGCAGCTCACTGCGCTATCGCTGGGGCGCCGAATCGCAGCAGCTCTATTTCTGGCTGCGGGGGCACGTCTGCCGCGGCGAGCCGTCGGCGCCGGCCGAGGCGCTGGCCTGGCATCGCCGGGGCTTTCTCGCCACCTACGCCACCGGCGACCGCCTGCGGGCCGAGGCCGTCCCGGTCAGCAAGAACACGCTGACGAACCTGATCGAGGAGCTCCGATCCGAGCGGGTCTGCATTCCGATGTCCGGCCGCCGGGGCTACGTCTTTCTGCTCGGCGAGTGGCTCTGCCGCCCGAGCCTGCTCGACGAAGTCGGCGCTCATCTCTACTTCGAGGCGTTCTATCTGGAAGCCCGGCTCAGCCAGGATGAGTAATGAGTGACGCATGACGCATGACGAGTGACGCATGACG
>JACQGW010000090.1 GCA_016199325.1 Chloroflexota bacterium
CCGTCATGCTGAGCCGCGGCGAAGCATCTCCCGGGCGTTGCTCGCCCTCGTCCGTCATGCTGAGCCGCAGCGAAGCATCTCCCGGGCGTTACCAGATCGAGCCGGGGAGATGCTTCGCTGCGGCTCAGCATGACGGACGAGGAGACGCCTGCGCCGCCCAGGTCCCACGAGGACCTCCGAGGTCCCACGAGGTCCCACGAGGTCCCACGAGGTCCCCGAGGTCCCACGAGCGCCTACGAGCTCCTACGAGCTCCCACGAGCTCCCACGAGCTCCCACGAGCTCCTACGAGTTCCCTCGCCCCGCGCTATACAGGGCGAGCCGTTCCTGGCGAATTCGTCCGTCCATCGCCTGCTGGATGGCGTCGAACGCGTCGAGGTCCCACTCGGCGACGAAGGTGACGGCGACGCCGTCGGCGCCCGCCCGGCCCGTTCGACCGGTCCGGTGGATGTACTCTTCGACGTTGTCGGGAAGGTCGTAGTTGACGACGTGCGAGATCTCCTGGACGTCGATCCCGCGGGCGGCGACGTTGGTGGCGACGAGGATGTGGAGATCCCCGGCACGGAAGGCCCCCATCACCCGGTTCCGATCGGTCTGGCTCATCCCGCCGTGGAGCGCCCGACAGGCAACTCCGCGCCGCTGGAGCGCCGCCGATAGTCGGTCGACGCCGCGCTGCGTCCGCCGGAACACCAGGAGCCGCCGGTACACATCGCGGTCCCTCAGCAACTGGCACAGTCCGTCGACCTTGTCCGATTCGAGCACCTCGTAGTACACGTGCTCGATCTCGGCCGGTGTCTGCATCTCGCTGATAGTGTTGACCAGGACCGGCTCACGCTGGTACCGCTGGATCAGCCGCCAGACGAAGGCGGGCAGCGTCGCCGAAAAGAGGGCCGTCTGCCGACTGCGCGGCGTCTGACGGAGGATGTCCTCGATGTCGGGCAGGAAGCCGATGTCCAGCATCTGGTCGGCCTCGTCCAGTACGGCGATCCGGACGCCGTCGAGCCGGAGGGTTCGCCGGCCGAGATGGTCCAGGACGCGGCCGGGCGTGCCGACGACGACGTGAGCGCCACGCCGCAGCGTGTCGATCTGGCGTCCCATCGACTCCCCCCCGCAAACGACGAGCACCTCGATCCCGCGATGGCTGCCGATGCGGTCGAGCTCGCCGGCCACCTGCATGGCCAGCTCCCGTGTCGGGACCAGGACGATGCTCTGGGTGGTCGGCACGGTGGGGTCGACGGCTTCGGCGATGGCGATCCCGAACGCGGCAGTTTTCCCGGTGCCCGTCTGGGCCTGGCCGACGAGGTCGCGCCCCTGGAGCAGCCAGGGGATCGCCTCCTGCTGGATCGGCGTCGGCTCGACGTAGCCCATCGCGGCGACGGCATCGGCGACGTCGGCGCTCAACTGGAGGTCGCCGAACCGGCCGGCGTCCGGCGCCATCGCTACCGGCGCCTGGTCGAGCGCCGTCGTATGCTCGCCTGCCGCATCGGCGGCAGTGCGAGGGGGTTTCACAGGAAGAAGAAGGGACGGCAAGAAGATTCCTTTCGCGGACGCCTGTCGCCGAGACCACAAAAAAAGGGACGTGACGGCCACTCGGCCGACGTCCCAGATTCGCTTCGCGGTTGTTGTCCGAATGATCAAGTTACAACTGTTATACCAGAACTGCCGCCGGATTGCAACCGTGCTCGGATGGTACAATCGTTTCTGACGCCGAACCGGTCGAATGAGGAGAGACGATGGCGACGCGACCGCTCCTGATCGATACCCATTGCCACCTGAACAACCCCCAGTTTGCCACCGACCTGCCGGCCGTGCTGGCGCGCGCACGCGAGGCGGGCGTCGCCGTGATCCTCGTCCCCGGCTACGATCTGCCGTCGAGCCGCCGGGCCGTCGAGCTGGCCGATCGGTACTCGCAGCTCTACGCGACCGTCGGCGTCCACCCGCACGACGCGAAGGAGCTCGACGCCGCCGCGCTCGCCGAGCTGCGCCGCCTGGCCGCCCATCCGCGTGTCGTCGGCATCGGCGAGATCGGGCTGGACTACTTCCGCAACCTCTCGCCGAAATCGGCCCAGCTCGCCGCCTTCCGCGCCCAGCTCGACCTGGCGGCCGAGCTCGCCCTGCCCGTCGTCATCCACGACCGGGACGCCCACGCCGACATCCTCGCGGAGCTGGA
>JACQGW010000087.1 GCA_016199325.1 Chloroflexota bacterium
AGTTTATGCTTCCACTCCCTTCCTGGAAACGCCCTTCATGGGACGTCTTCCCCTCATGAGGACGGCTTGACGGCCAGGTTATGCTTCCTGGCGCGGCCAAGATATGGGTTGAGTAACACGTCGCCCGCCTCCAGCTCGACGAGCGTCGCGCCGGCCTGAACGGCGTCCCCGGGCTTGACCGCGACGCGCTTCACGGTGCCGGCCATTCGGAACGTCAGCTTGCTCTGGCTGACCGGAACCGCCTGGGCCCGGGCGACGATCGGCTTGACGACCGGGCCGGCCTGGCCGGGCGATACCATCTGGTTGCTGGCGACGTTGGCGCTGATCGTCAGGACGGTGACGCCGCCGATCACCAGACCGGCCAGCCCGAGCCAGACCCAGCGGGCGCGTGAGACCGGACGGTGTGCGGGGGTGCTTGCTCGAACTGCCACTCGGGTTCTCCTCTCCAGAATCGCTCCAGCGAAATGGTTACTCGGCGCGCAGCGCCTGGACGGGCTGGAGGCGCGCGGCGTACCAGGCGGGGTAGAGGCCGGCGACGGTGCCCAGCCCCACCGCAAACAGCAGGACCGTGACGGCCAGGCGCGGGGTGACCTGCCAGAGCTGGCCCCCGAGCGCCGGGCCGGCCGTCTGGTTAAGCAGCGTCGCGAGGACCCAACCGGCCCACAGGCCGCCAAAGCCACCGATGACGCCGATCATCGCCGCCTCGGTTAGATACTCGCGCACGATGGTCGGGCCTTCGGCGCCCAGCGCCTTCTTGATCCCGATCTCGCGGGTCCGCTCGTTCACGCTCATGATCATCGTGTTCACCACCGCCAGTCCGCCGACCACCGCCGCCATGACCGCGCCGCCCAGCATGATCGCGTTGAAGATCGCCAGCCCTTGCCGGATCTCGTCGATCGCCTGTCGGGGCGTCTTCGCCTTGACGCGTGGGACCTCCCGATTGATTCGGGCCGCGACCTCCTCCGGATCGACGCCCGGCATCGGAATGACGCCCAGACTGCCCACCACCGTGTTGGGGAACTTCAGGCGCGGCGAACGGTATCGAACGGCATCAAGGCCATGCCGTCCGGGAAGGTGTTGGTGTCCTTCATCACGCCGCCGACGACGTAGTCGTTCTTCCGCCACGTGAGCATGCTGCCAACGCCAAGCCTGCGCTTGCGGGCAATCGTCGCGCCGATCACCGCCGCCCGCGTGTCGCTCTCGTCCAGCCAGCGGCCGGCCTGGAGGGTCACGCCGCGAAATGCCTCGGGGATGTGATGGGGGGCGATCCCAAGCACCTGGTCCGGCGGACCGAAGCTGACGTTGATGTCGTCGTCGGTCAGCAGACCGCCGATGGTGTTGCTCACGTCCTGAACGCCGTCGACGCGGCGGAGCGCCTGGAGCGTGGTCGAGTCCAGGCGGTCGTCGGCCGATCGGCTGGCCGGCTGAATGCCCACGCTGTTGGTGACCAGCCGCTCGGCGCGGTCCATCATGACGTTGAAGTACTCGACCATCGCGCCCATGACCGTCAGCGCGAAGACGCCGATGGCGATGCCGAAGACCGTCAGCGCCGTCCGGGTCTTACGCCGCACCATGTTCCGAAGGATCTCGCTCAGAGGAATACCTCCGTGCTCCGCACCGATGTGGAGCGTACGCCGTCCAGCCATCGGCCGCATCGGCAAGGGGACGGATGCGCCCTCGGACCTCAGACGGATTTCAGGGGCAGGGGCAGGTCTGCGGTCGCGATAGGCTGAGGGACGGATACCGCGCTGGACCTGTGGCGGATTGTGGCCGGGCGACTTTGTTGGATCGGTGGGCGCAGGCTGATCACCGTTCTTCCAACTAGCGGGCCACCAACCGCAATCAGCAAGATTCCTGTGCCGGACCGCTGGGCCGGGGCGGGGGGCGGCGCCAATGCGCGCGGACCGTTCGGCCCCGGCGCTGGTGCTGTCTTACCTGGACGCTTCGGTCATCGTCAGCCGTCGGGGGTACGGCGGCCTGTATGTTCAGGCGGCTCCGGGTGGCAGCCAGGTGCCGTTCGATCTCGTCCGGCGAGTGGCGCAGCCACCCCGTTGGCCGCTCTCGGACCTCGTTCCAGGCGGCCTCGACCTCGGCCCAGTCCACGAGGCCAGCCCTGACCATCGTCTCGACGTCTGCCATATCCCGTTCGGAGGCGCGGGCGACTTTTGCCAGGACGAGGCTCACCGGGTCGTAGTAATAGACACTGACCGGTCCGTAATTGCGCACGTACCGGGACTTGCCGAGGGCGCCCTGCCGGACGGGCATGAAGTCGGCGGGGCTGGCCGGCTCGACGTTCACGTTCAGTCGGTCCTTGAGGGCTGGGACGACCTTCTCGAAGTCGGCCACCGCAGTCGCGTCGTCGGCGTCGACCGTGAAGTCGATGTCCAGCGTCGCCCCGCGCAGTCCGGCGTCTACCAGGACGGTGCCTCCGACGAGGTACAGGCGGATCGGACGCCGCAGCGCCCGGCCAAGCGCCGCGAGGAACTGCTCCAGCTTGCGACGCCCCGTCGGCTCACGCACGCGTGCGGCCCCAGCCCCGCAGCCGACAGTGACCGAGGAACATGTCCATCAGCGAACGGTAGCCGCTCCAGGCGTTGTACCCGTACCGCGCCTGCTCCTGTTCGGCAAGCCGCCGGAGTGCGGCCTCGCCAAAGTCCTCCTCCAGGGATGGTAGGCCCAGCTCGTCAAGGTAGGCCGGCGGGATCGACGGCTGCGGTCCCATCGCCAGCGCCAGGCGGGTCCGCCACATCCGTTGGAGCGCGGCCGCCGCGACGTACCGACGCTCCGCTCGGTCGTGAGCAGCACCGGTCAGGGTGTCGATCGCCGCTCGTGCCACACCGGCTGTGGCGGGGTGCGTCAACAGGAGGACGACGAACGCCTCTTGGAGACGGGGGTCGCTCGCGAGTGCCAGCCGGCGGTACAGCTCCCCGATCGGTGGCACTGCTTTCCGTGCCCTGTCCGTCGGCGCGACGTGGAACACGCCGTACGCGTTCAGCGCCGCCGCCAGCTCATCCCACTCCGCTGCCCCGGTAGATTCGATCGCCATCACACTGCTCCTGCGATCTTCCGACCGCATGGTCCGAAACGGGCCGACCACTCTCCGATGGACTTGCCGGATGCACCACCAATGATAGTCAATGGGCCGTTATTCCTCAATGTCCAGGCAACCAGACAGGGTTCGCGGCCGGCGCAGGACGAAGGGGGCGGTGCCAGGCGTTCACCGCGGCAACCGGAACCAGAGCCGCCACCTTCCTGTGCAGATCCCGCGCAACATGCTACACTTACGGCACCTGTGCGGGATGCACTTCGACCTGGAGGAAACAGATCGTGACCGCTGGCTACGCTCGGCCCGAGCTGCTGGCCGAGACCGCCTGGCTCGCCGAGCACCTGGACGACCCGAACCTGCGTCTCGTCGACCTCCGCTTCTACTTCGACGGCCGCGACGGGCACGCCGCCTACCTGGCCGGCCACATCCCCGGCGCCGTCTACTGCAACTGGCCCCAGGACCTCGCCGACACGACCGGACAGGTGAAGAACCTGGCGCCGACGGCCGATCAGGCCGCCTCCGTGTTCGGCCGGCTCGGCATCGCCGACGACGCCCTGGTCGTCGGCTACGACGACGAGGGCGGCCACTTCGCCGCCCGGCTCTGGTGGGTTCTCGCCTACTACGGCCATGACCGCATGAAGATCCTGAACGGCGGCATCCAGAAGTGGCAGGGCGAGGACCGGCCGCTGGCGGCCGACGAGGTGATCCCGGCGCCCGCCACCTTCAGCCCGAAACCACCCCATCAGCGCATGCGGGTGCTCGTCGACGAGCTGGCCGGCCGCCTCGACGACCCGACGCTGGCGCTCGCCGACGTTCGCCGCAGGAGCGAGTTCGTCGGGACCGAGCGGCGGGCGCAGCGCGGCGGCCGCATTCCCGGCGCTCGCCACGTCTTCTGGATGGAGAACCTCCGGGCGGACCGGACGTTCCGCCCGGCCGCGGAGATCCGGCAGCGCCACCTGGCGGCCGGGGTGACGCCTGACAAGGAGGTCATCACCTACTGCCAGGGGGGCGTGCGGGCTGCCCACGCCATGTTCTCCCTGACCCTGGCCGGCTACCCGAACGTCCGCATGTACGACGGCTCGTGGGCGGAGTGGGGCAACCGCCTCGATCTGCCCATCGAGGCGGGCGAGTAAGCGCGAGCGGTCGGCAGTCGGCGGTCGGCAGTCGGCGGTCGGCAGTCAGGGACCGGGGGGTCACGGCTCGCGCCCCGTGCTCCAAGCTGACCGCTGATTGCTGAGAGCGCACGAACAAGTGTGGAGTGCAAGGAACGCGATGACGCCAAAGACGCTATTCGAGAAGATCTGGGAGTCGCACGTCGTCCACGAGGAGCCCGGCAAGCCGGCCATCCTCTACATCGACCTCCATCTCGTCCACGAGGTAACGTCGCCGCAGGCGTTCGACGGCCTGCGGTTGGCGAGCCGCGGGGTGCGCCGGCCTGACCGCACGCTCGCGACCATTGACCACGTCGTACCGACCTGGGAGCGGAGCCGGCCGCCGACCGACGAGATCGCCATCAACCAGATGGAGGCGCTGCGCCGCAACTGCCGTGAGTTCGGCATCACACTCTACGATACGATGGACCCCCGCCAGGGGATCGTCCACGTCATCGGCCCGGAGCTTGGCCTCACCCGGCCCGGCCTCACGCTTGTCTGCGGCGATAGCCACACTTCGACCCACGGCGCCGTCGGCGCGCTCGCCTTTGGCATCGGCACCTCAGAGGTCGAGCACGTGCTGGCCACCCAGTCCCTCCAGCAGTCCCGGCCAAAGACCATGGAGGTCCGGGTTGCAGGGGAGCTCCCGGCCGGCGTCTCGGCCAAGGACGTCATCCTCGCTATCGTCGGCCGGATCGGCATCGACGGCGCGACCGGCCACGTCATCGAATACACCGGCGAGGCGATCCGCTCGCTCTCGATGGAGGGGCGGATGACCGTCTGCAACATGTCGATCGAGGCGGGCGGCCGGGCCGGCATGGTCGCGCCGGACGAGAAGACGTTCGAGTATCTGCGCGGCCGACCGTTCAGCCCGCGGGGGAGCGACTTCGACCGGGCGGTGCAGGCGTGGCAGACGCTGACGACCGATCCCTGCGCCCGCTACGACCGGCAGGTCGTCGTCGACGCCGCCTCGCTAGAGCCGCATGTGACCTGGGGCACCAACCCGGGGATGGTGGCGCCGATCACCGGGCGCGTGCCCGACCCCGACGGCTTCCCGACCGAAGCCGAGTGCGAGGCGGCGCATCGGGCCCTGACCTACATGGGGCTCTCCCCGCTGACGGCGGTCGAAGACGTCGCCATCGACCGCGCCTTCATCGGCTCGTGTACGAACGGGCGCATCGAGGACCTGCGTGAGGCCGCTCGCATCGCCCGCGGGCGCAGGGTCCACCCGCGCGTCTACGCGATGGTCGTCCCCGGCTCGGCGGCGGTCAAGCGGCAGGCCGAGGCCGAGGGGCTCGACCGGGTCCTCAAGGAGGCGGGTTTCGACTGGCGGGAGGCGAGCTGCTCGATGTGTCTGGGCATGAACCCCGACATCCTCCAGCCCGGAGAGCGCTGCGCCGCCACGTCGAACCGGAACTTCGAGGGGCGGCAGGGCAAGGGCGGCCGGACCCACCTCTGTAGCCCGGCGATGGCCGCCGCGGCCGCCATTGCCGGCCACTTCGTCGACGTCCGTCAGTGGGAGTAGAGCATGGAACCGTTCGTTCGACTGCGGGGGATCGCTGCCCCGCTGGACCGCGTCAACGTCGATACCGACCAGATCATCCCGAAGCAGTTCCTGAAGCGGATCGAGCGCACCGGCTACGGCCAGTTCCTCTTCTTCGACTGGCGCTTTCTGGAGGACGGCTCGCCGAATCCGGCGTTCGTGCTGAACCAGCCGGCCTACCAGGGAGCGACCGTTCTCCTGAGCGGCAAGAACTTCGGCTGCGGCTCGTCGCGCGAGCACGCGCCGTGGGCGCTGGGCGAATACGGCTTCCGGGCCATCGTGGCGCCGTCGTTCGCCGACATCTTCTACAACAACTGCTTCAAGAACGGGCTCCTGCCGGTGCGGCTGCCCGAGGAGGCCGTCGGCCTGCTGATTGGCCGAGCCAGAGCGGCGGCCGGCTACCACCTGACGGTCGATCTGGATCGCTGTGTGGTCGAGGACGACGGCGGCTTCTCGGCGCCCTTTGAAGTGGACGCCTTTCGGCGCTTCTGCCTGCTCAACGGCCTGGACGACGTCGGCCTGACGCTCCAACACGAGGACCGCATCGCCGCCTACGAGACGCATCTCCCGGATTGGCGCAGGTTTGCGCTGCCACAGAGTTAGCCAGAGCGGTGCCGAGAGAGAACGAACCGCCAAGACGCCAAGATCACCAAGGAGTAGAACAGCACATGCCTGCCTACGAGTATCGCTGCGCCAGTTGCGGCCACCTCTTCGAAGCGCGCCATGGCTACGCCGAGGCGGCGCCGCCCTGCCCCACCTGCGGCGCGCCCGAGCCTCGGAAGGTGTTCCAGGCGGTCGGCATCATCGTGAAAGGCCGAGCGCCGAGCTATCCGGCGCCGAGCTGCCTCACCGATGCCGCGTGCCCCGGGTCCGGCGAGTGTGCGGTCGGAGGCTGTCTGGGGAGCGGATTCTCACGCAATTAGTGGAGCACCACAGTGATATGGATGGGTGGCGCTCATCGAAATCTGACGTAATGACGCATGAAGTCGGCAAGCCGCATCCATCAGGCAGGATCAGCGTGGCATGCTCCTAGATCGCGGCGGTGAGCGAGCTGAACATCTGACCAACGCCGGGTCCGGCAAGGTTGACCATCACGATGATCATCATCCCGACGAAGATGAGGATCAGCGCGTATTCGACGAGGCCCTGCCCGGCTGAATCCGAGCGGTGTTTCATGCCCGTGCCTCCCCGGCTGCGGCCGTCACATTTCCCGGGTCAGGGTCGACAGGAACTCGCGATTGCTGGACGTCTTACTTAGACGTTCGAGCAATCGCTCTGTCGCCTCACTGGGGTTCGGCGAATTGGAGGCGATCATCTGGACCATCCGGCGGACCAGCCAGACCTGCCGCAGCGTGGTTTCGTCCAGGAGCAGCTCCTCGCGGCGGGTGCCGCTCCGGTTGATGTCCATGGCCGGGAAGACTCGCCGCTCGGCCAGTTTCCGGTCCAGGTGCAGCTCCATGTTGCCGGTGCCCTTGAAC
>JACQGW010000083.1 GCA_016199325.1 Chloroflexota bacterium
AAGCGCCAACTACGAACCCTCACATCTTCCCCACGACTGTTGTCGAAGCAGACTGGCTATGCTACTATGTCCTTACAGATCCTCACAGCGCCGGAGCGCGGAGTGCCGCAAAAACGGGTGACTTCTTGTGGGTGGCGACGTGCGCGCCGACTGGTCTCGAGATACCGTTCCGCTTCTCGTCTTCGAGCTGATCGGGCAGCGCTATGCCCTGGCGATCTCCCACGTGCGTGAGGTGCTGCCGCGGGCAGCCCTGACTCGGCTGCCGGGCGCACCCCCCGCAGTTGCCGGCATCCTTCGCCTGCGGGGTGCATTGCTGCCCATCCTGGATCTCCGGCAACGCCTCGGCTTGCCGCCGGCTGTTCCTGCCGTTGGCCACCGCATCGTCGTCGCGCGGGTCGGCTCCACCACGGTCGGGCTCCTGGTCGATGCAGTCCACGGCCTGACGTCGGCGAACGTGGCGGAAGGCCGGAACCTGCAAACACCCCCTGGCCGGCTCATCCGGCAGTTGATCGAAACGCCGGCCGGTGCAGTGGCCGTGCTCGACGCCGACGCGATCTGCGGGGCCGAGGTCGCGACGTTCCTGTCGGGCGTCGTCGAGGGCTGGCAGGTGCCCCATGAGGGTTGAGACGGAGGCGGTGCCGCCGGCAACGCTTGCGGCCGTGGCCGAGCTGGTCGAGGCGCGCAGCGGGCTGCACTTTTCCCGCTGGCGCTGTGCCGAGCTCGCCGCCAAGGTGGCGCGGGTCTTCGCCGATTCCGGCTGTTTGACCTGGGACGACTACCTCGCGCGTCTGGCAAGTCCGCTGGAGCGGCCAACGCTCGACCACCTGATCGAGGCGCTGACGGTGGGCGAAACCTACTTCTTCCGCGATCACCCGTTCTTCGAGGCGATCGAGCGCGAGGTGCTCCCGGCGATCGTCGAGCGGCGCCGGGCGATCCGACGGCTCCGGTGCTGGTGCGCCGGCTGCGCGACCGGCGAGGAGGCCTATACGCTTGCCATCCTCCTCCGGCGGCTGCTGCCGGCTCAGGACGGCTGGCAGGTCAGCGTCCTGGCAACCGATCTGAATCGGAGCTTCCTGGCACGCGCCAGGGCCGGCCTGTACGGCGACTGGTCGTTCCGCGCGGCCGACGAGTGTTTCAAGACGGCCTATTTTGAGCGGGTCGGCGCGCGATTCCGGATCCGGCCCGAGCTGCACCGGCTGGTCCACTTTGCGCCTCTTAACCTCGTCGAGGAGAGCTACCCCTCGGCCGCGGGCGGCACGCTGGATCTCGACCTGATCCTCTGCCGCAACGTGCTCATGTACCTCGCCCCTGAGCTGGTGGACCCGATCGTCCAGCGATTCCGCGCCGCGCTGGCGCCGGCCGGCTGGCTTGCCCTCGGCCCATCCGATCCGGTGCCGGCACCGCTCGTCGGCTTTGAAAGACACGCGACGGCCGAGGCGGTCTTCTATCGGCGCGTCGAGCACGAGCTTGCGCTGCCGGTGGCGCCGGCGTTCCATTCAGCCGGCCAGCCTGTCGTGGCGCCGGGAGCCAGGGCTATCGATCTCGTTGCCCTCCTGGACAATCGCTCACGCCCGGCAGGGCACTCACGGGGAATGGGCACTCACCAGCGGGACGGCCATCCGTTCAATCCGTTCCCTGAATCCGTTGACAGCGATTCTCTCCGATCCGCTGCGGCCGAGTCGGCTTCGGCCGTAGGGGACACGACGGGTTCTGGCGAACCGATCCCTGATTGGCGGGAAGCCTGGCTGGCGGCGCGGGCCGGCGCCGACCGGGGTGATCTGGCGGAGGCCGAGGTGCGCTGCCGGCAGGCGATCGCCCTGGCAAAGCTCCGGCCGGAGCCGTACTACCTGCTCGGCCTCCTTCGGGAGGCGCAGGGCCGCGGTGAGGAGGCGCTGGCGGCGTTTCGCCAGTCGCTGTACGCCGACGGCACCTTCGTGCCGGCGCACCTGGCCGTCGCCTCGTTCTATCGGCGCGCCGGGCGACTGGATCAGGCGAGACGGGCGCTGCTGCGGTCGCAGCGGCTGTTGGCGGGGCGGGCCGCCGACGAGCTGGTGCTGGTGGAAGAGGGGCTGACCGTCGGCCGGCTGGGCGACGTGCTGGCGAGCGCGCTGGCGGCGCTCGACGATCTGGAGGTCGGACGGCGTGAAGGCGCGAACTGATAGCGCAGCGGGGAGCCGCCGGCAGAGGGGTGGCGGGCTTGATTGGCAGGCCGCCCGGGAGCGACTGGCAGCGGCTGCTGCGGCCATCGGCCGTGCCGAGCCCGCCGACGAGGAGAGAGAGGCGATCTTCGCCCGCCGCGCCGAGATCCTCGCACGCCCGCCGGCCGCCGAGCAGCCCGCGGATGCCTTCGAGGCGCTCGTCTTCGCCCTCGGCGATGAGCGCTACGCGTTCCCGAGCGTCCAGGTCCGGGAAGTCCGGCTGCTGGAGGGCCTGACGCCGCTGCCGGGAGCCCCGGCCTTCGTCGCCGGCCTGATCAACGTCCGCGGCCGAGTGGTGCCGGTCCTCGACCTTCGCCCGATCTTCGGCGTGCCGGCGACCGGCGCGGCCGCTCAGACCCTGCTGCTCCTGGCCGGTCGAGCGGGCGACATCGGCGTGCTATCCACCGACCGCCCGGTCGTTCGCTGGCTGCGGGCCGGCGATCTGGGGGAGCTCCCGGCTGGAGCGCCGGCCGGGCTCGACTCCGCCTATGTGCGGGGCGTCACGCCGGACCTGACCGTCGCCCTCGACGCCGAAGCCTTGCTGGCTAGCCCGCGCTTGCTCGTACAGGAAGATGTGGTGGCTGGAAGCTGACAACCAGGAGGTCAGAGGATGCGCATTTCCGTTGGCGCCAAGCTGCTCGGCGGCCTGGGGCTGGTGCTCCTGCTGTACGCCGTCGTCGGGGTCCTCGCGATCGCCAACCTCGCTTTCCTGAGCGAGCTGGCGGCAAGGATGTACGCCGTGGAGGTCAAGACGGCGGAGTTTGGGGACGACGCTCGCATCGCGGCGGCACGCTTTCGGACCAGAACGATCCTGGCGGTGACGGCGACCGACGCTGCGGAGCGCGCGAGCGATCTGGCGGCGCGACAGGAGTGGGAGACGGCGTTCAAGAAAGCGCTCGGCCAGCTTCAGCCCCTCGTCTCCAATGCTGAGGGCCGCAGCCTGCTCAACCAGGTTGAAGCTGCCTGGGGCCAGTACAAGCCGCTGTCTGACCAGGCAGTCGCCGCGGCGCAGGCGGGGAACGCGGCGGAGGCCAATCGGCTGATCCAGACCACGCTGCGGGAGCGGTACCGGGCGGTCGACGACCTGCTCGACCGGTTCACCCAGTTCCAGAGCGCCAGCGCGGCGGAGGCGGCGGCCGACGCTGCGCGGACGTATGAGCAGGCCCGGAACCTGACCATCGCGCTGCTCCTCTTCGCCTCACTCGTCGGCGTCGGCGTCGGCCTCTGGCTCGCGCGCACCATCGGCCACGGGCTGCGGACGACGGCGGAAACGGCCGGCCTGATCGCCGCCGGGGACCTGACGCGGACGGTCACCGTCCGGACCCGCGACGAGGTCGGCGACCTGGGCGAGGCGTTCAATCGCATGGTTGCGGGGCTGCGCGAGCTGACCGCCGAGATTCGTGACGGCGCGCAGAGCCTCGCCGGCGCGACGAGCGAGATCCTGACCTCCATCACCCAGCAGGGGTCGAGCACGACCGAACAGGCAGCAGCCGTCAATCAGACGACGGCGACCATAGAAGAGGCGCGCATGGCCGCTCAGCAGGCCGTCCAGAAGGCTCATGCCGTCGCGGCGATGTCCCAGCGCGCGACGGAGGTTGTGGCGCAGGGGCTCGGGACCGTCGAGACGACGGTCGCCAGGATGCAGGAGATCCGGGCCCGAGTCGAGGCCATCGCCGAGCAGATCCTGGCGCTCTCCGAGCAAACCCAGCAGATCGGCGAGATCACGACGACCGTCGACGACCTGGCCGATCAGTCGAACCTGCTGGCCGTGAATGCGGCCATCGAAGCCTCGCGGGCCGGCGAGCAGGGGCGCGGCTTCGCCGTGGTCGCGCAGGAGGTGCGTAGCCTGGCCGAGCGCTCCAAGGCGGCGACGGTCCAGGTGCGGACGATCCTGACGGACATCCAGCGGGCGACCAATGCGGCCGTGCTCGCGACCGAGCAGGGGACGAAGGACGCCGAAGAGGGGGCGAAGCTGGTCGAGCAGGCCGGCCAGGCGATTCGCAAGCTCGCCGAGACGATTCGCGAGTCCGCCGAGGCTGCCCAGCAGATCGTTGCCGCGGCCGGCCAGCAGGGCGTCGGCATGGACCAGATCGCCACGGCCATGGCCAACATCAACCAGGCGACGACGGAGACCGCCGCCGGCACCCGCCAGCTCCAGAAGGCCGCCGAGAACATCAATTTGCTCGCGCAGCGGCTGACGGATCTCGTCGGCCGCTACAAGCTCGACGGCCGCGTGGGCAGGCTGCCGTGACGCTGGACGCGCGGGCGCGCGCCGAGCTGCTGGCGACGTTCGCGGCCGAGCTGGAAGAGCACCGCCAGACACTCACCCGCGCGTTCCTGGGCCTGGAGAAGGAGCCGCCTCCGGCCGAGCAAGCGCAGTTGCTCGACGAAGCCTTCCGGGCGGCCCACAGCCTCAAGGGCGCGGCGCGCGCGGTGGCGCACGGCTCCATCGAGGCGCTGGCGCACGGCATCGAGGGAGCGCTGGCGGCCGTCAGAGCGGAGCAGGCCGACCTCTCCCCCGAGCTGTTCGACCTGCTGTACGCCACGGTCGATACGCTGGCGAATCTCTTCGACGAGCGCGGCGAAGCGTCGCCACGCCCGCCCGACGTGGAGCGCCTGCTCCACCAGCTCGGCGCAGTCCAAACCGGCCAATCGCCGGCTCCGGCCGTGACGCCGGTTCAGCAGCCACCGGCGCCCAGCGTGCCCGCGCCGACGGGGCCGCGCGAACCGGCGGCGCCACGCGCGGAAGCGCCCGCCGGAGAGACCATCCGGCTGCCGGCCGCGCGACTGGACCGCCTGCTCGAGCAGCTCGGCGAGCTGGTGGTGCCACAGCTTGCCATCGCCGAGGGGCTGGCAGAGCTCGCCGAGCTCCGCCGCGCCGTCGAGGTCTGGCAGCGCGATTGGCGCAAGGTGCGGCCGCGCCTGCGCCAGCTCGGGCGCGAAGCCACAGCGGTGAGCGCGAGCTTGCGCCTGATCGTCCGCTTCCTGGAGCGGAACGAGCGGGACCTTGCCGTGCTCGGCAGTGGCCTCGCCATCCTTCAGGCTCGGATCGCCGACCCGGCCGGCCAGCTCAGCGCGCTCGCCGCCGACCTCCAGGCTGAGGTCAAGAGCATGCGCATGGTCCCCTTCGGGGGGCTTGCCGACGGGCTCGAGCGGGCGCTGCGCGACCTGGCGCGCAGCCTGGGCAAGGAGGCTCGACTCGTACTGGCCGGCGGTGATACCGAGCTCGACCGGCACGTCCTCGAAGAGATGAGAGACCCGCTGCTGCACCTGCTGCGCAACGCCGTCGACCACGGCGTCGAGCCGCCGGCCGAACGGCAACGACTGGGCAAGGCGTCCGTCGGCACCGTCGCCGTGACGGTGGCCCAGCGAGGTGGGACCATCGCGATCGAGGTCGAGGACGACGGCGCCGGCGTCGACGTCGAAGCCATCCGGCGAGCAGCCGGCGAGCGCGGGCTGATTCCGCCGGCCACGCTCGCCTCGATGGCCGCGGACGACGTGGCACGGCTCGTGTTCCTCCCGGGGCTGTCCACCCGCCGTGACGTGAGCGAGCTGTCCGGGCGGGGTATTGGCCTCGACGTCGTCGCGCGCAACGCCGAGCGTCTCGGCGGGCGAGTCGACGTCAGGACGGCGCCGGGGCGGGGAACCCGCTTTGCCATCGTCCTGCCGCTGACGCTGGCGACGACGCGCGCGGTCCTGGTGGAAGCGGCCGGAGCGCTCTACGCGCTGCCGACGGCGGTGGTCGAGCGCGTCCTCCGACCTGAGCACCTCGGCGGTGTGGGCGGCCGGCCGACCCTGGAGCACGACGGGGCCGCGATCCTCGTGGCGTCCCTGGCCTCCCTCCTCGACCGACACGTCGGCACACAGAAGAACGGGGGCACGGCGAAAACGCTGGCGCTCATCCGGGTTGGCACCCAACGGATTGCCCTGGCCGTGGACCGCGTCGTCGGCGAACAGGAGATCGTGGTCAAGCCGCTGGGCTATCCGCTTCTGCGCCTGCGCTACATCGCCGCCGCGACGATCCTGGGATCGGGCCGGGTGGTGCCGATCCTGAACGCCGCGGATCTGATGCACACGGCGTCGAGGGCGGGCGCAGCCGCGGCGACCCCTCGGCCGGCCGAGGCGGCGCCGCGGCGCCTGCGCGTCCTCGTCGTCGAGGATTCGCTGACGACCCGGACGCTGGAGCGCCACATCCTCGAAGCCGCCGGCTACGAGGTCGAGGTGGCCGGCGACGGCGCCGAGGCGCTGTCGATCCTCCAGGAGCGCGGCTGCGACGTCCTGGTCAGCGACGTCAACATGCCGGTGCTCGACGGCATCGCCCTGACGGCCAAAGTGCGTGCCGATCCGAAGCTGCGGGACCTGCCGGTGATCCTGGTGACGGCCCTCGACTCGCCGGAGGATCGGGAGCGCGGTCTCCAGGTTGGCGCCGACGCCTACATCGTCAAGGGCGCCTTCGACCAGGACTACCTGCTGCGGACGATCCGGGAGATGACGGAGTGATGCGTCATGCGTCATGCGTCATGCGTCATAAGTGACGGATGACGGATAACGGGTGACGCGTGACGGGTGATGAGTGACGGATGACGGATGACGGGTGACGGATGACGAGTGACGCATGACGTATGACGAGTGACGGGTGACGCATGACGTATGACGCATGACGCATGACGTATGACGCATGACGGGTGACGCATGACGGCTGAGCAGATTCGGGTGCTGGTCGTGGATGATTCGGCGTCGGCGCGGGAGCTGCTGGTCCGGCTGCTCGTGGCCGAGGGCTCCTTCGAGGTGGTGGGAACCGCCCGGGATGGCGAGCAGGCGGTGGCGCTGGCGGCGCGCCTGAGGCCGAACGTCATCACGATGGACGTGCACATGCCGCGTCTGGATGGGGTTGCCGCGACCCGGCGCATCATGGCGGAGACGCCGACGCCCATCGTCGTCGTCAGCGCGAGCATCAATCGAACGGCGGTGGACCTGGCCTTTGCGGCGCTCCAGGCCGGCGCGCTGGCGGTGGCCGACAAGCCGCCGGGGCCGGGCGATCCACGCCACGCCGCGGCCGCCCGAGAGCTGCTCTCGACGGTTCGGCTGATGGCGGAGGTGAAGGTCGTTCGCCGCTGGGCAACCGGCCGGGTCGACGGCCCGGCGCCGAGTGCGCCGAAAGCGCCGGGCGAACGGTCGCTCCCCAGGCGCGCGCCGCTCCGGGCGATCCTGCTCGCCGCCTCGACCGGCGGGCCCCAGGCGATCCAGACGGTGCTGCAATCGCTCGGGAGCGATGTCGGCGTGCCGATCCTCGCCGTCCAGCATATGGCGCCGGGGTTCATGCCCGGCATGGCCGACTGGTTGGCGTCGACCTGTCCGCAGCGGGTCCACCTGGCGACACACGGCGACCAGCCGGTGGGCAATACCGTGTACCTCGCGCCCGACGGCTATCACCTGCTCGTCACCCGGTCCGGCAGGCTCGGCCTCAGCAAGGCGCCGCCGCTGCGCGGCTTCCGCCCCTCGGCCAGCGTGCTGTTCGAGTCGGCCGCCGAGTGCTACGGCGCCACGGCGGCCGGGGTTATCCTGACGGGCATGGGCGACGACGGCGTGGCCGGGCTGGCGGCGCTGCGGGCGTCCGGCGGGGTGACCATCGCGCAGGATGAGGCGACTTCCGTCGTCTACGGCATGCCCCGCGCGGCGCTCGCCGCCGGCGCGGTCGGCCACGTCCTGCCGCTCGGCGCCATCGGCCCGGCCCTTCGCAGTCTCCTGGCGCTGGACGAGTCGCCGGCCGCGGCCACGTGATGGACGAACGCTGGAAGGAGCGCGTAGCATGATCGGACAACGGACGCGAGCCCTGGTTCTCCTGGCCGAGGACAGCCCGACGCAGGCACAGCGGTTTGTGCAGGCGCTGGAAGCGGCCGATTTCCGCGTCCGGCTGGCAAGAGACGGTCGCGAGGTGATGGAGACGGCCCGCCGCTGGCGGCCCGACGTGCTGGTGTCGGACGTCCTGATGCCGGTCATGGACGGCTTTGCCCTCTGCCGCGAGGTCCGCCGCGACCCGGTGCTCGGAGGGATGCCGATCGTCCTCTATACCGTCACTTTTCTGGACGACGGGGATCGGGAGTTCGCTCTCCGGCTGGGCGCGACCCGTTTCGTCGTGAAACCGACCGATTCGGCCGAGCTGGTCGGCGTCGTGCGCGAGGTCCTGGCAGCGGGCCACACAGCCGGCGTGCCGCTGGCTGCCCGCGACGCTGAAGCATTTATCAGGGGATACACCGAGCGATTGGCAACCAAGCTCGAGCAGAAGGTCGCCGAGCTGGAAGAGGCCAACCGACTCCTGGAGCAGCGCGTCGCCGAGCGGACGGCCGCGCTGGAGATGGCGAACGAGGCCCTCCAGCGAGAGGTCGCCGAGCATAGGACTGCCGAGACAAAGTTTCGCACCCTCTTTGAAGCGGCCCCCGGCGCTATTGTGATCGTCGACGGGGACGGCAAGATCGCCCTGGTCAACGCGCAAGGAGCGCAACTCTTCGGCTATGACCGGACTGAGCTGCTCGGCCGATCCGTCGAAATGCTGGTGCCCGAGCGCTTTCGCGGCGTGCACGTCGAGCATCGGGCGAAGTACCTCTCCGACCCTGGCCCTGGCCGATTCAGGGAAGGGCTCGAGCCCACCGCCTGCCGGAAGGACGGCAGCGAGTTCCCGATCGAGATCAACCACAGCCTGGTCCAAACCGAGGGCGGCGTCCTGGTCATGAGCGTGATCCAGGACATCGCCGATCGCAAGCGAGCGGAGCAGGAGCGTGCCCAGCTCATGCGCGAGCAGTTGGCCCGCGTCGAGGCCGAGGCGACAGGCAGGCGTGCGACACTCCTGGCTGAGGCCTCGCGGGCGTTCGGCGAGGCGAGTCCGGAGCTCCAGTCCGTCCTGGACGTCGTGGCGAGGCGCACCGCCGAATTGATCGGCGACGCCTGCCTCGTCCACCTCCGGTCGGTCGATGGGCAGTGGCTCGACCCGACCGCTCTGTATCATCCCAACCAGGAAACGCTCGCTGCCTTGCATGAGATCTGGACAGCTCTACAGGATCGCGTCGACGAAGGGCCCTTTGCCGAGGTCATTCGGACAGGCCTGCCGTTGCTTGTGCCGGTGGTTCCCCCGGAGCAAATCCGTGCCGCGCTCGGACCAGAGAAATGGCAACATCTCGAAGCTGCCGGGATGCCCGGCATCCACAGCGTTCTGATCGTCCCACTGCGTGCCCGCGGTGTCGTGATTGGGGTGCTCGGCGTGTCGCGCGATCAGCCCGGGATGCCGTATACCTTTGCCGACCAGGAGCTCCTCCAGGACCTGGCCGACCGGGCGGCCCTGGCTATTGAGAACGCCCGGCTCTACCATGAGGTCCAGGACGGGATCGTCCATCTCCGGCAAGCCCAGCGGCAGCTCGTCGAGCAGGAGCGTCTGCACGCGCTGGGCGAGATGGCCAGCGGCATCGCCCACGACTTCAACAACGCGCTGGCGCCGATCCTGGGCTTCAGCGAGCTGTTGCTCATGCGTCCGGACGATCTGAACGACAAAGAGAAGGTGAAGAGTTACCTGGAGCTGATGCGGGCCGGAGCCACCGACGCCGCGACCGTGGTGAGCCGCCTGCGGGAGTTCTATCGGGCCCGTGACGATACTGAAGCGTTCGAGCCCGTCGACCTCTACCCCCTCGTCGAGCAGGTCGTCAAGCTTACTCAGCCCCGGTGGAAAGACCAGACCCAGGCGCGAGGCATCACCATCGACGTCCACATCGATCTGCAACCGGTTCCACTCGTCCCCGGCCGCGATGCCGAGCTACGTGAGGCGTTGACCAACGTGATCTTCAACGCCGTCGACGCGATGCCGGAGGGCGGCACCCTCACCGTACGAACCTATGCCGATGGCGAGGACGCCGTCCTCGAGGTCCGCGACACCGGGATCGGGATGACCGAAGAGGTCCGCCGACGCTGTCTGGAACCGTTCTTCACGACGAAAGGTGAACGCGGGACCGGTCTGGGATTGGCGATGACGTACGGCATCGTCCGCCGGCACGAGGGGAGGATCGCCATCGAGAGTGAGGTGGGCAAAGGAACCACATTCATCGTGCGCCTGCCTCGCCTGGCGGTGCAGCAGCCAGCAAGGGAGAGCCCGGTGGAGCTTGCCCGATCGCCTGCGCTCCGTGTCCTGGTCGTCGACGACGAGCCGCAGGTGCGCACCGTCGTCGCCGAGTACCTGGCGATGGATGGCCATGCCGTCGAGACGGCCATCGACGGCTATCAGGGGCTGATGCAGTTCCAGGCTGGGCGCTTTGACCTGGTGGTGGCGGACCAGGCGATGCCGAGGATGAACGGCGAACAACTGGCCGCCGCCGTCAAACAGCTCTCGCCCAGGACGCCCGTCATCCTGCTAACCGGCTTCGGCAAACTGATGGAGGCGACCGGCGAGCGTCCGGAAGGGGTCGATTGTGTTGTTGCCAAGCCGGTGACCCTCGCCGCGTTCCGGCAGGCAATCGCCAGCGCGGTGCGAGGGAAACCTAACCCCCCGGCCCCCTTCCCTGCCCGGGAAGGGGGAGACGAGGGGCGAGAAACCTAACCCCCCCGGCCCCCTTCCCGGCCGGGGGGGGGGGAGAC
>JACQGW010000089.1 GCA_016199325.1 Chloroflexota bacterium
CGGACGGAGAGGGGGCCGGGGGGTGAGGTCCCCCTCCGCTCCGCCTTCCCCCCCTCTCCGCGGACGGAGAGGGGGCCGGGGGGTGAGGTCCCCCTCCGCTCCGCCTTCCCCCCCTCTCCGCGGACGGAGAGGGGGCCGGGGGGTGAGGTCCCCCTCCCCCCACCACACCCGCCGGGCCGCCGGGCTCAGACGCTGCACCACGAACGGCCTGACGCTTTCCAGGCTCAGCAGACGCTTTCGGGTCGTGTGGATGGCGAAGCGGCTGAGGTCCGCGGCGATCCAGCGCCGGCCGAGTCGCTCGGCGGCCACGGCCGTCGTGCCGGAGCCGACGAAGCAGTCCAGCACGAGGTCGCCTTCGCCGGAGGAGGCGCCGACGATCCGCTCGATCAGGGCTTCGGGCTTCTGGGTGGGGTAGCCCGTCTCCTCCCGCGCGCGCCGGGCCAGGTGCATCGCATACGTCTGCTTCACATCGCTCCAGACCGTCGAGAGCGGCACCCCCTTGCTCTCCTCCAGGTACTGCCGCTCCACCACGCCGCCGGGCCGCCCGCGCGTCCGATACCGCCTGCCCGCCTCGTCGACGAAGGTGAACCGCTCCTGCACGTACTTGGCCGAGTATGGGAGGAACGTCCTGTTGTACCGGTGGGCGCCGTAGCTCTTTGCGTAGACCAGCAGGTATTCGTGCGCCTTGACGATCTTGTTGCCGGCCGCCCGGCCGCCCGACGGCGTTCCGTAGGACCAGATGACCTCGGTGACGAAGTTGTCGGCCCCGAAGACCTCGTCGAGGACCGCCTTGCAGTAGTGGCTGACCTGGATGCCGAGATGGACGTAGAGCGTCCCCGTCGTCTTGAGCAGCTCACGGAGCAGCACCGCCGTCTCGGAGAACCACTGGAGGTAGCCGTCGAGGCCACTGCCCCAGCGGTCTCGGAAGGCCGTCTGCTCGACCACGCCGGGGACCTGCGCCGGCCCGGCACCGGCAATACGAGCGTGGAACGGGAAGTCGGCGCCGGTGCCGAACGGCGGGTCGACGTAGATGAGGTCGACCTGGCCGGAGATCTCGTCCAGCAGCGCCGGGAGGACGAGCTGCCGGTCGCCCCAGATCAAGCGGTTGCGCCAGGCCGGCGCGCTGGCGGACGGCGACCCCTCGGAGCTATCCGAGGGCGCCGCCGGAGATGGACCGGGCAGACGGCGCCCTCCGGCGGTCTCGACGGTCTCGAACGGCAGCGAGCCACGCCAGGGGCCGACCCGGTGGCCCTCGGCGTCGTATTTGCCGGCCCAGATGAGCTCGGTCATGCCCCCTCCTGCCGCCGTCGCTTGCTGAACCGACTGCCAGGACAGTATAATAGCGAACACAGGTAGATCTTGTCTCCATCGACGGAGCAACCCTTCGTCCCTGAGCGGGATGAGGGGTTGTTCAGTTTTCTCCCCCAAGGAGGGGCCATGATCGAGCGATATGACCCGAAGACGATCGAGAAGAAGTGGCAGGAGCGGTGGGCTGCCGGCGGGCTCTATCAGGTCTCCGAGGCGTCCGACAGGCCGAAGTGGTACGCGCTGACGATGTTCCCCTACACGTCCGGCGACCTCCACATCGGCCACTGGTACGCGATGGCGCCGTCGGACACCGCCGCCCGGTTCCGCCGGATGCTCGGCTACAACGTCCTGCACCCGATGGGGTTCGACGCCTTCGGCCTACCCGCCGAGAACGCGGCCATCAAGCACGGCATTCACCCGTTCACCTGGACGATGCGGAATGTCGAGCGCATGCGCGGCCAGCTCCGGACGCTCGGCGCCATCTACCCCTGGGATCGGGAGGTCGTCACCTGCCTGCCGGACTACTATACCTGGAACCAGTGGCTCTTCCTCCAGTTCCTCAAGGCCGGCCTGGCCTACCGCACCAGGGCGCCCGCCAACTGGTGCCCCGGCTGTCAGACGGTCCTGGCGAACGAGCAGGTCGCCGACGGGCGGTGTGAGCGCTGCGAGTCCCTCGTGACCAAGCGCGACCTGGCCCAGTGGTTCTTCCGGATCACGAACTACGCCGAGGAGCTGCTCCGGTTCGAGGGCATCGAGTGGCCCGAGCGCGTCATGACGATGCAGCGGAACTGGATCGGGCGCAGCGAGGGCGTCCAACTGGCGTTCCCGGTGGCCGGCCAGGAGGCCGAGATCGAGTTCTTCACGACGCGGCCTGATACCATCTACGGCGTCACGTTCATGGTCCTGGCGCCGGAGCACCCGCTGGTCGAGCAGATCACGACGCCGGAGCGTCGCGCCGAGGTCGTCGCGTACGTCGAGGAGGCGCGCCGGCGCACCGAGATCGAGCGGCTGGCCGTCGACAAGGAGAAGACCGGCGTGTTCACCGGCGCGTACGCCATGCACCGCTTCACCGGCGAGCCCGTGCCTATCTTCATCGCCGACTACGTCCTGATGGGCTACGGCACCGGCGCCATCATGGCCGTGCCCGCCCACGACGAGCGGGACTTCGTCTTCGCGCAGAAGTACGCGCTGCCGATCCCCGTCGTCATCGCGCCGCCCGGCTGGGACGGCGAGCCGCTCCCCGAGGCGTACGTCGGCCACGGGAGGATGGTGAGCTCCGGCCCGTTCAACGGGACGCCCAGCGAGGAGGGCAAGCGCGCCGTCGCCGACTCCGTTCGGGAGCACGGCTGGGGCGACCGCAAGATCACCTATCGGCTGCGGGACTGGCTGATCAGCCGCCAGCGGATGTGGGGCACGCCGATCCCGATGATCAACTGCGAGCGCTGCGGGATCGTCCCGGTCCCCGAAGAGGACCTGCCGGTCGTCCTGCCGGAGAACGCCGAGTTCCGGCCGACCGGCGAATCGCCGCTGAAGCACAACGAGGCGTTCCTCCACGTGCCGTGTCCGCACTGCGGCTCGCCGGCCCACCGCGAGACCGACACGATGGACACCTTCGTCGATTCGTCCTGGTACCAGCTCCGGTACGCCAGCCCGCAGTACGCCGCCGGCCCGTTCGATCCGGAGAAGCTGCGCTACTGGTGTCCGGTCGACCAGTACACCGGTGGCGTCGAGCACGCGACCATGCACCTGCTCTACGCCCGCTTCTTCACGAAGGTGGTGCGCGACCTTGGACTCATCGACTTCGGCGAGCCCTTCACGCGTCTCTTCAACCAGGGCATCATCCTGGGCGAAGACAACGAGAAGATGAGCAAGTCCCGGGGCAACGTCGTCAACCCGGACGACTACGTCGAGAAGCTGGGCGCCGATACGGTTCGGACGTTCCTGATGTTCATCGGCCCCTGGGATCAAGGCGGGAGCTGGAGCTCCACCGGCATCAACGGTATGTTCAGCTTCCTGAACCGCGTCTGGACGCTGGTGCTGGAGTCCCACGAGCGCGCCCGCACCGGCGTGCCTGTCGAGCCCGCCGACGAGCGCGAGCTCCAGCGCTGGATGCACCGGACCATCCAGCGGGTTACCGAGGACATCGGCCGGTTCCGGTTCAACACGATGCTGGCGGGGCTGATGGAGTACGTCAACTACCTCCGCCGGGCGCGCGAGACGCCGGTCGCAAACTCGCCGGCGTGGGACCGGGCCGTCGAGGCGCTGTTGCTCTTGCTGGCGCCCTCGGCACCGCACATGACCGAGGAGCTGTGGGCGCGGACGGGCCACCCCTACAGCATCCACGACCAGACCTGGCCGGCGTACGACGAGGCGCTGGCGAAGGCCGAGGAGATCACGCTCGTCGTCCAGGTCAACGGCAAAGTCCGCGACCGGATCGTGGCGCCTGCCGATCTGACCGAAGCGCAGGCCCGCCATCTGGCGCTGGCGTCGCCCCGCGTCCATGCGCACGTAGACGGCCGAAAGCTCGAGAAAGTCATCTACGTCCCGGGGCGGCTGGTCAACGTCGTCGTCCGGTAGCAGGGACGGGGTTTCTGGTTGCTCGTTTCTGGTTCGTGGCTCGTAGCTTGAGGCCAGGGGCGGAGCTCCAAACCAGAAACCAGAAACCAGCGACCGCAAACCACGGTGGAGGAGCCGCGCATGCTAAAGTGGGATCTGGAGACCCCCGCGCTCGTCGTCGACGCCGACCGAATGGAGGCCAACATCAGGGAGATGGCCGAAACGGTGAGGCATGCGGGCGTCGGGCTGCGCCCCCACGCCAAGACCCACAAGACGCCGGAGATTGCCCGCCTCCAGGTCGCGTCGGGCGCGACGGGCGTGACGGTGGCCAAGCTGGGCGAGGCCGAGGTGCTTGCCGGCCACGGCATCGAGGAGTTCCTCGTCTGTTTTCCGCCCGTCGGCGAGCAGAAGATCGAGCGGCTCCTGGCGCTGATGGAGCGGGCGAAGGTGATGGTCACGTTCGACAGTCTGGCCGTTGCCGAGCCGCTCTCGGCGGCGGCGGTCCAGCGTGGCGTCCGCGTCGACGTGCTGGTGGACGTCGACGCCGGGCTGCACCGCATGGGCGTGGCGCCCGGCCCGGACCTCCTCGCCCTTGTCCAGGCAGTCCAGCGCCTTCCGGGGCTGCGCCTGCGCGGCATCGACACCCACGAGGGCGACGTCTACGGCTCGACGTCCGTCGACGACCTCCGTGCGCGGGCCGAGCGCGTTGGCCGAACGATGGCCGAGACGGCGGCCGACCTGCGCCGGCACGGCGTCGAGGTCCAGATCGTCAGCACCGGCGCGACGCCCTCGGCCAGGTTCATCGCCACCGTGCCGGGTGTCACGGAGATCCGGCCGGGCACGTACGTCTTCAACGACCGGACCCAGATGTCCCTGGGGGTCGTTGGCCTGGATCAGTGCGCGGCGGCGGTGCTGGCGACAGTGGTGAGCACGGCGGCGCCCGATCGCGCCGTCGTCGACGCCGGAACGAAGTGCCTGAGCTCCGACATGGTCGCCAGGCTCGGATCGGCCGGGGGATATGGGCTGGTCAAAGGGCACGAGGGCTGGCTGATCGAGCGCGCCAACGAAGAGCACGGCATGCTGCGGCTCACGGGTGGCCCCGATCCCCTGTCGATCGGCCAGAAGGTAGAGATCGTTCCCAATCACGTCTGTCCGGTCGTGAATCTCTTTGACGAGATGGCCGTGGTTCAGGGTGAGAAGGTGGTCGACCGGTGGACGATCGCCGCGCGCGGAAGAGTTCGCTAAGCGTACAGGGTACACAACCATCGCCGTCCAACGTTGGACGGCGATGGTTTCGGAAGAGGTAAGAGGAGGCCCGCCAACTCGCCGTTGAGTCGGCGGCGCCCCATCCGGGCGCTCGTCGAGGCTGGGGAATGGTCCGGCAGCGCCGCACCTCGTCGTGCAGCACCGCGCTCCGGCCGGCAGCATCGCCGTCCGTCGGTAGGCTCGTGTGCTCGGCAAGCGCCAACAGGTAACTCGTGCTCGTCGGTGAAGCCGCCCGGTCGTCTCTCGAAGACCGAGACAAGAAGGTGAACGAGCTCAAGCCGCGTTGGCGATGGAGGACGCCGCCGCCGTCTCGCCGCGGTACTGCATCGTCGCGCGGACCGCATCTTCCTGGGCCTTGTTGAGGACGTGCCCGCACTGCAGGCAGACCATGTAGGAATCGCCGACGTTGCGCTCCATGAAAAGGTCGCCACGACACCTGGGACACGCCTTCAGCCACATCATTGCCCGTATCCTCCTTCAGCTCCTCAATCTTTCTTCAATCTTCGTTCAGAGACCCGGGGTGCGACTTGCCCAGGGGCTTGCAAGAAGCGTGCCACGCAGGCGGCCTGGAGAGCGTCTCCCCTCTCCCGCGCGGCGGGAGAGGGGCCGGGGGTGAGGGCTGCCTCCCCCCTACGTCCCCGCCGGCACCGCCTCGGCCGACGGCAGCCCGCGCAGGCGGCGGAGCAGGTGGAGGTAACGGGGGAGGATCGTCGTCACGGCCGCGTAGAGGGGCGGGCGGACGACGTAGTCGTAGGCGCCGATCCAGCGGTAGATCTGGCCGCCGAAGCTCTGCTTGAACTCGACGACGCCCCACATCGGCTGGCCAGGCTCCAGGACGTTCGGCAGACCCCACATGTCGTAGCTGACGGCGCCCTGCGCCTTCGCCCAGAGCATCGCCTCCCATTGGAGCAGGTGGTTCGGTTTGAGCTGGCGGTGGCGGCCCCGGCTTGCGCCGTACATGTACCAGACGCGGTCGCCCAGCACCAGGAGGATCGCCCCGGCCAGCGTGTCCTCCTCGTGCCGGGCGAAGAGGATTCGGGCCATCCCCCGATCCAGAAAGTGGCGCCAGATGTCGGCGTAGTAGGCGTAGGGCCGGATCAGGAAGTGGTCGCGCTCGCTCGTCTCGCGGTAGACGTCGTAAAAGAGCGGGAGGTCGTCGGCGCTGCCCTCGACGACGGCAACGCCGCGCCGGCGGGCCAGGTTCGTGTTGTACTTCGCATCCTGCCGCAGCCGCTTGCGCAGCTCCTCCACGGAGGGCCGAAGGTCGACGATCATCGTGTTGCGGTACTGCACCTGCTCGGGCGCCGGCCGGAACCCGGCGCCTTCCACGGCGCGCAGCGCGGCCGACTGCTCCAGCGAGATATCCGGATCGATCCGCAGGAAGGCAGCGCCCCGCCGGCGCGCGACGTCGGCCAGGCTCGTAAGCACCTGTCCCAGCGTCGCCGGGTCGGCGGTGTCGACGCAGGGGCCTTTCGGCGCGTAGGCCATCGCCAGCCCCGGCAGCCGCGCCCGCCGGAACAGCACCGAGGCCGCGGCGACCACCTGCCCGCCCCGCGTGAACAGGAGCCGGACCGGTTCCCATCCCAGGCGACCTTTGAGGGCGCCCCACTCCCAGCTCTGCAGAATGTGCCCGGTCGAAAGCGCCGCGACGGCGCCGTTCCATTCGTCACGGTCGGAGCACTCACGGATGTCCACGGCGCTCTCCCGTCGCCGGCGTCTCCCGCCGGGGGACCCGGCGCTCGGCGGCCCGCTCGTAGTAGGCACGCACCAGGTGGCGGCGCAGGATCGTCAGGCGCGGCGCGAGCTGCCGCCAGAGAAACGCGCGCGCCGGCGCGTAGACGTGGTCGTAGGCGCCGGCGTAGCGCACCGCCCGGCCGCCGAAGCCGGCCTTGAACCGTTCGACGCCCCGCAGATCCGTCTCCTCCCCGGCCGACTGGGGATCGGAGGGATCGGGCACCGAGCCGTCGGTGATGCCCCAGAGGTCATAGACCGCGCACCCCCCCGCCTGAGCCCAGCGAATGGCCTCCCACTGGAGGATGTGGTTGGGCATCAGGTTGCGGTGGCGGTTGGTCGAGGCGCCGTACAGGAAGATCGCCTCGCGGCCGAATGCCGCCAGAAAAACGCCGCCCAGCACGTCGCCCTGGAGCTCGGCCAGGAGCAGCCCGGCCCGGCCGCCGAGCGTCCGGAGGGCATGGCGGTAGTACTCCAGGCTGTGGATGGCAAACCCGTCCCGGCGGCTGGTGACCTGGAGCGCGCGGTAGAAAGACGGCAGGTCCGATTCCAGGGCGGCGCGCACGGTCACGCCTCGACGGGCGGCCAGGCCGATGTTGTACCGCGTCTTGGCCTTCATCCGGCTTCGGACCACGGCCAGGTCCGCCGTCACGTCGACCTGGTAGGTGCTGCGGGGTTGAATGAACTCCCCGGTCCGGACAAAGCCCAGGTCGGCCAGGTCCAGAGGGCCGCTCTCATGGGGCTCGATCCGCAGAAAGATGGCGCCGCGCCGCCGTGCCTGCTCGTGCAAGGCGTCGAACAGCGCGGCGGCCGTCGCGCGGTCGGCGAAGCCGACGGCGGGGCCGCGCGCGACGTAGGCGATGGCGCCGACGGGCGTCGGCCGGTAGAGCACCTGGGCAGCGGCGACGATCTCGCCGCCGCGCCCCACGGCGACCCGCTCGACCTGCCAGCCGAAGCCGGCCTTGACGTCGCCCCACTCCCAGGACTGGAGGAGATGGCCGTTGGGCGCGGCGGCGACGAAGGCGTTCCAGCACGAGGCCGAGACACGCTCCGGATCGAGCGCCAGGAGCGCCGGGGTGGTCGGGATGGAGATGGCCATAGGTGAGACCCTACCGTCGCCGTTCGATCACGTACTCGCTGATCTCGCGGAGGGAGCGGCGGGCACGGCCGTCGGGCAGGATGTCCAGCGCGCTGCGCGCCTCGGCGCAGAACCGGGCGGCGATCCCGTACGCCTGGTCGATGAGGTCGGAGTTGCGGATCTGCTCGACGGCGCGCGCCACGTGCAGCTCACGCCCGTCGCTCTCGAACATGGAGCGGACCGGGTTGTCGTTCGGGTGGCGCTCCATCAGCAGCAGCGCCGGCAGCGTGACCGTCCCCTGAAGGAGATCGTTGCCGACCGGCTTGCCGAGCTGCGCCGTCTCGCCGACGAAGTCCAGGATGTCGTCGACGATCTGAAACGCCATGCCGAGCGACCGACCGTACTCAGCCATCGCCTGGACGACGGCCTCCGGTGCATCGCTCAGGATCGCCCCGGACGTGGCCGCCGTTGCAAAGAGCGCCGCCGTCTTGGCGTAGATCCGCTGATAGTAGTGCTCGCGGGTCAGCTCCCAGGTGCGGGCGGCGGAGAGCTGGCGCAGCTCGCCGTCGCAGATCGTCATCAGCGTCTGGGCGAACAGGTGGATCACGCGCAGGTTCCCGGTGCGCGCCACGAACTCGGCCGATTGCGCGAAGATGTAGTCTCCGAGCAGGACGGCGGTGGCGCTGTTCCAGTGGCTGTTGACGGTCGCCGTGCCGCGCCGGGTGCGCGCGTTGTCCACCAGATCGTCGTGGACCAGCGTGGCCGTGTGCAGCAGCTCGACGCCCGTGGCCATCAGGAGCAGGAGGTCTTCGCGGTAGGTGAACAGGTTGCCCGCCAGCAGCGTCAGCGCCGGCCGCAGCCGCTTGCCGCCGGTGTCGAGAATATGGGACAGCAACTGCGCAAGGAGAGGAAACTCAACCCGAGCCACGACCCGAAGGTTGGCGTCGACTTTCAGCAGCTCCTCGGCGACGGGGTCGAAGATCGATAGGGTGGTCAAGCACTCCCTCGCGTTGGTCAAGCTATTCAGCGCCGTCGGCCTCCACCCGGCCGGGCAGCCGTTCGGCAGGAACATGATACCCCAAGGGCGCCGTCCGCGGCAACGTCGCGCCACGGGGTTTGGGGTTTGGGGGTTTGGGGTTGGTAGCTGGAGCGGCGATCTGCGCGTCGATATTCGCTCGTGGTGCATCCGGCAGCTACTCACGGATTCGGACGCCCCCCGTCCGTCATGCTGACCCGCAGCGAAGCATCCCCCCGGCCGCTGCTGGCCGTCCCCGTCCGTCATGCTGACCCGCAGCGAAGCATCCCCCCGGCCGCTGCTGCCCGTCCCCGTCCGTCATGCTGAGCCTTAGCGAAGCATCTCCCCGGCCGCTGCTGGCCGTCCCCTTCCGTCATGCTGAGCCATAGCGAAGCATCTCCCCGGCCGCTGCTGCCCGTCCCCGTCCGTCATGCTGAGCCATAGCGAAGCATCTCCCCGGCTCGAACCGTAACGGCCGGGAGATGCTTCGCTGCGGCTCAGCATGACGGACGGGGAGCCCACCCATCACTCGTTCGCAGCGGCTGCTACGAAAATGATCTCTCAGGGGCCTGTAGTGAGCCGCAAGGCTCATGGACTGCTCACCAAGAAAACGCAGGGATCGCGCCCGTCACCCATTTTCCATGACGCATGACGTATGACGCATGACGTATGACGCCCCGCGCATGCCAGAGGCGCGCGAGGGTGCTATACTTCGCACCGTGGAGTTCCAGTGCTATACCTGCGCCAGCCCCGCCTGGCGCCAGTGTCCCCGGTGCCGGGCCGTGTTCTGCCCCGACCACGGCGACGAAACGTGTCTGCGCTGCGGCGGCCGGCGCCGCCGGTTGTCGCTCCCGCGGCCTGCCCTGGTCTCGTCGGGCCTGTTCCGCGGCTCGCTGCTGGCCGCGGCCGTCGTCGGCGCAATTCAGTTTGGCCCCGGCCTGATGGGCGTCGGCAGCAGCGCGGTAGCCACGCCGGCGCCGACCCGACTGGCCGCACCGGCAACGCTCACGCCGGCGAGCACCCCGACCGCCACCCCTCGTCCCTCGCCGACGAGCACGCCAACGCCCACGCCGACGGCTACCGCCAGTCCGAGCCCGACGGCCACGCCCCCGCCGCCAACGCCCACGCCCAGACCGAAGGCGATTCCCTACGTCGTCCGGCCCGGCGATTCGCTCCGCTCCATCGCCGACCGCTTCGGCCTCTCCGCCGAAACCCTCGCCGCCTACAACGGCATCACCGACCCCGACCTGATCCGCGTCGGACAGACGATCCAGATCCCGCAGTAGCTGACTTCACGGCACGTCGCCAGACTGACGAACCGCCAAGACGCCAAGGACGCCAAGAGGGCACCGGACGGTCATGCTGAGCCGCAGCGAGGGCGCCCGACTGTCATGCTGAGCCGCAGCGAAGCATCTCCCCCGGCTTGAGCCGGCAGCGCCGGGGAGATGCTTCGCTGCGGCTCAGCATGACACAGGAGCGCCGGCAGCGCCGGGGAGATGCTTCGC
>JACQGW010000086.1 GCA_016199325.1 Chloroflexota bacterium
CGAGTGTTTCCGCCAGTCGGATACGCGCGATCCGGCTTCTTTCAGTGGACTCATGACAATACGGCGATCTCGCCCATCACTCATCACTCGTTCGCTCCAGTTCAGCATGACAATGGACGGGCCAGCCGATCTCCCACGGGTTTGCCGGATGCACCACTGGGGGGCCACGGACCCCCAGCCTCGAACCTCGAGTCTTGAACCCTATCCCCCGCCTACCGGGCCCTTTCTGCCGTCAGCACCTCGCGCGCCCACTTGAGGGCGGCGATCATCACCGGGAAGCTCGCCGTCGTCAGGCTGAGCAGGATCGCGTGCTCGATCTCGGCCGGCGAGAGCCCCTCGTCGAGCGCCTTGCGGACATGGGAACGGACCCCTCCCTCGGATTCCGCGCCGATGGCGATCCCGAGCTTGACCAGCCGCCGCGACCGCGTGTCCAGTGGACCGGCTTCGTGGAGCCTATCGGAGAGGCTGACAAAGCTGCGGGCGACGTCGGGATAGTCGCGCTGGAACTGTTGGAAGATGTCAGGCAAGTAGTCCATCGGGTTCCTCCTGGTGGAAATGCTGTCTCTCTCCGATTATACAGCCTGCTTGCCCAGCGGCCCAGGTTCCACTTCATGCCGGGCGAGGCGCAACCGTCGGGCTCGGGGAAGCCGGGTAGCGCGCGCCGATGGCGGCGATCAGGAGGGCAAGCATGACGCCGGCGGCGGCGACGGTCGCCGGCGCGCCGACGTGGTCGACGAGGGCGCCAATCGGCAGCATGGAGAGCGGGACGAAGGACCACGTCATCAGGTAGACGCTCATCACCCGCCCATAGACCTCGCGGTCGGTGTTCAGCAGCACCAGGGTGCTGTTGATCGTCATGAAGCCCTGGCTGGTCAAGCCCACCACGAGCAACAGCGCGACCGAGAGCGCGTAGACGCCGGACAGGGCGAAGCAGACCAGGCTCACGCCGAAGCCGACGCCGGCGGCGAGCTGGATCCGCCCCTTGCCCGAGGAGTGGGACAAATAGGCGATGGCCAGTGAGCCGACGAGCGAGCCGATGCCGACGGCGGCATACATCACGCCCAGCTCGGGCGGCCCGACGTGGAGCACGTCGGCCTGGAAAATCGGGAGGAGCTGCTGGAACGGCATCCCCAGCAGCACCGGGATGAAGGCCATGCCCATCAGCGCGCGCACCACGGGGCGGCTCCAGATGTACCGCAAGCCGACGAATACCTCTGCCAGCATCCCGCTCCGCCTGGTGACGGCGGCGCCGCTGGGCGGGAGCCGCCGGATGGTCAGGACGGCGCCGCCGTAGAGGAGGGCGACGGCGTAGAAGGCGACGGCGGGATTCCAGGCGATCAGGATGCCGGCGATGACGGGCGCCAGGACCCGGTTGGCGTTCATGCCGGTCGACGTCACGGCGAGGGCGTTGGGCAGTTGATCGGCCCCGACCAGCTCGGGGACGTAGGCCTGGCGGGCGGGCATGTTGAACGAGAAGACGGTGCCCTGGAGCAGGCCGAGCACGGCCAGGTGCCAGACCTCGACGACGCCGAGGTGGACGAGCACCGCGTTGACGAGCGCAATGAGGCCAAGGCTGGCCTGGCTGACGACGATGAGCCGGCGTTTATCGAACCGGTCGGCGGCGACGCCCCCGATGAGCGAGAGGAGCAGCGTGGGCAGGGCCCGGGCGAAGGAGACGACGCCGAGGGTTAGCGCCGAGCCGGAGAGGTCGTAGGCGAGCCAGGCCCGGGCGACGATGTCCATCTGCATGGCCGCCATCGCGAAGAGGGTGCCGAACCAGAGCAGACGGAAATTGGGGATCGCCAGCGAGCTGAAGCCCCGGGCCAGACCGCCGGGGAGGGATGGCTTTCCATTGGCCGTAATGGCCGGTGCGACAGAGTGCGCTGGGACCGCCGGGGCCGGCGTGGGCTGGACGTCCTGCGCGTCTCGCTCCCGTTGGACAAGCGGCATGGGCGGGGATACTCACTCTCAGGCTATCTGATAACATGGTTATTGTACACCTGATGGCCGGCGGAGGCAAACGGACTGCGCGTGATCAGCCGATGGCCGGCGAACAACGTGACGGGGAGGCTGAGCGACTGTGCGGTAACGCGCGCGGCAAGGTAACGAAACTGTCATCGAATTGCCAATCCCTCAGGCAGGAATCTGGCCTGGCCGTTGCAAAGCGTCAGGCACGATACTGCCACGAAGGGGTTGTCGATGCAGCTTCCCACCTGGTTCACCCAGTCCTTTCGTATTCTGCTGGCCCTGGCCACATCGCTCCTGCTGGCCATGCCGCTCAACCCGACGCGTGCCGAGGCCGTCGTCGCGCTGACCCAGGTCGGTGCGGACTCGTTTACCAACAGCACCAGCCAGCACAGGACGGCGGTCGAGCCCGATACCTTTGCCCACGGCTCGACCATCGTCTCGGCGTTTCAGCTCGGGCGATTCTTCAACGGCGGCGCCTCCGGTATCGGCTTTGCGACCTCGACGAATGGCGGCGCTACCTGGACCAGAGGCGCCCTCCCCGGCATCACCAAGTTCCTCGGCGGCACCTACGACCGCGTCAGCGACCCGGCCGTCGCCTACGACGCCGCCCACAACGTCTGGTTGGTCTCGACGCTCGCGCTCATGGAGACTCCCTCGGTCACCGGCGTGGCCGTCCTGGTCAGCCGCTCGGAGGACGGCGGACTGACCTGGGCCAGCCCGGTGGTCGTCAAGAGCGGGGGTAACCTCGACAAGAACTGGATCGTCTGCGACAGCCACGCTGCGAGCCCGTTCCGCGGCCGCTGCTACGTCCAGTGGGACGACTTCTCCCGTGGCGACCTCATCGAGATGAGCACCTCGACGGATGGCGGGCTGACGTGGGGGACGGCGCTCCACCCGGCCAACAACGGCACCGGCCTGGGCGGCCAGCCTGTCGTCCAGCCCAACGGGACGGTCATCGTCCCCATCGCCAACGCCTTCGAGACCGCCATTCTCGCCTTCCGGTCGACCGACGGCGGTGAAAGTTGGAGCCGCACTACCCTGGTGGCGCAGGTGGTCGACCACCGGGTGGCCGGTGGCCTCCGGACCGGCCCGTTGCCGTCGGCTGAGGTCGATGCCGCCGGCACGGTGTACGTGGTCTGGCAGGACTGCCGGTTCCGCCGGGGCTGCCGCTCGAACGACATCGTCATGAGCACGACCACCGACGGCCTCACCTGGTCGCCGGTCACCCGCATCCCGATCGACAGGCAGAACAGTGGCGTCGACCACTTCATCCCCGGCCTTGCGGTCGACCCGGCGACGTCCGGCAGCACGGCCCATCTGGCCCTCACCTACTACTACTACCCGAACGCCCGGTGCTCGACCTCGACCTGCCGCCTCTCCGTCGGCTACGTCTCGTCGCTCGACGGCGGAGTGAGCTGGAGCCAGCCGGTCCAGCTCGGCGAATCGATGAGCCTGAGCTGGCTGGCCAACACGTCGCAGGGATACATGGTCGGTGACTACATCTCGACCTCCTTCGTCGGCGGGTCCCCCTGGAGCGTCGTCGCGCTGGCCAATGCGCCGAGCGGGGGGTTCTTCGACGAGGCGATGCACGCGCCGGCGAGCGGCCTGGACCTCTCGTCGGGCGCCGCCGTCGCCACGCCGGGCGGCGAGCACCCGGTGCCGAACGCGGCCGCCGACCACGCCGCACCGCAGTCGCCCGTTACCCATCGCTAGGTTTGACCCGGCGCCAACTTGGCGCTACACTGTGGGCGCAAGCCCTCCACCAAGAGGAGCCCGGTATCGTCGTGCGGATCCTCGGACGTATCCTTTGGTCGCTGCTGCCGTACTGGCCCCAGGCCCTGCTGGCCTACGTCAGCCTGGTGGGCAACGTCGCCTTTACGCTGGCGGTCCCGTATCTGCTCAAAGAGGTCATCGACGTCGGCATCGCCGAGCGGCGGACGGATTTCCTCGCCATCGCCGGTGGCCTGGTCGTGCTCTTCAGCGTCCTGCGCGGCGTTGCCGGATTTGGCATGAGCTACCTCGGCGAAGCGGTCTCGCAGCGGGCGGCGCGGGACCTGCGCAACCGGCTGTACGACCGCATTCAGAGCCTCTCCTTCGCCTTCCACGACACCGCCCAGACCGGCCAGTTGATGTCGCGGGCCACGGCCGACGTCGACCAGATTCGGATGTTCCTGAACTTCGGCCTGCTGCGGAGCAGCCAGCTCCTCGCGATGTTCTTCGCCATCGCGGTGGTGCTCTTTCTGCTCAACTGGCAGCTCGCCCTGATCACCTTCGTCTGCCTGCCGCTCGTCATGGGTCAGGCCACGCGGGTCGCCCGGCGGCTCCGGCCGCTCTGGCTGTCCGTCCAGCAGGAGACCGGCGTGCTGACGACGGTTCTCCAGGAGAACCTGGCGGGCGTCCGGGTGGTCAAGGCGTTCGCCCGTGAGGAGCACGAGCTCGACAAGTTCAACGCCGCCAACCGTGCCGTCCGGGAGAAGAGCCTGGAGGCGAACCGGCTGGCCGCCTTTAATCAGCCGTTCATGGCGTTCATCGTCAACTCTGTCACCGTGGTCGTTCTCTGGTACGGCGGCTGGCAGATCATCAACGGCGGCCTGACGGTCGGCGAGATCGTCGCCTTCCTGGGCTACCTGACGCAGCTCGCGATGCCGGTGCGGATCCTCGGCTTCATGGTGAACCTGGCGGCTCGGGCTCTCTCGGCCGGCGAGCGCGTCTACGAGATCCTCGACGCCCGATCGGCGGTCGCCAACCGCCCCGGCGCTCGGCCGATCGGCGAGATCCGCGGCCACGTCCGCTTCGAGCGGGTCTCCTTCCGCTACGGCCACGCCTCGCCGGTCCTCCGCGACGTCGACGTCGACGCCCGGCCGGGCGAGGCCGTCGCGCTGCTCGGCGCCACCGGCTCAGGCAAGACGACCATCATCAACCTGATCCCCCGCTTCTACGACGTGACCGACGGCCGGATCACCGTCGACGGCGCCGACGTCCGCGACGTCACCGTCGAGTCGCTGCGCGCCCACATCGGCATCGTCCTCCAGGACGTCTTCCTCTTCAGCGCGACGATCCGGGACAACATCGCCTACGGCGTCCCGCAAGCGACCGACGAGCAGATCCAGGCCGCGGCCCGGACGGCGCGTATCCACGAATTCATCGCCGGGCTGCCGGACGGCTACCAGACCTGGGTGGGCGAGCGGGGCATCACCCTCTCGGGCGGCCAGAAGCAGCGGATCGCCATCGCCCGGACGCTCCTGCTCGACCCCCGCATCCTGATTCTGGACGACTCGACCTCGTCGGTGGACATGGAGACGGAGTACCTGATCCAGCAGGCGCTCGCCGAGGTCATGCGGGGCCGGACGACCTTCGTCATCGCCCAGCGCCTGCGGACCATCAAGCACGCCGACCAGATCCTGGTGCTGGAGAACGGCGCGATCGTCGAGCGCGGCCGGCACGAGGATCTCCTCGCCCGCGAGGGCTACTACCGCGAGATCTACGACCTGCAGCTGCGCGACCAGGAGGAGCTGCTGGCGCGCGTCGACGAGGTTTCGGGCTCAAGGTTCAAGGTCCAGGGTCCCAGGTTAGGGGAGGGGCGCGCCGCCGGTGGGGAGGCGCCGCGATGATGTGGGGTGGCGGCGGCTTTCACGGCGGGGGTGGCGGCTTCCGAGGCGGGATGGGGATGATGGCCCGCGCCGACCTGATGGTCGACGAGGATCAGCTCGGCAAGCCGTTCGACTGGCGGCTGGCCAGGCGCTTCGGCGTGTACCTCAAGCCGTACGGCCGCCGGCTGGCGCTCTCGGCGCTCATGATGCTGGTCTTCACGATCACCAACCTCGCCAACCCGTACCTGATCGGGCTGGCGATCGATAATCACGTCACCCGGAACGACTTCACCGGCCTGACGGTCCTCAGCGCCATCTTCGTCGTCAACAACCTCCTGATGTGGCAGTCGCAGTACCGGCAGGTCTACCAGATGAACTGGGTCGGTCAGTTCGTCCTCTACCAGTTGGCCTCCGACCTCTTCTGGCACCTCCAGAGGCTGCCGGTCTCCTTCTACGACCGCAACCAGCTCGGCCGGATCATGGCGCGCGTCCAGAACGACGTCGCCGTCCTCCAGAACGTCCTTTCGCAGGGGCTGCTCTCGATCCTCGCCAACCTCATCATCCTCGTCGGGATCGTCGCCACGCTGATCAGCCTGAACGCCCGACTGGCGCTGCTGACGCTGCTGGCGCTGCCGTTGATGGGGGTTGTCCTCGCCTTCTGGCAGCGGCGGGCGCAGCAGAGCTTCCGCCGGGTGCGCGCGGCCATCTCGGTGGTCAACGCCTCGCTCCAGGAGAACGTCTCCGGTGTGCGGGTGATCCAGAGCCTCTCTCGCGAGCGGGTGAACCTGGCGCAGTTCTCCCGGGTGAACGACAACAACCTGGAGGCGAATCTGGAAGCGGGCCGGCTCTCGGCGCTCCTGATGCCGCTCATCGAGATCACCGCCGCGCTGGCGACGGCCACGGTCATCGTCTACGGCGGCTCGCTGGTCCTGGCCGGCGATCTCCAGGTCGGCGCGCTCGTCGCCTTCACCCTCTACGTCACCCGCTTCTTCGACCCGATTCGGGACCTCTCGCAGCAGTACACGAACATGCAGCGGGCGACAGTGGCTGCCGAGCGGATCTTCGAGGTCCTGGACACCCGGCCCGACATCGTCGACCGGCCGGATGCCGTCGCCCTGCCGCCGATCCACGGGCGGGTGGCGTTTGAGCACGTCGACTTCTCCTACGTCGACGGCGTGCCGGTCCTGGTGGACTTCAACCTGGAGATCCGGCCCGGGGAGACCGTCGCGCTCGTCGGGCCGACCGGCGCCGGCAAGAGCACCATCGTCAGCCTGGTCGCCCGCTTCTACGACGTCACCGGCGGGCGGCTGCTGATCGACGGCCGCGACGTCCGCGACGTGACGCTCAAGTCGCTCCGCAGCCAGCTCGGCATGGTGCTCCAGGACCCGTTCCTGTTCAGCGGGACCATCGCCGACAACATCCGCTACGGCCGGCTGGGGGCGACCGAGGCCGAGATCGAGGATGCGGCCCGGCTGGTGGGCGCCGACGAGCTGATCCAGCGGATGCCGAAGGGGTATCAGACGGAGATTCGGGAGCGGGGGGTGAACCTGAGCATGGGCCAGCGCCAGCTCATCAGCCTGGCCCGCACGCTGCTGGCCGACCCGCGCATTCTGATCCTGGACGAAGCGACGGCCAACATCGACTCGCACACGGAGATGATCATCCAGAAGGGGCTCCAGCGGCTGCTGGCCGGCCGAACAGCCTTCATCATCGCCCACCGCCTCTCGACGGTCAAGCGCGCCGACCGGATCGTCGTCCTGGAGCGCGGGCAGATCGTCGAGACCGGCACCCACGACGAGCTCATCGCCCGCGGCGGCCCCTATTACACGCTCTACTCGATGGGCTTCGCGCAGGTCGCGGCCGAATAAAAACCGGGTGCGGCGAGATACTCTCGTCGAGCAGGAACCGGACCTTCAAGCCGACCGCCGCTCGGCATCCTCGCGCTGCGCCCGCAGCGCCTGCAACCGCTGGACAACGGTGTGCAGCTTGCTCCGTCGGACGTAACACCGGGAGTTCTTGATTGTCGTGCTGCGATTACAGGACGTTCCGACATCCGCCGCTTCTGTGATGAGCGACAATCTCCCGATTCGTCTATCAGAACACTGGGCGATGATGAAGCACTGCTCGCATCCGAGTGCGTTCGTGCCCTCGGATGATCATTCTGATGGCGGCTCAGGTTCCGCTCCGGTATAATCGCGCCGTGTCACGGACGGGGAGGAGGGGACGGGTACGGTGAATCGCATTGCGCACGCGACGGAATCGCTCGCCATCGTCTTCATGGCCAGCCTCTGCACGCTGGTCCTGGAGCTGGTCGCCGGGCGGGTGCTCGCTCCCTACATCGGCGTCTCGCTCTACACCTGGACGAGCATCATCGGCATCGTCCTGGCCGGCATCTCGCTGGGGAACTACCTCGGCGGCAAGCTCGCCGACCGCTGGGCCTCCCGGACGACGCTGGCGATCTTCCTTCTGACGAGCGCGCTGGCGAGCCTGGCCATCCTGCCACTGCTCCGCTGGGTCACGAACGTGCCGCTCTCGCCGCTCCTCTGGAAGATCGTCGCCGTCACGTCCGTCACCTTCTTCCTGCCGTCGCTGATCCTCGGCATGGTCTCGCCGGTCGTCATCAAGCTGACGCTCGTCGACCTCGACAGGACCGGCACCATCGTCGGGAAGATCTACGCCTTCTCGACCGCCGGCTCCATCCTGGGCACCTTCCTGACCGGGTTCTACCTGATCCCCTGGTTCAGCACCCGCGGGATCATCTGGGCGGTGGCGGGAACGCTGCTGGCGATGGCCGTTCTCGTCGGGCGAGTCTGGCAGGGACGGGTCCGGACTGTCGCGGCGGTCGGCACAGCGGTGCTCTTCGCCGTCGTCTTCTTCCAGAAGGACGTCTTCGGCTCTCCCTGCTACAAGGAGACGAGCTACTACTGCATCCAGGTCTACGACGTCGACCACAGCGGCAAGAAGCTCCGTGTCCTGGCGCTCGACCACCTGGTCCACAGCTACACCAAGCTGGACGACCCGAAGTACCTGGATTACGGCTACTTGCGGATTTACGGCGAGATCACCGAGTACGTGGCGAACGGGCGGCAGGCGCTGAAGACGCTCTCGATCGGCGGCGGGGGGTACACCTTTCCCCGGTACGTCGAGGCCGTCTATCCGGGGAGCCAGGTGGACGTCCTCGAGATCGACCCCGGTGTGACCGAGACGAACTACGAGCAGTTGGGCCTGTCGGTGGACACGACCATCGCGACCTACAACATGGACGCTCGGATGGTGCTGGCCGCCTGGAACGGCTCCCGGAAGTACGACCTGGTCTTCGGCGACGCCTTCAACGACCTTTCGGTGCCCTATCACCTGACGACCCTCGAGTTCGGCCGGCTGGTCCGCGACCATCTGACGGACGACGGGGTGTATCTGGTGAACGTCGTCGACAACTTCAAGACCGGGCAGTTCGTGCGGGCGTTTGTCAACACGCTGCGGGAGGTCTTCCCCCACGTCTACCTGACCGGCCCCGGCGCCTACTGGGACAGCAGCAGCCCCAGCACCTACGTCATCGTCGCCGCCAACCGGCCGCTCGACCTGGAGGAGTTCCGCCGGGTGGCCGGCCAGGACGGCCAGAAAACCTCGACGACGGCGGTGCTCGACCCGTCCCGCCTGGAGGAGTGGCGCGCGCAGGAGCCACGCATTGTCCTGACCGACGACTACAATCCTGTGGACAACCTGATCGCGCCGCTCTTCCTGGAGCGCGGGTATTGACGGGGGGAGCTCGTGGGAACTCGTAGGAACTCGTGAGGGGATCTCGCCGTCATGCTGAGCCGCAGCGAAGCATATCCTCGGGCCGAAGAGGCAGCCGCCGGGGGAGATGCGTCGCTGCGGCACAGCAAGACGGGGAGGGGGGCGCCGCCCCG
>JACQGW010000095.1 GCA_016199325.1 Chloroflexota bacterium
GACAAGAAAAAGCCATGCCAACCCCTCCATCGACCCATCCCACCGCCCCATGCCCTCAGCCCTTCTTCCTTTCCCGCTCTCAACCGCTGCGCAAGCCCCATACGGAGCCGTATTGACTTCCCAAGACCACCCATCTATACTGCGCCGACCGCCTGAGGAGGACCGTTCATGTCCGACCAGCCCGAGCACTGCGCGCATCCCGGCAGATGGACGAGGCGTCGATTCCTGGGCGGGCTCGGCAAAGCGGCGCTGATCAGCCCGCTGGCGCCGGCCTTGCTGGCCTGTCGGGAAGCCTCCGGGTTGCTCCGCAGCGAAAGCAGCGCACGCCTGCGCTTCGCCTGGTGGACCGATACCGGCTATCCGACGCCCTTCCGCATCAGCACCACAGGGCCGGGCGGCGCCGCCCTGCTGACGCTGCTCTACGACACGCTGACCTGGAAGGACGAGCGCGGGGTCATTCCCTGGCTGGCCGAGCACTGGGAGGTCTCACCCGACGGTCGGCAGTATCAGCTCAAGCTGCGCTCCGACGCCCGCTGGCACGACGGCAAGCCGCTGACGGCCGAGGACGTGGCGTTCTCCTTCAACTACTACCGCCGGCACCCCTACCGGTGGCTGTCCAGCGATGTCGTGGCGGACGCCAGGGCCACGGCCCCGACCCTCGTCAACGTCCAGCTCCGCCGGTCCTTTGCGCCGTTCCTGGAGGAGATCGCCGGCGTCGTCCCGATCATCCCCGCCCACGTCTGGAGCGGCATCGCCGATCCCGAACGGACGAGCGCCGAGGCGGCGGCGGTCGGGAGCGGGCCGTTCAGGCTGGCCGAGTACCGCCAGGCCGAAGGCGCCTATCGTCTCACCGCCTTTCCCCAGTACTTCCGCGGTCGGCCGACTATCGGCGAGCTCTGGCAGTTCGTCGTGCCGGCCGAGATGCGGGTCCAGGTGGTGCAGCAGGACCAGGCCGACGTCTCGCTCAGCACCGACGCCTCGGTCCTGTCTCTCCTCGGCCAGAGCGATCTGCGCGTCTTCGAGACGGCGCCGCTCTCGGTCGTGCGGCTCGCCGTCAATACCCGGCGGCCGCCGCTGGACGACCGCTCGGTCCGGCAGGGTGTCGCGTTCGCCCTCGACCGGGCGGCCATCGCGCAGACGATCACGAAAGGCGCGCCGATCGTCGTGGGAACCGGTGTCATCCCGCCGGAGACGCCCTGGTTCAACCCGGCGGTGGCCGGCATGGTCCCGTACGCGCCGGACCGGGCGCGCGCCCTGCTCGCCGGCCGAACGCCGGCGCTGGAGCTCCTGGCCGATCCGACGGCGCGCGAGCCGGAGCTGATGCAGCCGATGCTCGACGCGGTGGGCATCACGCTGCGGGTTCGCCGGGCCGACGCCAGGACCCGAACGCAGCTCCTGCGGGAGGGCAGCTTCCAGTTGGCGCTGAGCGGCCACATCGGCGTCGGCGCCGACCCCGACTTCCTCCGCCGGTGGTCCACCGGCGAAGAGACCAACGACTTCGCGCAGGGGTTCGTGTTTGGCCACGATGAGTTCGCGCGGCTCGCGCAGGCCCAGGTGGACGCCCTCGATCCTGCCCAGCGGCGCGCCGCCGTCTTCCGGCTTCAGGAGATCGTGGCGGCCGAGCTGCCGACGATCGTTCTCTACCACCGCCGCTTCTACTGGCTCTACGATCCGGGCCGGTTCCGGCCGTACGCCACCGCAGGCGGGCTGCTCAACGGCGTGCCGTTTCCTACCAACAAGCTCGCGTTTCTGCCGTGACGGCGCATGCGTCATACGTCATGTGTCCTGTCATGCGTCATGTGTTTCCCACGAACAGGCTCGTGTTCCTGCCGCCTCCACCCGCCCTGGCAGGCGGGACGCCTGCGCTCCCAGACCAGTTCCGCCAATCTATGCTTGGCCCCAACCAGCGTTGGTTTGCCGAGAAGTAAGCGAGCGGATGCGGATGTCCAGTCTGGTTCATCTGGTCGGCCGGTACCTACTGCTGGCGACGCTGCTGCTGGTGCTGAACTTCGTCCTCCCGCGCGCCTTGCCGGGGGATCCGCTCGATCCGGTCGGGGCCGGCGAGATGAGCGCAGGGACGGCGACCATCTCCGCGGCGGCACGGGCGGCGCTCCGGGCGCAGTACCGGCTTGACGAGCCGTTACTCGGTCAGCTCGCCGGCTATCTGGGCGATCTCTCCCGCGGCGATCTGGGCTGGTCGTTCGCCTTCGCCACGCCGGTCCACGTCCTCGTCGGACAGCGGCTGCCCTGGACGCTCGGGCTGGTGCTGACCTCGGTCGTGCTGGCCGCCGTCGCGGGAACGCTGGCCGGGGCCGCGGCGGCCTGGCGGCAGGGCCACGTCGAACGCGCCGCGCTCGGCGTGGCCGGCTTTCTGGCCGGGCTGCCGGAGCTGCTCATCGGCCTCGGCCTGCTGCTCGTCTTCGCCATCTGGCTCGGCTGGTTCCCGCTCGTCGGCGGACGGTCGCTCTTTGGCCCGACGGGAGCCGGCGCCGTCCTGGACGTGGTCCACCATCTGGCGCTGCCCGCCGCGACGCTCGCCCTCGCCCAGAGCGTCGGCTTCCTGCTCCTGGCTCATAACGCCGTCGCCGCCGTCCGCGCCGCGCCCTACCTTCAGACGGCACGCGCCAAGGGCCTGGGCGAGCGCCGGGTGCTGCTCCGTCACGCCCTGCCCGATGCCCTGCTGCCCATCCTGACGCTCTTTGCCATTCGGGCGGGCCACGCCTTCGGCGGCGCCATCGTCGTCGAGCGGGTCTTCGGCGTGCCCGGCCTCGGCATGCTCAGCGTCGAGGCGATGCGGGCGCGGGACTACCCTGTCATGCAGGCCGTCTTCCTGCTGGCTGGGCTGGCCGTGCTGAGCGCCGGCGCGCTCCTCGAGATCGGCTATCGCCGGCTCGATCCACGGGTGCGGTCGTGACCGACTGGGGCGAGCTGTCAACGGATTCTGCGAACGGATTGAGCGGATTGGAACGGATGGGGCCGATCCCGTCGGCTCCAATCCGTTCAATCCGCTCCCAGAATCCGTTGACAGCTCGTCCCCCTCGACGCCGCTCGGGCTTCGCTTGACGCGTATGGCCGATCCCGCGGGGCAACCCTACCGGATCGCCGGCGTTCTCGTGCTGGGGGTCCTGGGGCTGTTGGCGGTTCTGGGTCGATGGCTAGCGCCGGAGGTCTCCATCGATCTCGGCCGGACTCCGCTGGCGCCGCCCGGCCCCGGGCATCTGCTCGGGACGAACGACGTCGGCCAGGACCTCCTCGGCGAGCTGCTCTGGGGCTCCGGCACAACATTGGGAACGGCCGTGGCCATCGTCGCGCTCGCCGTTCCGCTGGCGTGGGCGATAGGGCTGGCCGGCGGCTGGTGGCGGCGCGCCGAATCGCCGCTCCTGCTGATCACCGATTTCGCCCTCAGCCTGCCGATCCTGCCGCTGGCCCTGCTCGTCGTCGTCTGGGTCGGCCCAAGCCGCCCGGCAGTGATCGGCACCATCGCCGCGCTGATCTGGCCGGGCTACGCCCGCATCGTCCGGTCGCTGGTGCTGACAGTGCGGACGGCCGAGTACGTCGAAGCGGCGCGGGCACTCGGCGGCAACGACCGTTGGATTCTGACACGCCACGTGCTTCCGGCGACGCGGGCGCTGCTGCCGACCGCGGTCGTCCTGGTGGCGCGCGGCGCCGTGTTCGCCGAGACGACGCTGGCGTTCCTCGGGCTGGCCGACCCCGCCGACCGGAGCTGGGGGGCCACGCTGGGCTGGGCGTTCAACTACCCGCTGATCTTCAGCGGCGGCGCCTGGGTCTGGTGGGCGCTCCCCCCTGCCATGCTGACCGTCCTCCTCCTGACGGCGCTGACCTGGGTGCTCAGCAGCTCGCCGGCCCGTGAGCCTCCTCCATGAGCGCACGGAAGGCAGCGTACGGCTGCGCCCCCACGACGGCCCGCCGGCCGGCGAACGTCGTCGGAACGCCGGGGATGCCCAGATCGTGGGCTTCCCGGGCCAGCACCTCGACGTGCTCGCGATACCGTCCCTCGGCCAGCGCCCGGCGCAGCTCATCGGGGTCCAGCCCGACCGCCTCGCCGATGGCGGAAAGCGTCTCGACGTCGCCGATGTCCCGCCCCTCGACCCAGTAGGCGTGGAACAGGACGCGCCGGAACGCTTCGCCCAGACCGAGGTCGGCGGCGTGCTCCGCCGCCTCGTGCGCCGGGCGGCTGTTGGAGAGCCGATCGCGGTCGGCGATCTCCAGCCCGGCCTCTGCCGCCATGCGCTGAAGCCGCGGGAAGCTCTGCTGGCGCTGAGCAGGGGTGCGCGTCGACGGCATCCCCTCCGGCGGCATATCGGGCCGCAGCAGATACGGCCGCCACTCGACCTCCACCGAATAGTCCCGCTGCAATCGTTCGAGCCGTTCCAGGCCGATGTAGCAGTACGGTCAGATGTAGTCGGAGTAGACGACGACACGAGTCGGAGTCTGCACAGGTGCCTCCTCGCACGGGCGTAACAGTATGTCGCGGCCGAGCCACTGACCGCAATAGGTTGGTAGTTGGCGCTTGAGCGCCCGGGCCTCGCGCACCAAGGACCGGGCGCTCAAGCGCCAACTACCAACCATTAAAGCGGGATCGACGGACCAGTAGCCACGCTCCCGCTACTGCAAGACCATCCGCGGCAGGAACCGCACAACCGCGTTCCCCAATCCGCTCAATCCGTTGACAGCTCTCTCGTTCCGTTCCCAGAATCCGTTGACAGCTCGGCTACTCCGCCCACCCCGATCCGTCGCTCCAGTTCGGCGTGTAGGTGCCGCCGCGGAGCGCCCGGATGAAGTACGCCTGGTTGTCGCGGATCGCAAAGTTGTTGAACGGGTATCCCGCCACGTACCCCTCGTAGGCGCCGTAGACCCAGCGGACGATCTCCCGGACGTTGTGGATCGTCGTCCCGACCGTCGGACTGTAGACATCCGTCTGCGCGACCACTCGCCCGGCGTCCAGATTGGCCGGATGCGGGACGCTGTTGGGATGCCAGTTCGGGATGCCGACGAGGTTCCAGCCGTTGACCATCGGCAGCGGCGCCGGGCTGGTCAGCACGTGGCCCAGCAGCGGCAGCTCGCCCGGCTCCCGCATCTGGAAGAAGTACCCCTCGCCCGGCCGGAGCTCGAAGTCGAAGCCCAACGGCGCTGTGCCACTGATCTGGCCGCCTTCCCACAGCCCCCTCGTCCGATCGTAGCGGAACACGGCCACCAGTCGGTTGGCGGCGCCCTCATTGGCCGCCCTGGCAAGCTGTGACACCCGGAGGGGCCGCTCCGGCACCAGCGGCAGGTTCACCGCGTTCCAGCCGTAGCCGAGCGGGATGGTCCGCTCATAGAGCGGCCGCACGGTGAGGACGAACGGCTCCGGCCAGGGCGAGCGCGCCGTCGTGTCGCCGTGACCGACCCGATACAGGTCGCCGGTGCCGGCCCGGTCGCTCTCGACGTCGAGGTGGACCGGATCGCCGGGCTCAAAGAAGAAGGCTGCCTGATGGTCCGGCGTGCGGGCGCCGGCCAGGTCGACCCACCAGAAGCCGCTCTCGTTCGTCACCGCCGAGAGCAAGGACGACTGTGGGTTCACCGCCGGCGTGCCGTCGGTCACCACGACCGTGTGCTCCAGCGTCACGTAGACGATGGCTCCGCCGACGGTCCGGCCGTGCTCGTCCAGGACCTGGCCGAAGGCGCCGTGCGAGGTCCGCTCGTCCAGCGTCGGGCCGGTCTGGAACGTGCCCTCGAAGCTCCAGTCCATCGCCTCGTCGAGGAAGATCCGGTATCGGTACGGCGTGCTCGGCAGCAGCCGGTTCAGCGGATCCGACCCGCCGATCCGGAGCCAGTGCGTCTGGCCGGGGTCGGCGCGGAAGTCGTGCGCGACGGTCGCCGACAGCGGCTCGGTCCCGCTGATCCAGTAGGTGACCCAGGCAAGGGCCGGATGCCGCGTCAGGAAGGAGAGCGTCGCCGAGACGTCGGTCACGTTGCTCGTCCTCAGGTTCTGGATCGCCTGCGGATCCACCGGCCGGATCCGGAACTCGCCCGAATCGGCGGAGCCGAGGTTGCCGAGGCCGTCGACCGCCTCAACCCGCACGACCGCCCGCTCGGAGGCCAGACCGGACGGAATCGACCACTCGAACACGCCCGTGTTGTCCACCGGGTCCGGCGTAATGGCCGTCCAGGTGGCGCCGCCGTCGAGCGAGAGCTTCAGCGAGATGCTGTGCGTCATGGGCACGCCCGACTCGGCGTCCTCGGCGTGCCACCGGATCCGGTAGCGCCCGCCGCTGAACCAGACGGCGCCCGACCGCGGGCTGAAGACCTGAACGGTCGGCGGGTAGCGGTCGGGCGGCGACACCAGCATGGTGGCGTGGGCGGCGTTGTTCTCCGGTGCCGTGTCGGCGTCCGCCGACGAGATTCTGACGGTGTTCGTCATCCAGGTCGCCCGGTCGACGTTGCCGTCGTCCCGGACGCCCAGGTAGATGAGCCCGCCGGCCAGCGGCGGCAGCGTGCCGGAGATGGCCCAGGTGACGAGCTGCCCGTCAATCGTGGGCGCCAGCACCGGATGGCCGGAGACCTGCTCCCAGGCAAACGGCCCGTGCCGGAGCGAGAGGACGTCCGAGATGACGACCCCGCGCGCCGCGTTCGTCGGGCTGTTGTTCCGGAACTGGATGGCATAGGTGAAGACGGTGCCGGGCAGCACCTCGGTGAAGCTGCCGACAACCCACTTCTCGACCTGGAGGTCGACGGCGTACTGGACCGTCGTCTGGGCCGAGGTAGCGTTGTTGCCCGGGGTGGCGTCGGGCTCGGCCTGCCCGATCTCGACGCCGTTGGCGATAGTCAGCCCGCCCGGCGCCGCCGGGTCGACCTGGCCGAGCAGCGTGATAGTCCCGCTGACGTGCGGCGCCAGCGACGGCCAGCTCCACACCCGCAGGCTGCCCGCCGTCTCAGCCGGCGCCGGCCCGAGGACCGACGTGAGCGTGAAGCTCACCGGCAGCGTATCGGTCAGCCGGACGTTCGTCGCGGTGACGTCGCCGGCGTTGCCGTAGCGGATGGTGTAGGTCACCGGATCGCCCGCGAGCACCTGCGTCGGGTTCGACGCCTTGGCGACCCAGGTGTCGACGACGCCGATGGCCTCGTAGGCGAGGACGAGCGTATCGGACTGGCCGTCCGGGTTGCGAACGACGACGTTGTACCGGCGCGGCTCGACGCCGGCCGGGACGGTCGCGGCGACCCGGGTCGAGCTGATGAACTGGACGTTGCCCAGCTCGGTCTCGCCGAGCCAGACCCGGATGCCACTCTGGAAGCTGGCGCCGGAAAGCGTGAGCGTGTGCGGCGCGTTCGTCGTCCCGATCGTCGGGTCGATGCTGATGAGATTGGGCGCGGGCACGCCGGTGACCGTGAGCGTGCCGGCCGTCAGGACGTCGCCGGTGCCGTTCGTCACGACGACCGCGTGCGCGCCGACGCCGACGCCGGCCGGCAGGTAGTACTGGATGGTCGAGGCGTTCAGCACGACGGCGGTGGCATTGGCGCCGCCGACCGTCACCTTGAACGACGGGCCGACCTGGAAGCCGGTGCCGTGGACGTAGAGGATGGCGTTGCTGCCCTGCGCGACCGTGGTCGGGTCGAGGCTCGCCACCGTGAACGGAATGACGTAGCCGCCGGACTGGAGCGAGACGTCGTCCACGAACCAGCCGCGGAACCCGTTGTAGAGGGCGTCCCGCGTTGCGAAGTGGAGCTTGACGCGCACGTTCCGGATGCCGGCGTACCGCGAGAGGTCGAAGACGGCGTCCTGCCAGGAGCCGACCCGGCCGAGGCCGTTGTCGCTGTACGCCTGCCAGTGGCTGCCGTTCGGGTCGTTCAGCGGGTTGAGCTTCCCGACGTGGTTCCAGAGGACACCGCCGTCGGTGGAGGCGTAGACCTCCATCATGTCGAAGCGGTCGGTGTCGACGCCCTCGATCTCCCACCACGTCTTGAAGTGGAGCGTGGCCGACACGAGCCCGGCGAAGTCGAAGGCCGGCGAGATGAGGTCACCCGCGTTCGCCGCCTTCGACGTGCAGCCGTTCTTCGACGACTGGCCGATGCTGCGGAAGTCATCGCCGCAGAAGGTGCCCGTGCTGTCCTGGCCGTACCACCAGGACGCCCGGCCGCTGAACGCCGCCGGCAGAGCGCCGTCGTCGGGCAGCGTCACGAGCGACGGATTGATGTCGCTGATGACCCGGAGGGTCTGGGCATCGGTGATCACGTGCCAGAAGCCCGTCGGCGTCCAGCCGTTCGGGCCGCTCTCGACGTCGTCGGAGAACGGCAGCGCCCGCCCCGGCGTCAGCGGCTCGAGGACGAGGACGGCGCTGTGTACGGCGACGTTGTTGAACTGATTCTCGTCCACCTGGCCCAGCGGCTGCACCTGGACGGTGTTCGTCAGGCGCGTCAGATAGGCGAGGCTCGGGTCGATCCGGAGGACGACCGTGATCTGGCGGGAGGCGCCCACGGCCAGCGGGCCGAGGTCCCAGGCGGCGGCGCCGGTGCTCTCCGTCGGCGTGATCGGCCCGTTGGCCGCCGCCGAGAAGAGCGTCGTGCCGGCCGGCAGCGTGTCGGTCAACCGGACGGAGGCGGCGTCGAGCCCGCCGGAGTTGTAGACGCCGACGTGGTACTGGACGGTGCTGCCCGCGAAGGCGCTGGCGACGGGTGCCTGCTTCGTCACGCCCAGATCGGGCGTTGGGATCCGGGTCCGAATGGCGGCCCAGGCAGAGTTGTTGCCCGGCGCCGGGTCAGCCAGATCCATGCCGATGTCGGCCCGGTTGGTCAGATCCGTGTGGTTGGGCGCGTTCGGATCGACCCGGACGACGATCCAAATCTCGCCCGACTGGTCGATGGCGAGCAAGCCGACGTCGAAGGCGACCCGATCGGTCAGGGCCATTGTCGGCGTCACCGAAGCCGACTCGAACATCGTCCACGGCGCCAGCGTGTCGGTGATGCGGACGCCGGTTGCCTGCGTGCCGCCCTGGTTGCGATAGGCCAGCCTGTAGGTGACGAGGTCGCCGGGCGCCACGTAGTAGGTGGACGCCGACTTCTCAATCCGGAGGTCCGGCTCGGGCGCCTGGACGTAGATCGAGCTGGCCCAATACTGATTGTCGCCCGTGTAATCGTCGACCTGGCCGATCGGCTGCGCCTGGACGTAGTTCTGGAGGTACCAGCCCGGCGTCGCATCGGGATTGACCCGCATGGTCAGCGTGATCCAGCGCTCGGCGCCGATCGGGATGGCGCCGACGTCGAAGGCGGCGGTGCCCGTCACGTTCTGGACGACCGTGATCGGCACGCTCGCTTCGGCCGAGACGAACGACATCCCGGTGGGGATCGTGTCGGTCAGCCGGACGTTCGCTGCGTCGGCCAGACTGCTGGACTGGTTGTTGGCGACGCGCACGGTGTAGGTCACCGGCAGCCCCGCCGGCACCTGCGTTCGATAGACGGTCTTGCTGACGAACAGGTTCGCCCGGAAGAGGTGCGGATAGACGTAGGCGGAGGCGCTGTGGCTGTACGAGCCGCTGTCGCTCCCGGTCGTGTTGATCTGGGCCTGGTTATACAGAGCGACGTCGAGCGGCGCGTCGTCGGCGACCAGCGCCGTGACCGTGATGAGCCCGCCGGCGCCGGCGCCGAGGGCGCCGAGATTCCAGACCGCCTGGCCGGCCGCCTGGCTCGTCGGCGCCGGCACCGCCGAGACGAAGCTCATCCGACTCGGCATCGTGTCGGTGACCGTGAAGCCGGCCGCCGGCGCGCCGCCGTAGTTCCAGTACTGGACGGTGAAGCTGACGAGCGTGCCGGGCTGGACGTAGTAGGGATACGAGCGGTTCACCGTCTTGCTGACCCAGATGCTCGACTGCGGCACCCACACCTGGTTGGTGGACCAGTTGGTGTTCGGGTTCGCATCGGGCTCATTCGCGCCGACGTCCACCCGGTTGGTCACGTACTGGCCCTGGCGGGCGTCCGGGTCGAGCCGCAGCGTGACGTTGAGGTAGCGATAGCTGCTGTTGCCCGGCAGATCGCCGACGGTCCAGACAACCTGGTTGTCGGTCACGGCCGTCGGCGTGACCGACGCCGACACGAACGTCGTCGAGACCGGCAGCGTATCGGTCAGCCGGACGCCTGTCGCCGGCGCAGCTCCCTGGTTGCGGTACTGGATCTGGTAGGTGATGAGCTGACCCGGCGAGACGTTGTAGACGTACGGGCTCGTGTACTTAGACGCGTAGAGGTCCGGCTTGTACTCGTAGACGGAGACGTCGGACGTGTCGGAGTTGTTGGCCGTGTTCGTCTCCGCCAGATCTCCGCCGATGTCGACCCGGTTCGTCAGTCTCTGCCACAAGGGCGAGGCGTACAGGGGCGCATCCTGGTCCACCCGCAGGACGAGCGTGATGTAGGTGTAGTTGCTATTGCCCGGCAGTGAGCCGATGCTCCAGGCGACCTGCCCGTCGGTCTGCACCGTCGGCGTCACCGACGCCGAGACGAACGTCGTCGAGACCGGCAGCGTATCGGTGATCCGCACGCCCGTCGCCGGTGCCGCGCCCGAGTTGCGGTACTCGATAGTGAACGTGACGGTCTGGCCCTGGTAGACCGTGGACCCGAAGGGCGCCCACTTATTCACGTAGAGGTCCGGCCTGTTCTCCTGGACGTACAGGACGAACGTGTCCGTATTGTTGTACGTGGTCGATTCGGGCTGATCCCCGCCGATGTCGACCCGGTTCGTCAGGGACCGGGAGGTGGTGTTGAAGACCGGCGCATTCGGGTCGACCAGCAGCACCAGGGTGATGTAGCCGGGGCTGCTGTTCCCCGGCAGGTCGCCGATACTCCAGACGACCTGCGTCACCGTCTGCGTCGCCGTCGGCGCCGATGTCCAGAGGAAGGTCGTCGAGATGGGCAGTGTCTCGGTGATCCGGACGCCCGTCGCCGGCACAGCCGCCAGGTTCTGGTACATGATGGTGAACGTGACCGGTCGTGCCTGGAGAACGTTGGCAGAGTACTCCCCGGAGTAGTTGACGTACTTGTTGACGTACAGGTCCGGCACGTACGCCTGGACGTACAGGTAGGATATGTAATAGTTGTTCCACGTTTGCGATTCAGGCTGGTCGCCGGCGACGTCGACGCGATACTGCTGGCCCCAGTTGAGGGCCGCGTTGGGATCGACCAGCAGCGTCAGCGTGATGCGGTTGCCGTACGTGTAGCCCGGCACGTCGCCGACGTACCAGACGACCTGATTGTCGCTCGGCGCCGTGGGCGTGAGGACCGGTGTGACCGACGCTGAAACGAAGGTCGTCGAGACCGGCAGCGTCTGGGTAACCCGCACGCCCGTTGCCGGCGCAGCGCCCTGGTTTCCGTACCAGATCGTCAGTGTCATCGGACGGCCCTGGTAGACGCCCGAGCTCGGCGATTCGTTGAGGTACAGATCCGGCTGGTACACCTGGACGTACAGCGTGAACGTCCGGAAGTTGTTGGACGTCGATGTTTCCGCTTCGTTCCCGCCGACGTCGACCCGGTTCGAGAGAGACTGATACGACGGCCACTGGTAGACGGGCGCATTCGCATCCACCAGCAGAACGAGCGTAATGAAACCGGAGGCGCTGTTGCCGGGCAGCGACCCGACGCTCCAGACGAGCCGGTTGCCCGTCTGGGTGGTCGTCGGAACCGAGGTCGAAAGCAAGGTCGTCGAGACCGGCAGTGTCTCGGTGATGAGCACGCCCGTCGCTGGCGCCGGACCCTGGTTCCGGTACTCGATGGTGAACGTGACCGGCCGGCCCTGGTAGACGTACTTGGAGTCGAAGTACCAGTAGTTGCCCTCGACAACGTACTTGTTGACGGTGAGGTCCGGCGCGTACGGCACGACCTGGCTGGTGAGATAGGACGTGTTGTCGTACGGGTACGGATCGGGCTGGTCGCCGCCGATCGCGGCCCGGTTCTCCAGGTACTGGTTGATGGGGGCGTTCGGGTCGACCCGGACGATCACGTTGATGTGGCCATAGCCGCCGCTCTGCTGATTGGGATTCGCCGGCAGCGCGCCGGCCTCCCAGACGAGGACATTGCCCGTCTGCGTGATGGGGGCCGGGAACGCCTGGACGAGCGTGGTCGAGAACGGCAGGGTGTCCGTGATGCGAACGCCCGTCGCCATGACCGGGCCGCGGTTCGTGTAGTTGATCACGTAGGTCAGCAGGCTGCCGGCCACGACTGTGCATCCGTAGTAGCACTCGGGGCGGGTGTTCTTCGTCACCAGCAGGTTCGCTGCGTAGTTCAGGATCGTCGCGTAGTTGTAGGAATAGTTGTTCCCCGACGTCGGATCGACCTGATCCATGCCGGCGGCCACGGCGTTCACGGCGGTCGCGCCGTTCAGCGCCGCCGGGTCGACATCGAGCGTGACGGTGATCGAGGTTCGCCCGAAGCCGGCCAGGCTGCCGAGGTCCCAGATGACCTGGGTGCCGGTGACCACCGGCGGCGGCGTTGCACCGACGAAGGTGGTCGAGATCGGCAGCGTGTCGGTCACCCGGACGCCGGTCGCCGGACTGGCGCCGTCGTTATAGAGCTGGATGTAATACGTCACCGGCCTGCCGGCATAGAGATCGGGGTTGGCGGCGCCCCGGTACTTCTCCACGCGCAGGTCCGGATTCACGTAGCCGGCGTAGAATCCGGAATACGAGTAGTTGTCCCAGGAACTCAGGTCTACCTGGCCGAGCGGGGTGACGTCGATCCGGTTGTTCACCCAGGCGCCGGGCATCAGGTTCGGGTCCAACTGGACGGCCAGCGTGATGTCGCGCCGCCCTCCGATAGCGATGGCGCCCAGGTCCCAGGCGACGACACTCGCGGTCAGCGGCGTGGTCGGCGTGATCGGTAGCCCATCCGCGGCGCCATAGGCGACCAGCGTCGTGCTGATCGGCAGCGTCTCCGTCAGCCGCACGCTGGGTGCATCGGCGCCGGACCAGGAGGCCGGGTTGCCGACGGTCACCGTGTAGAGCGCCGTCCCACCGGGTGCCACGGGCACGTACAGCCGGTTCTTGTATACGTTGAGGTCCGGCTGCGCCGGCACGGCGCTCGCGGACACCTGAGCAACGTTCGTCCACGGCGTCGGGTCGGCGCCGTCCATGCCGATCGTGACGACGTTGAGGAGACTCCTGGACATGGAGAGACTCGGGTCGACCTGGAGCGTCAGCGTGACGGCGCGCGACTGGTGCGCGCCAAGATTGCCGATATCCCAGATGAGCGAATTGCCGGTCTGCGTCGGCGGCGTCGACGCGTCGAATAGGGTGGTCGACACCGGCCGCGTATCCGTCAGCAGCACGTTGAGCGCCGGCAGGTTGCCAGAGTTACCGTACTGGACGACGTAGGTGATCAGGCCGCCCGCGCGTACGGAGCTCGGGTACGAACCGCTCGGAGACGTGCTGAGTGGCGCCGAGACATACTTCTGGACCCAGACGTCCGGACCCGGAACGCTCAGCGCGGTGACCGTGTTCGTGGACACGTTGTCGCCGGGGTTGGCGTCCGGGTCGCCGTGCTCGATCCGGACGACGTTGGTAAGCACCGTTCCGCTCTCGATCGTCGGGCTGATCTGCGTGACGAGCTGGATCGTCCCCGTCACGCCGGCAGGGACGACGCCGACGTTCCAGATATACTCGGTGCTGGTATACGAGGTCATGTAGGCTCCCGAGCCCGGATAGTAGGGCGTCGGGCGTGACGAGCGGAACACGAGGCCCGGCGGCAGCGTGTCCTTGACGGTGACGTAGGCGGCCGTCGCCGTCCCGCGGTTCCCATACATAATCGTGTAAGTCAGGAAGCCGCCGGCGATGGCAAGAGACGTATCCGCGCTCTTCTCGACGTAGGCGTCGACGTCGCCCGGCCCCACGGCCACGCCGGCACGGGCCGGCCGAACGACCTTGACGGTGCCGGCCAGCGACGGGTTGGCGAGCGAGCGGTAGGGGTATTCGCCGGGGACCGGGAAGGTGAAGGTGAATGTTCCGCCGGGGGAGATCTTGCCGGAATCGAAGAGGCCGCCGTCCGAGGTGACCGAGTGGGGCGCCGACGCCTGGTTGGTCCAGACGACCGTCCCGCCGGCGACGACCGTCGCCTCGGCGGGCGAGAGGCCGCCATCGCTGATGCTTACGGCCACGGTCTCCGTCACCGGCGGAGCCGCCGCCAGCGCCGGCTCCGCCGGCGGAGCGACGTCCGGGGCGGGTGCTCGCTGCGCCGCGCCGCCGGCCGGCGGCTGCTCGATGGTTTCCGTAGCCGGCGCGCCTGTCGAGGACGCCGATGCGAGGGGAGCCGTCAGCAACGGCATGAGCAGCAGTTGGAAGACGACGAGGAGATGGAGGTAGCGGCGCAAAGTCGTCAGTTGCCCAGGGCTCAACCGGTACATCGTCGTTCTCCGTTCACCAGATCTCGGGCACGGCCGGACGGGCTGTCAACGGATTCGGGGAACCGATTGAACGGATGCCTGCCCCGGTCGACGGGATCCCCGGCGACGAGGGCGGTGCATGCCAACCATCAGAGCGGTGTGCAGCACACTGGCGCCGCCGTGGCATGGAAAGCTACCAGCGAGGCGGCCATTCGTTCAATCCGTTCCCCGAATCCGTTGACAGCTCTGCGCGAACAACCGAGGGCGCGATCAAGCATGATCAAACAGGGTGTAGAGTAACACGTCGCTAGACCGGCTGTCAATGATCTGTTTCACATAAGTCACAGGAAGCTGATCGCCAACCGCTTATTGCTGACCGCTGACCGCTGACCGCTTTGGTACTTTCCAGGCAGTTCCGGTATAATAGGGAGGATCAGGCCCGGCTGCCCGGCGGCGACACTGTTCGACCCGTGGGATATAGGGTACTGAAAGAAACAAACGATGCTGCCGGCAACGGCCGGCTCCAGGC
>JACQGW010000093.1 GCA_016199325.1 Chloroflexota bacterium
CTGACGCGCCGGCCCGCCTCCTCGCTCGTGAGATGGGCGTCGTGGTGCGCCTCGCCTAATGACTTGGATCACATGCCCCCCTTGGTTGCCCTCCCCGGTCTACGGGCCCGTTACCGAATAACATTGCCATGCGACGCTGGCGCACGTGAGTGCGCCGTTCCCCGGCCCACACCAGCCACGTTCGTCAAGTTCCATCAGTGGCCCCCTTCACTCAACACCTGCCGCCGGCGCGCCGTCCCCGCCGAATCCAGCAGCCCGCTCTCCGGTTCGATCACGACGCCGTAGAGTCGCTCGGCCGCCTCGGCCGAGACGATGCCGTTGCGCACGTCCCACCAGACCGCGACCGGATCGCGCTGGGCAGCCGGCCCGAACCCGCCGCCGCCGGCGACGTGGATGGCCGCCGACTGATCCGGCCGCGCCATCGTGATATCGATCCCGCGGGCAACTGCCCGATCGCCGGGGATCTGCTCGCCGTCGACGACGAGCTCCGTCGCCAGACCGGGCATCCCGCCGAGAAGCCCCAGCGCCGGATGGTTGCGCCGGTGCATCAACGTCGTGAGATAGGGCCTGAGCGATTGGTCGGGCAGCGGCCCGACCTCGCTGACGACGCCGCAGCCGCCTCGCTGCCGGCCGGGGCCGCCCGAATCGGTCCGGAGCTCCTTGCGCCGGTACAGGAGCGGCATGCGCGACTCGAAGAGCTCGATGGGCACGTCGGCCGCGCTCGTGGGATGCTGGCAGGCGTGGATGCCGTCGGTGCGGGCGCCGGCGCCCATGCCGCCGGCCTCGAACGTGAATTCGAGGTGCGGCCCGTCCTCGTCGACGACGTAGGGAACGAAGGCGCTGAGCAAACCGCTCGGAGCAGCCGCGGCCTCCGGAAGGGCCTCGGCCAGCGCCAGCGTGATCACGGGGCCGAGCTGCCAGCCGGTGTAGGTCCGATGGTAGACCGAGGCGCGCCGGCCGCAGTTGAGAATGGTGCCGGGCGGCGCGCTGATGCGAATCGGCTTGAACATCCCCTCGTTGTTCGGGATCTGCGGCGCGAGCAGGCAGTTCAGCGGGTAGAGCGAATGACCGGTGGCGTACTGGAAGGTGCAGTTGATCCCGCCGCGAGGATGCTCGGGCGGCACCCACGTGTAGTCGAGGTGAAGGTCCGACCCGCGCACGCGGACCACCAGCTCGATGGTCATCGGGCCGTCCAGCTCGTCGAACGTCCACCGGGCCGGGTAGTCGCCATCCGGAATCGCCAGGATCGCCTGGCGCATGACGAGCTCGGACCGCTCCTGGATCGCCCGCGAGAGCGTTCGGAAATCCGGCAGCCCGTATTCGTCCAGCAGCGCCAGCGAGCGGCGGATGCCGATGTTGTTCGCCTCCACCTCTGCCATCAGGTCGCCCAGCACCTCGCGCGGCGCCCGCACGTTGTTGGCGAGGATGTCGACGAGCTGCTCGTTGCGCTCTCCCCGGTCGTAGAGGCGCGTCGGGGGGATGAAGATGCCCTCCTCGAAGATGTCTCGGGCGATGCCACTCAGTACACCCCCGACGTCGACGGCGTGGGTGATCGTCCCGGCGAACCCCACCAGGCGGCCGTTCTTGAAGAACGGCGTGACGACGCCGATATCGGGCAGGTGGCCGGAGACGATCCAGGGGTCGTTCGTGACGAACACGTCGCCGGGGCGGAACGCGTCCCTGCCGAAGCGCCGGATCAGCTCCTGGGTCAGGCGGGGAACCATCACGTTGAAGAGGGGCGCGCTCCGGGTGGCGTGCGCCATCGCGGCGCCGTCCTCGTCCATGATCTCACAGCCGAGGTCGCTGGCGGCGCCGAGGATCGTCGAGAAGGCCGTCCGCAGCAGCACGGCGGCCATCTCGTCGACGACGTTGATCAGCCGAGCCCACAGGATCTCAAGCGTCACCGGGTCAAAGGTCACCTCTCGCGTCGCCGACACGCTCGCCTCAATCATCAAGCCCCTCTCTCACTCCACCTCCGGCGGAGTGACGATACCACAGGATGTCTGGACTTGCAACGCCCAGCAGTTTGTTCGGCAAGTCACACGTGGACCCGGACGCCGCGTCCGTCATACTGAGCCGCAGCAAAACATCTCCCCGGCGCGAGCCGTCCCCGTCCGTCATGCTGAGCCGCAGCGAAGCATCTCCCGAACGCCCGGTCCGTCATGCTGAGCCGCAGCAAAACATCTCCCGGACGCCACTGGTCCAGGCCGGGGAGATGCTTCGCTGCGGCTCAGCATGACGGTGGAAGGGTCGGCCAATCTCCAACGGACCTGCCGGACCCCACTCAGCCGGTGCGCCTCCGCGACCCGATCATTCGATGGAGACGCTGTACAACGGCGGAATGGTCGGGCGGCCCGGGTCGTAGACGTATCCCTTCAGGTTCTTGGTCGTCACCACCCAGTCGTTGAAGATCCAGGCGTTCAGGGTGGCGGCATCCTCGCGGGCCAGTCGCTGGACCTTGTGCAGCAGCTCGGTGCGCGCCTTGCCGTCGACGGTGACTAGCGCCTTGTCCAGCAAGTCGTCGATCTCGCCGTTCTTGTAGCCGTAGTTGCCGTAGGCCATCGTGCTCTTGGTCGAGAGCGTCGCCCACTGGGCGAACGTTTCGTCGGTCTGCGAGTACAGGAACGAAAACCAGCCGGAGTTGTCCCGGGTCTCGGCCTTGGCCCCTCGCTCGACCATCGTCGCCCAGGGCTGCGGATTCAGCTTGAGCGTGACCCCGATCTTCGCGAGGTTCGCCTGCCACAGCTCCGAGCCGAGCCGCTGCACGTCCAGGTTCCCGATGTAGGTGCAGGAGAACGTCGCGCCCTTCGGATACTTGGACGCTTCCAGGAGCTGCTTCGCCTTGGCCAGGTCGAAGGTCTCGGGCGCCATCGACTTGTCATGGGTGCTGTAGCGCGTCGGCACGTAGCCCTGCGGGATGACGCCGTTGCCGGCCAGAATCTGGTCGACGGCGGCCTTGTAATCGAAGGCATGAATGATCGCCTGGCGGAACTTGAGGTCGTCGAGCGGGGGGCGCTGGTTGTCGAACCGGATCAGGTACTGGCGAATGCTCGGGTCGCTCTGGACGACGACCTTCGGATCGTCCTTCAGTTGCTTGAGGTCGTCGGCGGCAATCGCCATGGCGAACTGGACCTCGCCCCGCTGGACGAGCTGCCGCTGGGTCGCCTGCTCGGCGATGTATCGGATGACGACGGTGTCGACGTGCTTGCCCGACCAGCCCCGCCAGTAGTCCGGGAACCTGGTCAGCGTCATCGACTGGTCGCGCTGCCAGCTCTTGAGCATGTAGGGGCCGGTGCCGGCGTCGTTCTCGCCGAACCAGCTCTGCGCGCTGTCGCTGCCGGCGTACGTGTCGATGGCCTTGGGGCTGGCGATGAACGCGCTGCCGAGCGTGGCCAGCGCCGGCACGTACGGGGCGTTCAGGTTGACGATCACCGTACCGGCGTCGGGAGTCTCGATGCTCTTCACGTACTTGGTCACGGCGGCGGACGGATGCTTGCCGAGCTTGAACAGCCGGTCGTAGGACTTCTTGACGGCCGCCGAATCCAGGACGGCGCCGTCGTGGAACTTGACGCCCTGCCGGAGCTTGAAGGTGTACTTCATCCCGTCGGGCGTGGCGTCCCAGGAGGCGGCGAGGTGCGGCTCGAGCTCGAGTGTGCCCGTCTTGTACCCGATCAGCCCCTCGTACATAGCGAAGGTCGCCACGCGGGTCGGGTTGTCGTCGGTGCCGTGCGGGTCGATCACTTTGGTCGGCCAGACGTAGGCAAGCGAGAACGTGCCGCCGGCGGCCGGCTGCGCCGTCGGCGCCGCGGCTGCCGGCGCCCTGGTTGGCTGGGCGGCCGGGGCCGTGGCTGCTGCTGCCGGCCTGGTTGGCTGCGGGGCCGGCGCGCTCGTCGGCGCGGCCGTCGGCGCGGCCGCCGCCGGTTTCGTCGGCTGGGCGGCCGGCTGGGTCGGCGCCTGCGCCGGCGCGCCGGCGCAGGCGGCCAGGCCGACGGCGCCAACGGCGCTGCCTGCCAGCGCGGCCAGGAACCTCCTGCGAGAAACGTATCGCCTATTCAATTCGGAACCCGTCTCCTGCATCGTCGTCTCCCCCTCCAGTGGATGGACCGATTGTATCACTCCCTGGGCAGATCACCAATAGGCCCCCAGGCGCGTCACCCCCACGGCCAGACCGGCTTCCCCCAGGTGATCGTCGCCTCGACCTCCAGATCGAGCGTGCCGTCATGGATGGAGATCGCGCCCGCCCGAATCAGCTCCGCCAGCGCCTCCCGCAATGCGGCGTCAAAGGCGGCGGCAGACGGCCCCATCCGATCCCGTGAGAGCCCATTCTGCGAATGCCGGCACTCGACGTATTCGTCCGCCGACGGCCGCCACGGCACCGGCCGGCAGCGCCGCTCGCCCTGCCGGTGAAAGAGCCCGCGGCGCTCCAGCTCGGCCACCAGGTCATACGGCCGGTAGTCGCGATTCGTCGAGAAGCGGCTGAAGATGGGGCGCAGGCGATCCCGCACCTCGGCGCGCACGTCCCAGTCGCGCTCGACGATGGCGACGACCCCCGCCGGGATGAGGGCGTCGACGAACCGCGGGAAAACGACGTCCCACGCCAGCCAGTGGAGGCACTCGCCGGCCGTGATCAGCGCGTAGGGCGGCGCCAGCGGCGCGTCTTCCACCGAGCTGTGAACCCATCTGAGGCTCCGATGATCCCCTCCCGGCAGCCGTCTGCCTTTCTCGATCATCGCCGGCGAGAAGTCCACGGCGTCGAGCCGGTCCACGAGAGCGACCAGGCGCCGGGCAATGTCGCCGGTTCCGCACCCCACGTCGAGGACCGCGCGCGGCGATCCGGCGATGAGCCCCGCCAGGACCTCGAACACCTCCGCCGGATAGGGCGGCCGATGGTGATACGCCTCGGCGACGCTCCGATCCTGGAAGATCGCGCCGTATTCAGGTCCCAGATGCTTCGGTTTCGGCAGCATCATCTTCGGCGCGCCCGGACGCCTTCCAGATCGACCTCGACTCCGTAGTCGCGGGCGGCCGCGTCGACCGAGACGAATCCTTTGCGGACGTCGGCGAACACGCGGGCCGGGTCCCGTTCGGCGGGGTCGCCGAAGCCGCCGCCGCCCGCCGTCGCGATCGTGATCCGGCGCCGTGGATCGTCGAGCGCAAAGGCGCCCAGGGTGTGCCGGACCTCGTCGACCGGAAGCTGTCTTCCATCCAGGTAGACCCGAGCCGGCGGCGCGCTGCCGCCGCCGACCACGCCGAAGACCGGAAACCCCTGGTAGTTCATCGTCGGGCTGATCGTCAGCGAGCGTCCAAGGTCGTCGGGGACGCCGATGGTGACGCGCACGCTGCAGCCGCCGCGCGTCCGGCCCGGCCCACCCGAGTCCGGCCAGTACTCCTTCTCCCTCACGAAGATCGACGTCGTGCTCTCCATGACCTCGATGGGCACGTCGCAGGCGCTGGTGGGGTATAAGACGGCATCCGACCCATCCGTCGTCAACCCGGCGCCCAGGCCGCCGCCGTTGAACATGATCGCTCCGAACGGGACGCCGTAATCGTCGACGCCGACGACGCGACAACTGCACTGGAAGCCGCCCGAGGCCGGCGCCTTGTGGGGAACGGCGCTCGCCAGGGCGCCGCAGAGGATCACGTCGGCGTGCCAGCCCACCTTCGTGCGGTCGTTCACCGTGGCCGGATAGTGGGCGTTCAGGACCGTCCCGTCAGGCACCCGGATCGTGATCGGCCGGAAGAGCCCCTCGCTGCTCGGGAGCTGCGGCGTCAGGATGCAGTTGAGGGCGTAGTTGCAGCGCGCCAGGGTGTAGCTCAGGGTGCAGTTGACGCCCCCGTGCGGGTGCTCGGGGGGAACCCTGACGAAGTCGACGACCAGGTCGGAGCCGAGCACCCGGACGACGACGCCGATCGTCATCGGGCCGTCGATCTCGTCGAAGGTGATCTCGAACGGGTAGTCGCCATCGGGAACCTCGGCAATGGCCTGCCGCATGGCCCGCTCGGCTCGTCCCTGGACGGCGTTGGAAAGCTCTTGCAGGTCGCCCAGGCCGTATTCGTCCAGCAGCGCCAGCGTCTGGCGGGCAGCGGTGGCATTCGCCGTCACCAGCGCCGTGATGTCGCCCATGACCATCTCGGGCGTGCGGACGTTCTGCCTGATGATCGAGACGACCGTCTCGTTGCGCTTGCCGGCCTCGTAGAGCTTGAGCGGCGGGAACAGCACCCCCTCCTCGAAGATGCTCCGGGAGAGACGGGCGTTCAATAGGCCGCCGATGTCGGTCATGTGGGAGATGGACCCCGTGAAGCCGACCAGGCGGCCGCCCTTGAAGAACGGCGTCACGACGACGACGTCGGGCAGGTGGCCGGCGGCGAGCCAGGGGTCGTTGGTGAAGAGGACGTCGCCCGGCGCCAGCGACTCCGGCGGGAACAGCGGCAGCAGCTTCTGGACCAGGTGGGGAATGGCGAGATTGAACGTCGGATTGCTGGTCTTGGCGTGAGCGACCGACCAGCCGCGCGCGTCCATGACCTCGCAGCCCAGATCATTGGCGGCCGCGACAATCGTGCTGAAGGCCGTCCGGCGCAGGACGGTCTGCATCTCGTCGGCGACCGTCACCAGCCGGCTCCAGATGATCTCCAGGGTGACAGGGTCCTCGAAGATCGAGGATCGGTCGATGGTATTCGTCATAGCTTCATCACTTTCCGTACACTTGAATGGGACTCGTAGGAACTCGTGGGAACTCGTGGGGGCTCGTTGGAGTTCGTGGGAACGCCATCACCCTGAGCCGCCTCCCCTCCCCCGTCATGCTGAGCCGCAGCGAGCCGCCTCCCCTCCCCCGTCATGCTGAGCCGCAGCGAAGCATCTCCCTGGCGTTGAAGGCTGGGGCTCGGGGAGATGCTTCGCTGCGGCTCAGCATGACGGGGACCAGCCATCCACCGCCGCCCGTCATTCTCCGAATCCGCACCCTTCCCGCCTGCCTCGGCTGAGCACGACCACGCTCCCCCGATCTCCTACGAGCTCCCCGGTATCTCCAAGAGCTCCTCGCCCCAGATGATCTCGCCTCCGTAGGCGCCGGCCACCTCGGCGAGCGCCTGCTCTCTCCGACCGGGACGGCTCATCAGCGTGTTGTGGACCAGGACGAGCTTCTTGACCCCGGCTTCCTCTGCCAGCTTCCCGGCGGCGGTGGTTCCACACAGCCACTCGGATTCAAGGCTGGCGTCGAGGCTCGACTGAAGGTCCACGCACACGCAGACGAGCACGTCGGCGCCGCGGGCGAGCTCCGCCACCGACCGGCAGGATCGGGTGTCGCCCGTGATCACGACGCTGCCCGCATCGGCGTTGACCCGATACGCCAGCGAATCCAGCCACGGCTGCGCGTGCTCGGCGGCCGCGCTGATGACCTCCCAGCCGTTCCGCTGAATTGTCCAGCCCGGCCCGATGTCTCTGGCGGCGACCGCCGGTGGCCGCCTTGGCAACGGGCCGCCGCGCCGGCTGTAGAAGCGCAGGCTGAGCGGATGGCTCGATCGTGCCCTGAGCTCGTGCGCAAACGCCCCGGTGCGCTCGTCCAGCAGGCGGGCCGTCAGGAGCTCGGTCGGGCTGGGGCCGTAGACCTGAAGCTCTGTTTCCTGCCCGGCCGCCATCAGCCAGCGGGTGAGCAGAAAGCACGGGTAGTCGACGTCGTGGTCGAAATGGTGGTGCGTGAAGAACAGGTGGCCCACCTGCGCCGGCGCGAGCCCGACTTTCGCGAGCTTGTGGGTGGTGGCCGGGCCGCAGTCGAACATCAGGAGCTCGTCCCCGACGTGCAGCACGTAGGACGAGCCGAACCGGTCCGGCGTCGGCACCGGCAGCCCCGATCCGAGAATGGTGAGACGAAGCGTGTCCTTCACCGGTTGGCGCGCACCCCATCCATGTCGATCTCGACGCCGTAGTCGCGGGCGGCCGCGTCGACGGAGACGAATCCCTTGCGGACGTCGGCGAACACCCGGGCAAGATCCCGCTCGGTCGGGTCGCCGAAGCCTCCACCGCCGGCCGTTTCCAGGGTGATCCGCACCCTGGGATCATCGAGGTCCAGGGCGCCGAGCTCGTGCCGAACCTCGCCGATGGCGAGCGGCCTCCCGTTCAGCCGGACCCGGGTCTCCGTGCCGTTGCCGCCGCCGAGGAGCCCGCGGGCGGGATACACCTGGTTCTGGCAGATGGCGGTGATGTTCAGCGACCGGTCGAGGTCGTCGGGCTTGCCGAAGGTGACGCGAACGCCACAGCCGCCGCGGGTCCGGCCCGGCCCGCCCGAATCCTGGAGGATCTCCTTCTCGTGCGTCAGGACCGCCGTCGTCATCTCGAAGACCTCGACGGGCACGTTGGCGGCGCTCGTCGGGAAGCAGATGCCGTCGACGCCGTCCGTCGTCAGCCCGGCGCCCATGCCGCTGCCGTGGAACATGATCGAGCCGAAGGGGACCCCATTGTCGTCGGTGCCGAGCACCCGGACGATGCTCTTGAAGCCCCCCGGCGCCGGGACCTTGTGTGGGATCGCGCTCGCCAGAGCGGTGTAGATGGCCGGCTCGGCGTGCCAGCCGATCTTCGGGCGGTCGTTCACGCTGGCGGGGCGGCGGGCGTTGAGGATGGTCCCCTCGGGGATCCGCACCTTGATGGGGCGGAACAGCCCCTCGCTGCTCGGAATCTGCGGCGTCAGGAGACAGTTCAGCCCATAGTTGCAGCGGGCCAGCGTGTAGCTCAGCGTGCAGTTGATGCCACCATGGGGATGCTCGGGCGGGACCTTGACGAAGTCGAGGAGGAGATCGGAGCCGCGCACGCGGACGACGACGCCGATGGTCATCGGCCCGTCGAACTCGTCGAAGGTCCGCTCGGCCGGGTAATCGCCGTCGGGGATCTCGCTGATCGCCTGGCGCATCGCGCGCTCGGCCCGCGCCTGGACCGCGTTCGAGAGTGGCTCCAGACTGTCCAGATCGTAGTCGTCGAGCAAGGCGAGCGTCTGCCGGGCGGCGGCCGCGTTCCCGGTGACCAGCGCCATCAGGTCGCCCATGACCATCTGGGGCGCACGGACGTTCCGCTCGACGATCGAGACGAGCGTCTCGTTCCGCCGGCCGGCCTCGTACAGCTTGACCGGGGGCACGAACAGGCCCTCCTCGAAGATGCTCCGCGCGAGCTGCGAGTTCAGCAGGCCGCCGATGTCGGCGACGTGGGAGACCGAGCCGCTGAAGCCAACCAGCCGGCCGCGCTTGAAGATGGGCGTGACGACGCCGAAATCGGGCAGATGCCCGGCGAGGCGCCAGGGGTCGTTGGTGATGAGGACGTCGCCGGGCTCCAGCGTCTCGGGCGGGAAGAGCGGCAGCAGCCGCTGGACCAGATACGGGAGGGTCAGGTTGAAGGCGGGGTTGCTCGTCGTCGCGTGGGCGACCGACCAGCCGCGCGCGTCCATGATCTCACAGCCAAGGTCGTTGGCGGCGCCGACGAGCGTGCTGAACGACGTGCGGCGCAAGGCGGCCTGCATCTCGTCGGCCGCCGATACCAGCCGGCCCCAGATGATCTCCAGGGTGACCGGATCGTCGAAGATGGACGCGCGCCGGATCGTGTTTGTCATAGTATCATCGGCACCAGGTTACGGGCTGCCGCACCGGCCGAGGACGAGCTGTCAACGGATTCTGGGAACGAATTGAACGGATGGAGTGCATACCAACCCAGCCGGCGCGATGGTCGATGAGCCAGCCCGTGCGCAAGACGAGTTGACGGTGAGCGCTGGCCCGCCGTCGGCGGCGGCGACACGTGGGCTCGACCGGCGCGCTCTCGCCCATCCGTTCCAATCCGTTCAATCCGCTCCCAGAATCCGTTGACAGCTCGTTCCCCCAGCCGCAATCGGTGTCAGGCGCCGGGGTTGCGCGTGTGCATCCCGCGCCTGTAGGCGCGCACCCCTTCCAGGTCGACCTCGACGCCGTAGACGCGAGCTGCCGCTTCTGCGGAGACGAACCCCTTCCGGACGTCGGCGAACACCCGGGCCAGGTCGCGCTCCAGCGGGTCGCCGAAGCCACCGCCGCCCGCGGTCTCCAGGGTGATCCGGACACCCGGATCCGTGAGCTCGAAGGCGCCCAGCTCGTGCCGGACCTCATGCACTTCGAGGAGCCGACCGTCCAGTACGACTCGCGTCAGCACGCCATTGCCGCCGCCGAGTAGCCCGTGGGCGGGATAGCCCTGGTGATGGCAGCCCGCCGTGACGGTCAGCGACCGGTCCAGGTCGGCGGGCTTGCCGATGGTCACGCGGAGGCTCGCGCCGCCCCGCGTCCGCCCCGGACCGCCCGAGTCCGGCAGGAACTCCTTCTCGTCCGTCAGGATCGCCGTGGTGCTCTCGAAGATCTCGATGGGCACGTTGCAGGCGCTCGTCGGGAAGCAGATGGCGTCTACCCCGTCCGTCGTCAGGCCGGCGCCCATGCCGCCGCCGTGGAACATGATCGAGCTGAACGGCACGCCGTTGTCGTCGGTGCCGAGCAGGCGGAAGGTGCTCTTGAAGCCGCCCGGCGCGGGCACCTTGTGCGGAATGGCGCTGGCCAGCGCATGGTAGATGGCCGGCTCCGTCTGCCAGCCGACTTTCGTCCGGTCGTTCACCGTCGCGGGATAGCGGGCGTTCAGGATGGTCCCCTCGGGAATCCGCACCGTGATGGGGCGGAAGAGCCCCTCGCTGCTCGGAATCTGCGGCGTCAGGATACAGTTCAGCGCGTAGAAGATCCGGGCGCAGGCGAAGCTGCGCGTCACGTTGATCCCTCCGTGCGAGTGCTCCGGCGGAACGCTGACGAAGTCGACGACCAGATCGGAGCCCCGCACGCGGACGACTACTCCGAGGGTCAGGGGGCCGTCGAGCTCGTCAAAGGTCACCTCGCCCGGGTAGTCGCCGTCGGGAATCTCGGCGATGGCCTGGCGCATCGCCCGCTCCGCCCGCGCCTGCACGGCGTTGGACAGCAGCTCAAGGTCGTCCAGCCCGTACTCGTCCAGCAGCGCGAGGGTCTGGCGGGCAGCCGCGGCGTTGCCGGTGACCAGCGCCGTGATGTCGCCCATGACCATCTCGGGCGCCCGGACGTTCCGCTCGATGATCGAGACGAGCATCTCGTTTCGCCTGCCCGCCTCGTACAGCTTGGCAGGTGGAACCTGTAGCCCCTCCTCGAAGATGCTTCGGGACAACTGCATGTTCAGCAGGCCGCCGATGTCGGCGACGTGGGCGATGGAGCCGCTGAAGCCGACGAGCCGGTCTCCCTTGAAGAAGGGCGTCACCACGCAGAAGTCCGGCAGGTGTCCGGCGACGAGCCAGGGGTCGTTGGTGATGATCACGTCGCCCGGCTCGAGGGTGCCCGGCGGGAACATCGGGACCAGCCGCTGGACAAGGTGCGGGATGGTGAGGTTGAACGACGGGTTGCTCGTCGTCGCGTGGGCGACCGACCAGCCGCGGGCGTCCATGATCTCGCACCCGAGGTCGTTGGCGGCGCCGACGATGGTGCTGAAGGCGGTCCGGCGCAGCGCGGCCTGCATCTCGTCGGCCGCCGTCACCAGCCGGCCCCAGATGATCTCCAGGGCCACCGGGTCGTCAAAAAGAGAAGCGCGGTGAGTCGTGCCCATCAGGGTCTCGCTTGAAACAGCCATGGGTCTTCCTGTTCTGTCTGGTCATGCCGGCGGCAGCGACACTTCTGCTCGGCTGGCGCGGTGTCGCCCTTCGGCCCCAATCCGTTCAATCCGCTC
>JACQGW010000094.1 GCA_016199325.1 Chloroflexota bacterium
CCCATCGCAAGCGCAAGTCGCGTAGACTTGATACATCATAGCATGTAACGTTGTAGTACTTGGAACGGTGCGCCATTGCACCCGGCCACCATCGCGCTTCACAGATGGTCCTGGACGATAGTGATTACTCGGTCGGGCGTGAGGGTGGAGCCGGTGCGGGCCGAGCCGACGATGGTGCCGTGGCTCGGCGCGCCCCAGCCGGGCTCGGCGTCGTCGAAGACGGGGAGCAGCCCGTCCACGCGAACCCGGTCGCCGCCGATGGTGTATTTGGGCACGGGCGGCGTGCCGAAGTGGGGGCTGTAGAGGATGACCACCCGATACCCTTCCCGATAGAGCATCCCGAGTCCGCCGACCTCGTCGTGCTCCAGGAAGGCGGCCCGCAGTCCGCCGGCCGTCGTGAAGGGGCGAACCCGCGCCAGCACCGTCCGGAGCCGCTCGTCATTGGCCCGCTTGGCGGCGAGGTACGGCTGCCAGGGGGGGATCTCCGGCATCCTGCCCGCCGGATCGATCTCGTCGTCGAGCACCCGCCGGAGGATGGCGAGGCCGCGCTTCAGTTGCTCGACCGGATCGGGCGTGATGAGCAGCATCCCCCCGAAGACCGTCGAGAGGTTCGGAAAGGGCGCCGGCTGGCCGGCAAGCTCGCCGACGTCGAGCGCGGCAACGTAGTTGACCAGCCGGAGCAGGTCTGGGTTGCCGGCAAGACCGGCCGCCTCGATCGCCTGGCGACAGGCCGGCGGGAGTGGCTGCGCAGTGTTGTGGTGGTCGAAGTTGTTCAGGTGGGTCAGCCCGCTGCCGCCACATTCGATGCAGATGACCTCTGGATCGTCGAGGTCGTCGGTGGTCGCGGTGTCTCGCACGGCGGCGACCTGATCGCCGTCGCCTGCGCCGAGGATCAGCGCCGTCAGCGCGGTGTCCAGGTCGACCTTCTGAATCACAACCCGCTGGGTTGTCGCCGAGGGCACAGCCAGCGGCTGGTCCTCGGCATCCTCGGCTCGGGCGACGGTGCTCCGGGCGAGAAAGACGCGCTCCAGCGTGTCTCGGAGCGCCCCGGCCTCGGCGAGGTCGGCGGCGTCCAGAAGGATGGCGCCGCGCGGCGCCTTGAGGGATGCCGCGACGCGGTCTCGGCTGGCCTTGATCACGACGAGCACCGGCACGGCGCGGCGATCCAGAGTCCGCCGGGCCACGTCGGCGATCTCGCGAAGCGCACGAGAGACGTCCTTGACCTGCTCCGTCTTGCAGGAAACGGCCAGGAACCGATGGCCGAGCCGCACGAGGACGTCGATCTCGTTCATCGTGGGCTGATCTGCCGCCGCGCCGCCGGGCCAGGGCACGCGGACGCCGGTGAGCACTTCGTCGGCGCCTGCGGCCAGGAACGCCGCCGCGATGACGGACTCGAACCAGTGCCCGGTCCCGATCGGAAACAGCGGGCGACCGCTAGAGCCCATCGCCTTGCTCACCTGGATCTGCTGGGGCGCTGCTCCCGAGCACGCGACGGTCACGACGTCACCTACGATCTGGATGCTGTTCACACCAATCTGAAGGCTCCGGAGCCGGCCATAGGTGAGAGGCCCTTCCGTCGCCATTCGCTCCCTCGCCCAGGCCGCGAGCACTCGCAGGAGCTGCGTCAGAAACCGCTGGTGGCGCTTCACCTCCCGGGTGTCGGCGGTCCAGCTCCCATCGGGCACATGCCCGCCGACGATCCGCATCTGCGTGAGCAGGTCCGGGGCCGCCAGAGCGACCGGCGGGTGACTCCCATCGGTGAGACACTCGGCTCGTCCCTGTTCGGCGCGCAAGGCCCAGAGCTCACGGATCGGCAGCCGCGCCAGTGCGGCCGCCTGCGCTTTCGAGCCGGGCGAGACGTCGGCCCGGAGATGCTCCGGCCCGTACTGCCCGCCGCGCCGGCCGATCTCGCTCTCGAACTGCTGTCGGATGTTCTTGCCGACGAGATCGGTCGGCAGACAATGGAGCTCGCCGATGGGCAGCGCCCCGGCCCACGTCATGAGGCGCTGTGCGACCTCGATGACCCCGGGCGTGTGCTGGTCAAAGAAGACCCAGGCGTGCTTTGGCCGGTGGGTACACAGACTGACGAGCGTCGAGCCCGCGTTGGTGCCGAGGCAGACGACCAGTGCCGGCCCCTGCCCACCCGTTCCCCGAACCGTGACGCTCGACGGCAAGACCCCGGGCAGCGGCCTTCGGGACCTGCCATCGCCCTTGATCCAGGCTGTGAGCTGGTCCGCCCAGTTTTGCCATCTGAGATCGACGACGCGGATTCGGGCGGCGCGGGCCCGGCTCAGCACGCTGGGCACGTCCGAGAGAACGGTCAGCCTGGGTTGAAGCCCCGCCACCCGCAGTTGGAGCTGCTCGAGATCGCGCACGCGCTGGAGCGTGTCGCCTCTCCGTTCGATGGCGACGAGGCCGTAGAGCCAGCCGCCGCGCTCGAAGGCCAGGTCGAGAACGGGGCTGCTCCGGTCAAGGTGGAGCCGGCGCGCCACCGTCGGGTGTCGGCCGAGGTCGATGCCGGCGCGGTCGAGGCAATCCTGCAGCAGGCCCGGCAGCGCGCCGCCGCTGGTCGGGCTAAGGCCGCAGAGCCGGAGCAGGGCGTCCAGCCCGAGGTCGTCGACCGGATGTGGTCCTTCCCACCGCTCCTCGACGGCCCTTACCCGACACACGTGGAGCCCATCGGTATCCGAGTAGACGCTGGTCCGCGGCGTCGGCAGCTCCCGCTCGACCCGTGCCACAAACGCCTTCAGCCCGGCGTCGATGGAGAACACGACATCGCTTCCGGCGAGCTCGCTCCGGATCCAGTCCGACAGGATCGGCACGTCGGGGCGCAGCTCCCCTTCCAGCGGGACGATCTCACAGCTCGACTTCGAGAAGAACGTGCCGATCCGGTCGGCCGTCGGGACCATCGGCGGCGTTGCCAGCAGGAGCACGCGAGCCGGATTCCCGTACCGGCGCTGCCAGGTCGTGAGCGGCACGGCGACGGCGGCGGGGCGCTGTCCGACGAGGGAGACAAACGTGACCATCAGCAAACCTCCAATGGAGGGTGGACGGCTGCTGCGCGATGATAGCATAGAGTAGCCGGTCCAGCAAAGGTCAAACCGGCCGCCAGAGCCATTGACAGCCACGGGCCTGGCTGGTATCATAGGCGCACTGGCGCGGCCGTGCAGTCACAAGCCGCGCGGGCCTGATGGCGTTCCGCGACGAGTGGCAGAAGTCCGGTGACTTCGGCGGGTAGATGCCGCGCTTGCTCGATGGGAGGGTTCCATGGCTCGTACCCCGCCGACCATTTCGCCGCCATCGGCGGCGCTCACCCTCTCCCGCGCACCGCTCCTCTCGGTCGAGATCCACGTGGTGACGCCGCTTTTCGGCGGCGGTGCCCTGCCCCGTGCCGCCGATCCGACGATGCCGATCCGCGGCTCGACGGTGCGCGGCCACCTCCGCTTCTGGTGGCGGGCCTGCCAGGCGACGCGCTCCCCGACCCCGGCGGACCTCTTCCAGGCGGAGGGGGCGATCTGGGGGAAGTCGCACGTCGACGGCGAGCCGATCCCCGGCCCGGCGGCCATCGACCTGGCCGTGGAGGTGCTCGGCGCCGGCCGGGAGGTCGCCTGCGCCGAGTACCGGCGACGATCTGACGGTGGGTGGGGCCGGCGGCCGAATTGGCACCCCGGCTATCCGCCCTACGCGCTGTTCCCCTTCCAGGGAAAGCCCGGCGATCCGAACGATCCCCCGGCCGGGGCGCTGGAGGGGGTCAGGTTCCGTCTGACGCTGACGGCGGCGCCCCACGCTGCGGCCCGCAGGGCTGAACTGCAACGGGCGGCCGAGAGCGCCGTCTGGGCCTGGGTGACCTTCGGCGGCATAGGCGCCCGGACGCGCCGGGGCTGCGGCAGCCTCTTCTGTCCGGACTCACGCTTTCGGCCGGCGGGCGACCTTGCCACATGGCTGGAGGAGAGGTCCCACAAAAAGCCTCACGAATACGTTGCCGCCGGGCAACGCCAACTACCGATCCCCCTGCTGGCCGGAAGCGCCTGTCTGTTTGGCGAGCCGTTGCCCACGCTGAAGGCGTGGGGAGACGCGATCGAGCCGATGCACCAGTTTCGCCAGGGCGTCGGGTATGGCCGGAACGCCGGCCAGCAGCCCAACCGCCCGGGCTGCAGTCGCTGGCCTGAGGCCGATACCTTGCGCCAGACGATCCCTATCAACGATCCGAGGCATCCGCCGCAGCATGCAGCCAAACCCTACTACCCGCGGGTCGATCTGGGGGGGTTGCCGATCATCTTCCAACAGATGACTTCGCGTGACGATGACGACCCCCGCCTGGAGGCGGCACAGGCGGGCGCCACCCGACTGGCCTCGCCGGTGATTCTCAAGCCGCTCGCCGTCGACGAAAACAGCGCGGTGCCGCTCGCGCTGTTCTTGAACGCGCCGCACGTTTGGGACGCCGACGTGCCCCCCATCCGCGTGGTCCACCCGCAGCTTGGCCCGGCCGGTTGCACGCTCAGCGCCGCCGAGCTGTTCGACCCCGGCAAGAGCGCATCGGTCAGGCCTCTGGCCGGCCAGCCGACGGCACGGGATGGCTTCAAGCGGCATCTCCGGCAGCAGTGGGGATGGCGCGAAGTGACGCTGTAGGGGAGGTTGCGCCGAGATGCCGCACTTGATGTCCATCTCCATCGGACCGGTCCAGGGTTTCATCGCCGCGGCGCGTAAGACGCGCGACCTCTGGTTCGGCTCGATGCTTCTCGGCGAGGTCTCCCGCGCCGTTGCCGACTTCCTCCAGGGCCAGCATGCGCAACTGATCTTTCCGGCGCCGACGGCCGTCGCCGCGGCCGCGCCGGTTGCCAATAAGCTGCTCGCGATCGTCGGCGGCAACCCGGCTGCCCTCGCCAAGGAAGCGCGTCAGGCCGCCCAGGCGCGCATCGAGAGCTACCGGCAGGACGTCGTGCAGAGGCTCGGAGACCTTCGGCACGAGATCGACACGGACCTCTTCGAGAAGCAGGTGTGCGAGCTACTGGAGTTCGCCAGCGCGTGGGCGCCGTACGACGGCCAGGCGTACGGCGACGCCCGCGCGCGGGTGGAACGGTTGCTTGCCGGGCGCAAGGCGCTGCGCGACTTCTCGACCGCGCCGGGGCGGGACGGCCGGCTGAAAAGCTCCCTCGACCCCAGTCGGGAGAGCGTGCTTCTGGGCGACGCGCCCGGCCTGCGGGCTCGACTGCACCTCAAGCGCGGCGAGCAGCTCGACGGCATCTCCCTGATCAAGCGGGTGGCGCAGCCCCGACGGTTCGTCTCAGTGGCGCGCGTCGCGATCGATCCGTTCATCCGGCGCCTGGCCGGGCAGCCGGAGCTCGCGCAACTCAACGAGTGGGCGGCGGGCCTTGAGCGCACCGCCGCCGTCGAACGGTTCGAGACGGGCGCCGCGGCCGGTCTGGCGCACTACGCTGCTTTCCCGTACGACACCCAGCTCTTCTACGACGACGGCCAGCGCGATCGGGACCTGGAGCCCATAGCCGGGGCTGGGGCCAGGCAGTTCTACGAAACCGTCCAGACGGCACGGCGGCGGCTGGGTATCGGCGAACCGCCTGCCTATTTGGCGATCCTCCAGGCGGACGGCGATCACATGGGCGCCGCCATCGACAGTCTGAACAGTCCCGCTGAGCACACGGCGCTCTCGGAATCGCTCGCCCGGTTTGCCGATCGGGCGGATGCCGTCGTGCGGGCGCACCAGGGCGCGCTGGTCTACAGCGGCGGCGACGACGTGCTCGCGTTTCTGCCGCTGGATACGGCGCTGCGCTGCGCCGACGATCTCCGCCGGACCTTCGTGGCCGTCGTCGGCCCGGCGCTCCGTGGGCGGGAGGTCAGCCTGAGCGTGGGGCTGGCGGTGGCGCACTACGGCGAGCATCTGGAGGACCTGCTGAATTGGGCGCGGGCGGCCGAGCGGGCTGCCAAGGTGCCGCGCAATGCGCTCGCCGTCTCCCTTCACACGCGTACGGCGGGGGAGACGGGGACGACGGTGGTTCATCCGTGGACGGTCGGACCCGTGGCCAACGTCTGGCTGCGCTGGGTGGACGGGCTGCGGCGGGACGCCATTCCGGATGGCGCCGCCTACGAGCTGCGCCGACTCGCGCGCGAGTTGGCGGCTCTCGAGGAGAGCGGCGCCAATCTCGGCAACCTGCTGAGCCGGGAGACCAGACGGATCCTGGCGCGCAAGCGGGGGGAGCACGGCGGCCGATCGGTCGACCCCGACGACCTGGGGGACCTGGGGGCGATCCTGGCGCGTGTCGGCGAAGCCCCTGCGTCGCTGGACGAGGTCGTCAAGGAGATCATCATCGCGCGCCGGCTCCAGGCGGCGGTCGACGTCGCCGAGGGACCGGTTCGCCCGGCCGCCGGCCAGGCCGGCTAGCTACCAGGCGCGAGGTGGAGCATGGTTGGGAGTCAGACGGTCACGGTCGTCCTCCAGCCCCGGGACCCGATCATCGTCCGGGACGCCCGGCCGTTCTCGGCCGACCCCGGCGCCCGAGCGGTGACGCTGGGTTGGCCGCCGCCGCAGACCGTCGCCGGGGCGCTTCGAACCCACGTCGGCGGTGCGCTCGGGTATCAGTGGACGGAGGCCGAGCGCCGGCAGGCGCGCGAGTTCGTCGTGCGCGGCCCGTTCCTCGTCGCCCGCAGCGATGACGCTGTGCCCTGGACCGTCTACGTGCCGGGCCCGCAGGACGCGGTCGTCTACGGACAGACGCCGGACCAGCGCAGGGCGTACGCGCGGCGGCCCCTCCCCGCAGATCAATTGGCGGGCGGCGGCTGCGATCTGCCGGACCCGGGGATCGAGGGCGGCCTCTGCCCCATCGACGTCCCCGTCCTGGCCGATGTCCAGGGCGGCCACGACTACTGGTCGCTCGACGACACTGTCGCCTGGCTATCGGAACCCCGGCCGACCCGGCCGCCGGCGACGACCGTGGGCGGTCTCCCACGCGACCGGCGCATTCACGTCGCCATCGACCGCGCGACTCAGACGAGCCTCGAGGGCGCCCTGTTCAGCACCACCGCGCTCAGCTTCCCGGAGATTGCGACGACGCGCCGCCCGGCGAAGGGGACGCTCAATCAAGAGAGGGAACCGATCTTGGCGAAGGCGATGCTCTGCCGACTGGAGGCGATCCCGGCGGCCTGGCAGCCGCAGCGCGCGTTTCTCTCGGTCGGCGGTGAGCGCCGCCTCGTCGCCCTGGAACCGGCGCACGGGGAGTCGGACCCCTGGCCGGCGCCGGCCGAGTCGCTGGTCAAGGCCATCGCTGGTGCGCGTCGGGTCCGGCTCCAATTGCTGACCCCGACGATCTTCACCCCCGGCTGGCGCCCGGCCTGGTTGGATCCGGAGACGCTGCGCGGCGCCCCACCGGAGATCTCGGACCTCCGGCTTCGGTTGGTGGGCGCGCTGGTCGGCCGCCGGCTCGGCATGAGCGGCTGGGACCTGGCGACCAGGCAGCCCAAGCGGGTCCGCTATGCCGCCCCGGCCGGCAGCGTCTATTTCTTCAGCGTGGAGAACGGCGCGCTAACCGAGGCCCAGATTCGGCGGCTCTGGCTGCACCCCATCAGCGACGACACGCAGGACCGCATCGACGGCGCCGGTCTGGTCCTGCCCGGCGTGTGGTAGGTCATGCGTCATGGTGTCGTGCGTCATGGTGTCGTGCGTCATATGTAGTCGGTGACGAATGACGCATGACGCATGGCGAAGGAGGAAGGAGGGATGATGCAGGCGCGCATCCTGTATTTATACGCGTTGAGTCCCATCCATAGCGGGACGGGCCAATCGACCGACGTGATCGATCTGCCGGTGGCGCGGGAAACGGTGTTCAACTGGCCCTATCTGCCCGGTTCCCGGATCAAGGGAGTGCTGCGCGATGTCTGCGCGCCGAACGGCAAGCCGTCGGAGCAGGAGCGGCTCTTTACCGCGGCTTTCGGGCCGGACACCCAGCATGCGGCCGAGGGAGCAGGCGCCCTCTGGTTCGGCGATTTCCGCCTCCTCTGCTTGCCCGTCCGCAGCTACGCCGGAACCCTCGCGTGGGTGACCTGTCCGCTGGCGCTCCGGCGGTGGCAGCGTGACCACCTGAGCAGCGGTCTTCGCCTGGCGGTCACCATTCCGGCCGTCTCGGGCGAAAACGGGATCCTCGTCCCGGCGCAGCCCGCCAGCAAGATCGCCCGGCAGGGTGCCGTCTACCTGGAGGACCTGGACCTGGCGGCGACCACAAGCTCTGAGGCAGAGACCATCGCCCAGCGCATCGCCGAGGCGGTTCTTGCCGACGCCAAGTGGCAGCATCTGTTTCAGGAGCGGTTCGGCATCGTCTCCGACGATCTGTTCACCTTCCTGACGGAGACCGCCACCGAGGTGGTCGCCCGGATCAAGCTGCGGGATGACGCCAAGACGGTGGAAAAAGGCGGGCTCTGGTATGAGGAGGCCATTCCGGCCGAATCGATCCTCTACGGCCCGATCCTGGCGGCGCCTCGGCAGGGCCAGACCGCCGAGGCGCTCTACGGCGTCCTGACGCCTCATCTGAAGGGGCTGATCCAGATCGGCGGCAACGCCAGCGTCGGGCGGGGGCTGGTGGACGCGCGCTTGTGGGGGGCGACCCCATGACTCGGCAGCAGCAGTATCTCCTCGCGGCCATGCAGCACATCGAGCTGATGACCCAGAGCGACCGAGCGGTCAAGGACATCTACGGCGGACTCTGCCACACGCTGCCGGTCCTGATCCGGACGAATGGCCTGTGCCAGACGCTGGCCTTCGTCGAGGAGAAGGCCAGCGGGAACGGGGAGCGCGCTCGGGCGTACCAGGCGCTTCGGACCCACGTCGCGGCCACTATCGGGATCGAGCCGAGCCAACTGCTCGACCGGATTCGCAGCGCCGACCTGGGCGACTATCTCCGCTACACCCGGACGCTGTTGGAAGCCTGGGTCTACTACAAGCGGCTGGCCGTCTCGATTCTGGAGGTCGAAGCGGGCGGCGGGGGAGGCGTCCCATGACCCGAGCTATCCGCAGCCGCCTGCCGACAACAGCGCCGACCGATGGCGAAGGGAACGTCGGGCTGGCGCTCGACCGATACCTGACGGACGCGGTCGGCGGCGAGAACCAAGCCCTCAAGGATCTGCTTCAGCGCGTCGGCGCGGCCGCGCCGCCGTCGATCTACGCCGCCGCCTACGCGCGCTGGTCGTCCCGACTGGCCGCCCTGCCGAATGTGGCCGCTCAGCGGTTTCGGGTCCGAAGCCGGCTGATCGTCGGGCTTGGCGGCGAGAGCGTCCGGGAAACCGCGGTGGCGCTCCTGCGGGGATATGGCGTTCCCTGCATCCCCGGCTCGGCGCTCAAAGGGCTGGCGTCGCGCTACACCGCCGGTTTCCTGAGCCAGGCAGACGCCGGGCTGAAGTCGGGGGGCGCGGCGCACCAGGTGCTCTTCGGAGAGCGGGAGAGCGCGGGCTACATGACCTGCTTCGACGCCTGGTACGTCCCGCGGAGCGCGCCCGACCATCCCTTCGCCCAGGACGTGATCACGGTGCATCATCCGAGCTACTACGGCCGCCGCGGGGTAGACGCTGCGCCCTGGGACTTCGACGACCCCAACCCGGTGCCGCTGGTGAGCGCGCGCGGCGACTACCTCGTCGCAGTCCAGGGGCCGGATCGGGCCTGGGCCGACTTCGCCCTGAAGGTTCTCGATCGGGCGCTTGCCGACTGGGGGATCGGCGCCAAGACGTCGAGCGGCTACGGCCGCCTGGAGGCAGTGCCGGGAACGGCGCTCCCGGCGGTGGCTGCCCCGTCCAGCCAGACGGCAATATCGCCGCCGACCGATCAGCCGCCGCGGACCGAGACAGTGGTCTCGGTCGATCATCCGCTGCTGGCCGAAGTGCGGGCATTGCCGGCGGCGCGCGTCAAGCCGCAGGCCAACGCGCTCTACGTCCGCTCCAAGGTTCTGGACGAGCCCGTCCGACGCGCTGTCGCCGAGGCGCTCATCCTGAAGCTGAAGGCGGTCGGCGCGCTGCGGGACCAGCAGTGGGCCCAGAAACCGTGGGTGCGTGAGCTGCTCGAATACTGCAGAGCCCTGGGCATCGCACTGGATGAACGTTGACGCATTGATCTGGTAGCGCCTGGGAACGGCCCACTGGTGAACGTTGCCGGAACATTCCTTGGCAATGTCACATTTCCTGCGCGCCAGGAGTCATTTCAGCGTCAGGCACGGATTGTGAGCGACCCAGGGCAGGCAACACATGCGCCACTTGATACCCATCCGCACCAATCCGTGCAACCTTACTTTTCGCTAACGCGGGACGCCTTGGCAAGCGACCTGGTGACCGTTCTCCGTCGCTGGCCGAAGTGTCCCGTGGGCAG
>JACQGW010000092.1 GCA_016199325.1 Chloroflexota bacterium
CCACGGGGGAGGATTGGCTGGAAGCGCTGGAAACCGATCTTGCTGCTGCTTGACCCCCTCCTATCGAGATTGACACAATCTTCCGTACACTACCTCGTTGCAGCCGACCTTGCAGCGCCTGGTCGGCTGTGCTACACTGACGGCCAACTCGGTAGCTGGAGGATGCTCATGCGTCTCCGGGTCCGCTTCCCGGGGATCCTGCCCGTTCTGGCTTTGCTTGGCTCCCTTGCACTGATGCCCCTGCCCGCCCACGCCGCGCCGCCCGATCCGGGCTTTCAGTTCCCCTGGCCGCCGGGGGAGGAGTGGGTCTGGACCGGCGGCCCGCACCCCACTTTCGGCGCCGGCACGCCCTGGGGCGCCCTCGACTTTCAGCCGCCCGACTCCGGCTATTTCGGCCCGCAGCCCTGCCCGCCGGGCGTTGTCGCCGCCGGCTTCGCCGTCCGGCCCGCCGCGCCGGGGCGGGTTGTCGTCGCCGGCCAGAGCTACGTCGAGATCGATCACGGGAACGGCTGGCGCTCCGTCTACTACCACGTCGCCAACATCAAGGTTGCGCCGGGGCGAGCCGTCGACCGGAACGCCGACCTGGGCGTACCATCGTGCCAGAACGCCCTCGGCGGGATCGCCAGCGGACCGCACGTCCATTTCGCGGCGAAGTATGGCGGCGACTGGGTGCCGGCAGCGGCGTACCGGCTCTCCGGCTGGGAGGCCATCGCCGCCAATCGGGCGTACGACGGCGTCTTCCGCCGCGGCAACGCCTTCCGCGGCGTCTGGGGCAGCTTCTGCAACGACGGCGGCAATCCGGAGATCGACTGCTCCGGCCGGTCACGCGGCGAGCAACCGACGTCGCGCGGCGGCATCAGACCGCCGACCGACCGCTGGATCGGCCCCGCGCACGACGCGCCCGTGAGCGACGCGCGCGCCGTCGCCCTTGCCGCCGAGGTCCATCACCGCACTGCGGCGGTCCAGGAAGTGCGCTTCACCGCCCGCTACGCCGGGCGGAGCTGGTTTGTCGTCTGCCGGGCGGCGGCGCCGCCCTACCGGTGCAGCGGCGACCTCTCAGCCGCGCCGGTCGGCCACATCGAGATCGGCTTCGACGTCCAGTACGCCGACGGCGGCGTCGTCCCGATCCCGGACGGCGCCCGCCTCATCTGGAAGACGGCCAACAGCCCTGCGCCCGCGGCTGCGCCGACATCGCGCCCTGCGCCCGCGGCTGTGCCAACGCCGCGCCCGGCGCCGTCGAATCCGGCGCAACCGACACCAGGACCGGCGCAGACGCCGGCTCCCGCTGCAACGCGCGCGGCGCCCCCGGCCGCGGCCGCCGGGGCCATCGTCGTCGACGACGGCAGCCCCGGCTTCGAGCTCGGCGGGCCTGCACGCTACTGGAAGCAGGCGGCCATCGGCTACAATGGGGGCATGTATTACACGACGAACACGACGGTAGGCGTCGACAACTGGGCCCGCTGGACGCCGAACCTGCCGGCCGCCGGCCGGTACGAGGTCTTCGTCTACGTGCCGAGCAACTACGCTGGCGCCCACGCGCGCTACCGCATCCAGCACGCCGCTGGCACTGAGACGGTCGAGGTCTACCAGGAGGAGTATTCGGACGAGTGGGTGAGCCTCGGCGTCTTCGCCTTCGCCGCCGGGACCGCCGGCTCCGTCGATCTCGCCGACGAAACCGGCGCGCCGCCCAACGCCGAGGTGGTCGGCTTCGACGCCGTCAAGTTCGAGCGCCGGTAGAGGAGCCTGGAATGAGAGACACGTTCAGCGAATTCATCACCGAGATCGAGGCCTAGGCCAGAGCCGAGGGGCCACAGGCGGAAGCCGAGCTCGCCTTCTTCGGCGAGCGATACCGCCTGGCGCACCAGCTCATGGCGCGACGCCGCCAACTCAAGCTGACCCAGACTCGATTGGCAGAGAAGTCGGGGATCGGGCAGGCCGAGATCAGCAAGATCGCGGGTGGGCGCTCGAACCCGACCCTCGATACGCTGGCGGCCCTTGCCAGGGCACTCGACTGCCACGTGTCGCTCGTTCCACAGTCCTGACGGCCTCCCGGCGAGTGGCCGACGGCTGTTGCCACCCCGGGTTCGGCGCAGCGCGTGCAAATCGAACGCCAGTTTCGATAGCCCGGATTCTGCTAACGCTCCAGCCAGTTCTCGACGGCCAGTCCCGGTACGCGCGCAAAGTGGCGATCGTTGCCGGTAACCAGCGTCAAACCAGTCGAAAGCGCAATAGCAGCGATCCGCAGATCTGGCTCCGCCAGCGGCGTGCCGGCGCGCTCTATCTCGGCCTTCAGCCGTCCATAGACGCGAGCCGCCTGTTCATCGAAGGGGAGCACCGGCAACACGTCGACCAGTTCTTCGATCCGCCGAAGCAGGTCATCTCGCCCCCGCCGATGGGCACCGAAGAGCATCTCCCCAAGCGTCACGGCCGAGGTAAACTGATCGCCGGCCGGCACCGCCGCCAACCGGCGGACCGTGGCGAGATCCGGGCGCGGCCGCAGGACGGAGGAGAGGACGTCGGTGTCGAAGAGGTAGGCCGCCAGCCTACTCCAAATCGGGTGCCGGCCGATCGATGGCCTGCTGACGCGCGGCTACAATCTCGGCGATGTCGTCCTCCATGGTCTCCCAATCCGAGAACAATCCGACTACCGCGAGCAAACCACCGGGACGGCGGGCCGCCGGCAGGGTGATGCGCTCCCCACCCTCGGCCAGGGGCGCCACAACGGCGACCGGCTTACCATGCCGGAGGACGATCGTCGGCTCACCGCGCTCCGCGGCATCGAGCACCTGACTGAACTCCCGCTTGAGATCTGCAACCTGCATGCGCCGCATGGTTGATGTCACCCTCTTGCAATATGACATACTGTCCGTCAAGTCATTATAACACACCAACGGACAGAAGTGGTCGAAACTGACAAACTTGCCGGGCTGTGGCGACGGTTAGCGGACGTGGCTGCCGTCAGAAACCAAGCACCAACTCCCGGAAATGAGTCGCAGCGTCTCGGCCGCGATGCTCACCCAGCATGTCCAGGAAGACGCGCACAGCCGGAACGACCGGGACTTCCGTTTGCCCTCGGGTGCAGGCAAACGTTCCGACGAGGCCGACATCCTGGACGAGAAGCAGATTTGCCCCTACGACGCATACCCCCGCTCATCGCCCCCCGGCTCAGCACTCGGTATAGGCGCACAAATGGCACTTGCGGCAGCCCTCCTCGTAGACCAGGCTGTTGTTGCCGCAGTTCGGGCACAGGTTGCCGGTCCACAGCGGCAGCGCAAGCTGGGCCGCCGGCTCGCCGTGGCTGTGGCCGTTGGCGCCGGCCGGCGCCGCCTCGCCGAGGTGCTGGTCGAGCGCCTGGGCGACCGCGTCCGGCAGCGACCGCACCTGCTTGGGGCCGAACCCCACCGACCGGCTGCCGGCGATGCCGCGCAGTTGATTGGCGATCTCCCGGGCCCGCTCGGTCTGCGAGAGCGGCGACGGCAGCCGGAGGATCAGCGAGATCAAGCGGCCGACCGCCTCGGCCAGGGCGAGGATGTCGCTGCCGGCCCGGCCGACGTTGACGAAGACCTCCAGCGGCCCATCGGGATCGCTGTTGACGGTGATGTTCACCTTGCCTTCGGGCGCCTGGATCTGGCGGGTGTAGCCGTGGACAACCGCCGGCCGCGGCTTGATCTCGGCCCGCATCGGCGCGGGTGCCGGCGCTGCGGCCGGCGGCGGCGCGGCCACCGCCCCCTCTTTCATTCCAACGTTCAAGACCTGCTCCCCCTTGCAGCCGTCCCGGAACACCGTCATGCCGAGACAGCCCAGATCGTAGGCCATTCGGTAGGCCCGGGCGATGTCGTCGACCGTGGCGTTGTTGGGCAGATTGACCGTCTTGCTGACGGCGTTGTCGGTGTGGCGCTGGAAGGCCGCCTGCATCCGGACGTGCCAGTCCGGCTCGACCTCGTGCGCGGTGACGAAGACGCGCTGGACGTCGTCCGGGACGCCGGCGACGCCCCGGACGGTGCCGCGCTCCAGCACCTCCCAGCGCACGGCGTCGGTCAGGAACCCCCGCTGTCGGCCGACCTCCTCGAAGATCGGGTTGAAGAACTTGAGCGTCCGTTCCCCCGATTTGTGCTGGTAGGCCAGGGCGAACATCGGCTCGACCCCGGAGGAGCAGTTGCTGATGATACTGATCGTTCCCGTCGGGGCGATCGTCGTCACCGTCGAGTTGCGGGTCGGCGGTCCGTCCTTGTAGATGCTCCGGTAGAAGTTGGGGAACGGCCCCCGCTCGCGCGCCAGCTCGATGGACATCTCGCGGCCGGTTCGGGTGATGAACTCCATCAACGCCGACGCCAGCCCGAGCGCCTCCTCCGAGTCGTACGGGATCCCGAGCAGGAAGAGCAGATCGGCCCAGCCCATGATACCGAGCCCGATCCGGCGGTTGCTCTGGACCATGTTGGTGATCGCCTGGACCGGGAACGGGTTGATCTCGATGACGTCGTCCAGGAACCGGACGGAGGACCGCACCGTCTCCCCGAGCGCGGCCCAGTCCACCTGCGGCCGCCCGTCCCGGGTCGTGGCGAACCTGGCGACGTTGATGGAGCCGAGGTTGCAGGCGTCCCAGCCGTACAGCCACTGCTCGCCACAGCCGCGACTGACGGCGCCCTCCGTGATCCAGGTATCTGTCGTCGGCTCGTACAGGTCATAGACGCGTTCGACACCGTCGAAGGCGATCTCTCGAATCTTGGCGCACCACGGGCCGTGCTCTGCGGGGAACTGCGCAGCCCGATCAAGGGCCGCTTGTTTGCCCGCGTGCGACAGACCGATTCGGTGACGGAAGACCCCGAGCCCTTCGCCGGAAATCAGCAGCTCGTATCGCCGATGCCGACTCTGAATGGCGCGACCGTCGACGACACCGCTACTCGTGTGCTTCTCGTACACACGCGCGTGAATGCCGAAACACAGCAAGACGCGTCGCACGTCAAGGGCAAGCTCCCTCGACGTGGTAACCAGGCGGAGCAACGGGTGCGTGCCGCTCGAATCCACGTTGCCGTCGGTGCCGAACAACCCATCAAGAAGACCCGCCAGGAACTGCTCATTGGTCCGCTGGTAAGCAAGCGGGATGCGCTTCTCCGGAGTGATGAGTGATGAGCGTCCACCGTCATGCTGGACCGCAGCGAGTAGTGCATCCGGCAAGTCCCTTGGAGATCGGCTGGCTCGTCCACCGTCATGCTGAGCCGCAGCGAAGCATCTCCCGGACGCTGCTGGTCCAGGCCG
>JACQGW010000091.1 GCA_016199325.1 Chloroflexota bacterium
CCGCCAGATTCACCGCCGTCAGCGTCTTCCCCTCAGAGGGACCGGGTGAGGTCACCAGCAGGCTGCGGACCGTGCTGCCCGTCCGGGACAGCTTCAGGTTGGCGCTGATCGAGTGGAACGCCTCGGCGTTGGGCGACTTCGGGTGGCTCACCGTCACCAGCCGGTCCCGCTCCGTCACCACTCGCGAGAGGACGCCGACGACGCCGAGCAGCGGCACGGCGAGAATCTGGTCGATCTCGTCGGGCTTGCGGATGGTGACGGCGGTGTCCAGATACTCCAGGAGGAAGACGAGGGCGATGGCGAGCCCCGACGAGGCGAGGACGGCGAAGAGGACGTTCTGGGTCCGGTTGGCGAACTGGGCGCGGCCGGCGGGCAGCGCCGTGTCGATGAGGACGGCGCTGGTCTGGGGACCGCTCTGGAGGTTGGCCAGCGTCTCCAGGATGCGAACGAGCGTCTCCTGGGCGGCGAGGAACTGGGTCTCGATCCGCTCGATCTGGGCCTGGACCTGGGGGGTCTGGGGCTGGGCCTGGAAGGTTTCGAGCTGGGTCTGGAGGTCGCGGATCTTGCCCTCCCAGTAGAGCTGCTGGTCGGTGAGCCGCTTGACGGTGTCGGCGTTCCTGTCGGGGCGCTCCTGGGGGTTCTGGGAGATGAAGATGTCGGCGGCGGTGTTGGCGAGCGCGGCGGCGACGTCGGCCTGGCGGGAGACGGCGGTGATCTCGAAGAAGCGGGTGCCGGGCACGGCGCGGGCGGAGATGGTGCCCGGGATGGCGGTGGCCGGGATGGCGCCGCCGAGGCGGTCGGCGACGAGCAGGGCGAAGGCGCGGGTCTGCATGTAGCGGACGTAGGTGGCGGCAAGATTGGCGACGGTGGCCTCGGTCTCGGCGGGCGTGAGAAAATTGATGGTGCGGAGCGGGACGGCCGGGTTGAGCATGAGGACGGCGGTCGCGGTGAAGACGGGCGGCTGGATGGAGGTATACCAGAGCGCGGAGAGCACGCCCACGAAGTTCAGCAGGAGGATCACCCAGAACCGGTGCCGGATGACCTTCCAGTACTGCAGGAGTTCCAAACGACTCCGCTCCCCCTACGCACTGGGTTTCGGCCACCAGGGCACCGACGGATGACGTGGAACCGCTCGGATGGCCGCTCTCGCCCGCCGTATTATAGCATATGGCGGGGCGGCAGAGAACGGTTGAAAGTAAAAGATAAGTAAGAATACACCATCTGTTCCCGTTCCAGGCGGCATCCCTCGGTAAGACATTGGTAAGAGACCCCTATCCACCGGTGGGGGAGAATGGTATAATACGGCCAGCAACCGCCGGAGGGGGTGGCAGGGAGGTGCGCTGGTGACCGCGGAGGGTCGGCATCGATTGCTTGTCGTCGACGACGAACCGGCGATCTTGACGCTGCTCACCAGCGTTCTCAGCCGTGAGGGCTACGACGTCGAGACGGCGTCCAACGGCGCTCAGGCGATCGCCCGCCTGTACGAGCGCGAGCCCGATCTCGTCATCCTCGACGTCCGGTTGCCCGATCTCGACGGGATCGCGGTCTGCCGAACGATCCGCCAGACGTCTCGCGTCCCCATCATCATGCTCACGGCGCTCCGGAACGAGCAGGACATCGTCGGCGGCTTGAACGCTGGCGCCGACGACTACGTGACGAAGCCCTTCAGCCCCGGCGAGCTGGTGGCCCGCATCCGGGCCGCCCTCCGGCGCAGCGAGCTCGACTTCCAGCCGGCCGACCGACGTCTCGTCTTTGCCGACGGCCAGCTCACCATCGACCTGGATCGGCGAGCCGTGCAGGCCGCCGACCGCACCGCCAGCCTGACACCTAGCGAGTTCCGGCTGCTCTCCTACCTCCTCGCCAACGCCGGCCGGGTGGTCCTGACCCGCGAGCTGGCCGGCCATCTCTGGAATGGCGAGCCCGGCGAACGCGCCGCCTTCATCAAGGTCTACATCCGGGCGCTCCGTCACAAGATCGAGCCCGATCCCGCCCGCCCCCGCTACGTCATCTCATACCACGGCGCCGGCTACTCGTTCCGAGCGTCCCCCGTCGCGCTTCAACCCCAGAGCGGCGTCGGGGGAGGCTGAACCGCCAAGACGCCAAGATCGCCAAGAAAGACGTCCACTTTCTTCTCATGCTTACTCCCACAGCCGCACGCCGATCAGCCCGCCCAGCGGCCCGCCGACGTAGTAGCTCTCGCCGATGCCGTAGACGTAGTTGAGGAACCGGCCATGCACCTGGGTCTGGCCCGTGGCGCCGCCCTGGACGCCGGTCAGCAGGAACGCGGCGAACTCGACGACCACGACGGTCGACTTCCCCTGAACCTCGTTCCAGCTCTTCGCAGAGAGGATCGGGACGATGCCGACCCGCGGATGGCGGATATCGGTGAGCGGGTAGGGGCTCGACATGTTCATCAGATCGTTCACGGCCGTTAGCGTCGGCCCGGCGATATTTCCCGTCTCCGTGCTGACATCCCACGTCCCCGGCGGAACGTTCGGCACCCAGCCATGATAGCCGGAGCGGATGAACTCCTCATACGAGTCGGCGCCACTGCCGCCCGGGAAGTCCAGCGCCATGAAGTTGCCGATCTTGTTCTGGCGAGCGCCGACCTTCAGCGTGACGTTTCCGCCCTTGTCCAGGTAATCCTGGGGCAGCCCCCAGGGCCAGATGTCGTACGGCCGAACCCGAGTCACCAGCGCCGTGGCCCGGCCGCCGACCGCCTGCTCCGACTGGCCCAGGGCGACCCCGAGGAAGAGCGTCTCGCGTCGCTGGATGGTGACCTGGATGCCGTCGTTGGGATTAAACACGGACGTGACCTGCACCGACGTCTGATCGGTGGCGACCGCGTCGTTCTGCGAGATGAAGCTGCGGGCGTTGTCGATGGCGCCGGAGACGTCGTCGGGGAGCTGCATCCCGCCGGCCAGCGCCGCGGCATCGGCGGCGTTCTGGAGGTGGCGTCGGGTGATGTAGAGCAGGCCGACGTCGAGCACCAGCGCCGAAAACCCGAGCAACACGATCATGATGAGCGCCGTCAGCACAAGGACCGACCCGCGCTCCGACTCCCGTCGATAGCGATGCATCGGTTTCATGGGTTCCCTCACTTTCACTCCATTGGACTCGTGAGGGGGCCAGGAAATACCCTCCCGAGGGTTGGGTGCCCGCAGGTCAACTGCTTGCAGGTCTTGTCGGCGCCCTCGCCCTGTGCGCGGCGGCCTCTGAACCCCGCTGCCCATGAGCTGACTCATCGTCACAATGACCGCACGTAACCATGTGAGGTGCCCAGTGCCTGGCCGCTGGCACTTTGCTTGCACAAGTCAGGCCGTCTGGCTCGAAACCAGGCGGGGTTCGTCATCCCGTCGGATTGGGATGCGGCGATCATGTTCTCGCCCGCTCAGGGCGGTTTGACGGCGGTCTAGCCGGGAGGGAAGTGTCATGGTGCGACAGTGGCGGCAGGTTGTGCGGCGGGGTGGAACGGTCCTCAGCGTCGGGCTGATCAGCCTCCTGATCCTGACCACGATGACCCTCGTCGTCGGCAGCCCGCCCGGCACGACCTCACCCGGCACCGCCTGGGCCTGGGGCGCCAACACTTACGGCCAGCTCGGCGATGGCACGACCAGCGACCGCACGAGCCCGGCCAAGGTTCTCACCTCAGGCGGGATGATTGCGATCGCCACCACCAACAACCACAGTCTCGGGCTGGCATCAGACGGCACCGTCTGGTCCTGGGGCTCGAACTTCCAGGGGCAACTGGGGGCGAGCGCCCCAGACCTCTGTGGCAGCACGCCCTGTAGCAAGAGGGCCATCCAGGTCAACACCCTGAGCGAGGGCAGACTGGTAGCGGGCGGCTTCAACCACAGCCTGGCCCTCGCCGGCCCGCCGCCCGTCTTCGACAAGTTCAGCCCGGCCGCCCGCCCCGACCATCCGGTGACGTGGACGAAGGACCCGGTGAACACGGCGACGGGCGACCTCGCCCACCCGACCACCGACCTCGTCATCCCGGGCCGGGGGGTCCCGCTCCAGTTCAGCCGGTTCTACCACGCCGGCTCGACCGACGTCCGCTCGCTGGGCCCCGGCTGGACCCACAGCTTCGACCTGTCGCTGGCCATCAGCCCGACGGTCGTCGCCGTCTCCTATCCCCAGGGGCACGCCACCCGCTTCGTCCTCTCCGGGGGCAGCTACGTCCCGCCGACCGGCGTCTTTGATGCCCTGGTGCAGAACGGGGACGGGACGTACACCCTGACGACGCCCCAGCAGATCCGATACACCTTCACCGCGGCGGGTGGTCTGACGGCCATCGCCGACCGGAACAACAACACGACGACGCTGAGCTACACAGGCGGGCGGCTCACGACCGTGACCGACCCCGGCGGGCGCTCGCTCACCTTCACGTACGACGGCAGCAACCGGCTCGTGAGCGTCATCGACCCCCTGCCGGCGCCCGAGACCCGGACGGTGGGGTTCGCCTACGACGGGAACGGCGACCTGTGGCAGGTGACGGACGTGCGGGGGGGGCGTCACGACCTACGCCTACAGCAACCATCGGCTGACGAGCCTGACCGACGCCAACGGACATGTTGTGGTCCAGAACGTCTACGACGGACAGGGGCGGGTGGCCGAGCAGTGGGACGCGCTGGGCGGCGTCACCTGCCTGTACTACGGGCAAGGCCCGACGTACACCAGCGCCGGCTGTCCCGGCGTCAGCCCGGCCCCTGGGAAGAACCAGACCGTCGTCGTGGACGCCCGGGGGAACCGGACGACCACGACCTACGACGACGCCTCCCGGGCCATCGCCGTGCAGGACGCGCTGGGCGGCAGCGTGCAGTACACGTACAACACGGACCACCGCCTCATCTGCATCACCGACCAGCGGGGGAACCGGACGGCGTACGGCTACGACGTGCGGGGGAACATCACCCAGACCATCGACGCCCTGAACACCGACGCCGCCTGCGGGCTGAAGGTGGGCGGCGTCGCCTGGAGCGTCGCCTGCACGGCGCAGAACGACCCCGACCTGGCGACGGACCCGCTGGGGCGGCAGACCGACTGGGCCTACGACGGCACCGGCAACCTGACCGAGATCCTCGAGAAGGACGAAGCGGGCTCCGTGACCAGGCGGACCTGCTTCAGTCGGGACAGCGTCGGGCAGGTGACGGCGCGGACCGAATCGACGACGCTCCTGGACTGCACGGGGGACACCACCCGGTACGAGTACGACGGGTACGGGAACCAGACGGCGGTGATCGACCCCCGGTACTCGGGGGAGCCGACGCCGCCGAAGACGACGCTGGGCTACGACCTGGCGGGGCGGCTCATCACCGCCACCAACGAGCTGGGGCACGCGACGACCCGGAGCTACGACGCGCAGAACCACCTGCTGAGCGTGCGGGACGCCCTGGGGAACACCACGCGGGTCACGTACGACGCCAAAGGGAACCGGCGGACCGTGACCGACGCCAACGGAAAGGTCATCACCCACACCTACGACCTGGCGGACCGGCTCATCCAGGTGACCGACGCGCTCAACCAGACCACGGTGTCCGGCTACGACGCCAACGGGAACCTGACGAGCATCGCCAACGCCCGTGGGAAGGTCATCACGGCGACGTACGACGCCCTGAACCGGGTGCAGACGGCGACCGACCCGCTGAACCGGACGACGAGCTACCAGTACGACGGGGCGGGGAACCTGACGCAACGGACCGACGCCCGTGGCCTCATCACCCGGTACACCTCTGACGGGCTCAACCGGCCGACGCGTCTTGAGCACTGGAACGGGCAGGCGCTGGTGGACGCCGTGGACCACACCTACGACGCCCTGGGGAATCGGGTGGGGATGGTGGACGCGACGGGGAGCTACACGACCACGTACACGGCGCTGAACCAGGTGGCGAGCGCGCAGGCGCCGGGCAACCGGATCGTGAACTCGTGGTGGGACACCGTGGGGAACCGGAAGCGGATATTCTACACGGACCCCCGATCGGTGGGGTACGAGTTTGACGGGGGGCACCGACTGATCACGGTGACCGAGATGGCGGCGTGGGGGGACCGGGAGACGGTCCACAGCTACGACGACGCTGGGAAGCTGACGCGGATCACGCGGCCGAACGGGGTGTGGACGGAGTACAGCTACGACGGGGCGGACCGGCTGGTCGGCGTCACGCACCGGACGGTGACGAGCACGCTGCAGAGCTTCAGCTACGTGCTCGACGGGGTGGGCAACCGCACGCAGATGACGAACGCCTCGGGTGGGGTCACCCTCTACCAGTACGACGCCCTGTACCGGCTGACGCAGGTGACCTACCCCGACGCGAGCGTCGTCACCTACACCTACGACCCGGTGGGGAACCGGCTGAGCGAGAACGGCACGACCTACACCTATGACGACGCGGACCAACTGCTGATCCGCTCTGACGGGACCATCTTCGGCTACGCTGCCAACGGGAACCAGACGCTCCGGGGCGCCGATCTCTCCACGTACGACCACGAGAACCGGCTGACGCAGAGCACGATTGGGCTTGGGACGAACGTCTCGGTGTACAACGGGGACGGGTTGCGGACACGCCACACCCAGGGCCTGCTCGCAATCACGACGGATTACATCTGGGACATCGTGCCGCGGCTGCCGGTGGTGCTGCAGGACGGGAGCCGCCACTACGTCTACGGGCTGGGGCTCCTGGCGGCTATCGGCGACGCCGACGGCAGCCCGACGTACTACCTCCAGGACGGCCTTGGCTCGGTGACCGGCCTGACCGATCTGAGCGGGAACCTGGTAGCGACGTACGAATACGACGTATTCGGGGCAGTCCGGTCGCAGACGGGGCAGACGAGCAACTACTGGCTGTACACCGGGCAGCAGCGGGACATTGAGAGCGGGTTGTACTACCTGCGGGCACGCTCCTACGACCCAGCGATTGGGCGGTTCCTGAGTCGCGACCCGTTCCCGATGCGGGTGTGGCAGCCGAGTAGCCTGAACCGGTACGTGTATGCCCTGAACAACCCGGCGAATCTGGTTGACCCGACAGGGCTGGATGCGGAGCGCGGCGGGTCGCGGTTTGACGATGTAGCCGAATCGCTCATCCAGGCAACTGATGGGGTTTGTGCCGAACTGCAACGCCTTGGTATCGGGCAGCGTGACTGTGCGTCTCTTCGGCAAGGCGCGGCAGAATTGAGGAGGGCAATGGAGGAAGCCTCAGATGTCCAGCCGGACCAGTCGTGAATCAACTACGGCTGCCTGGCGCTATGGCAAGGTCATCTTCCATGCGCAACCTGCGCGAGATGGGAGTCCGTGCATTGACGAGAATGCCTTGGCACTGGAGCGGTTTGCACCAGGACTGACCAAACGATCAACCGACGTTCTTGGCATCCGTTATGTAATTGCATTTCATCGCCGGTGGTGCCCTATCGGGCATGAGTACTTGGCGGTTCGTTGTCTGTCGGAACCGCTCTACGGTTCTACGACGGGTCTCCCCGGCGATCCCAACCGGCCACAGCCCGGGCCGCTCAGCTCGGCGGTGGCGCTTTGCCGGCCCATCAGGGCCATGGCCAGCGCTTCGGCTGGACCGGAAGCCGCCAACCCGTCGCCGCGGCTCCAGTCGATGTCAGTCGCGACCAGACGAACCCCTCGGAGACTCCAGCGTTTCACGCTCCAGGCGGCGTTGAGGACGAGTGTCAGGCGCTCCGGATCGTGCCGGCGGGGGCGCTGGAGGGGCCGGCGGATGTCCTGGTGGTGGACCCAGTTGTCGAGCAGACCGAACTGCGGCAGCAAGCGATAGAGGAAGCCGGGTCTGAGCAACGTCTCCATCTCCCGAATCAGCTCGTCGGTCGGCCAGCCTTTCCGCTTGGCGACGGCGCGGGCATTGGCGCGATTGGGCGTGAGCGTTCGCAGATACTCGCCGAGATCCCGCTCCTCGCCGACGATGTGGGCGACGACATCGCGGACGCGCCAGCCGGCGCACAGGCTCGGCGTCTCCCATTCGGCCGGCGCCAGCGACCGACAGAGGTCGAGCAGCTCTTGCCGCTCGGCGATCAGGTGCTCAATCGGTTTCATGATCATCCTCCCCACATAGAGTGCTGCACCCGGCGCTTCTGCTGAACGCTATTTCCCTGCAAACTGGTAGCCCAGATACCCGACGTAGAGCAAGAGCAACCCCAGCCCGGCGGCGCGGCCGACCCTGGGGTGCCGGAAGAGCCAGACGAGCACGGCGCTCGTCGCCAGGAGTGCCGGGATGTCGAAGGCGCGGGTCGGCGCGTCCACGACCAGCGGCTCGACGACCGCGGCCAGGCCGAGGGCGAACGTGAGATTGAAGACGTTGCTGCCGATCACGTTCGCCGTGACGATCCCGGGACGATCTTTGAGCGCGCCGGCGATCGAAATGACCTTGTCGGGCAGGGTCGTGCCGATGGCCACCAGCGTGAGCCCGACGACGTAGTCCGAGACGCCGAGGAGCCCGGCGAAGAAGAGCCCGCTCCGAATGATCGCCTCGGCCCCGGCGACGATGAGCGCCAATCCCACGACGGCCCGGATGACGTGGCCCGGCAGGCCCCGGCCTGTGGCCTCATCACCAGCCTCCTCGCCCTCGGCCTCCCGCACGAACGCGGCCCGGATCATCCCGCGGCGGAGCGCGACGAGCAGTCCCACCACATAGGCCACAAACGTCGCCAGGAGCAGCAGCCCCTCGGCTCGTCCGATCTGCGGCCGAACGAGCAGGAGCGCGCCAACGCCGACGGTGATGGCGAGCATGACGAGCGCCCAGCGGCGGTCATCGGCCGAGATGGCGATGGGCCGGACCAGCGGCCCGAGCGCGAACGAGCCGGTGATGTTGGCGACGTTGGCGCCGATCAGCGTGCCCACGGCGATGCCGACGTTCCCGGTCGCCGCGGCCAGCGTCGCGACCACCAGCTCCTCCCACTCCAGCCCCGCCGTCAGCAGCCCGATGACGGTCTCCGATGCGCCGGTTCGTTCGGCGAGCTCGCCGATCGCGTCGGTCAACAGGTCAGCCCCTCGTTCGAGCAGCACCAGCGCGAGCGCAAAGAGCAGCCCGTACGCCGGCACGCCGAGCAGGGGGGTCACGTTTCTCGCTCGGCCGCCGTTCGCTGTCGGAAGACGAGTCGGATGGGGGTCCCGAAGAAGCCGAGCGCCTGCCGCAGGCGGTTCTCCAGGTAGCGCTGGTACGAGAAGTGGGCCAGGGTCGGGTCGTTGCAGAAGAAGACGATCGTCGGCGGCTCGACCTGGGACTGAGTGACAAAGAAGATCCGCAGCCGCCGGCCGTGGACGTTCGGCGGGGCATGCTCGGCAAGCGCATCTTCGATCAGCCGGTTGAGCTGGCCGGTCGACACCCGCTTCCTCCGCTCGGCGTCCACCTGTCGGACCATCGGCAGGATGTGCTCGACCCCCATTCCCGTCCTGGCCGAGATGAAGAGCAGCGGAGCGTAGGGCATGAAGTTCAGGGCGGCGCGGGACCGCTCGGTGTAGTCGGCGGCGGCTGCGGCGCGCTGGGGTATCAGGTCCCACTTGTTCATCAGCACGACGACGCCCTTGTAGGCGTCGGCAATAAAGCCGGCGATGTGGATGTCCTGCGCGGTCAGCGGATCCGTGGCGTCCATTACCAGCAGGGCGACCCGGCAGCGGTCGATGGCCCGGAGGGTGCGCAGCACGCTGTACCGCTCGATCCCGGGCTCGATCCGACCGCGCCGGCGGATGCCGGCGGTGTCGATCAACACGTAGCGCTGGCCCTCGTGCTCGAAGGGGGTATCGATGGCGTCCCGGGTCGTGCCCGGGATCTCGCTGACGACGACGCGCTCCTGGCCGAGCAGGCGATTGAGCAGGAGCGACTTGCCGACGTTGGGCCGGCCGACGATCGCCACCTTGACGAGGTCGGCCTCCTCCGCCACCTCGACCGGACGCGGCAGGTATTGCACGACCTCGTCGAGCAGGTCGCCGACCCCCTGGCCGTGGTAGGCGCTGATCGGGATCGGCTCGTCGAGCCCGAGCTGGTAGAACTCGACGGCGTCGAGACGTCGAGTCGCAGTCTCGGCCTTGTTGACCGCGAGAATCACCGGCTTGCGCGTCTGCCGGAGGATATCGGCAATCGCCAGGTCCTCGGGCAGCGCCCCTTCGCGCCCGTCGACTAGAAAGACGACGGCGTCGGCCTCCTCGATGGCGATTTGCGCCTGGGCGCGGACCGGCTCGACGTACGGCCGGCGCGCCGCCTCAGCTCCGGCCACCTCCGTCTCGAGGCCGCCCGTATCGACGACGGTGAACGTGCGCCCGCCCCACTCGACGTCGGCGTACAGCCGGTCACGCGTCGTCCCGGGGAGGTCTTCGACGATGGCGATCTGCTGGCCGACGAGCCGGTTGAAGAGGGTCGATTTTCCAACGTTTGGCCGCCCGACGATGGCGACGATGGGCTTGCCCAGGCCGACGATGGGTTGGGGCTGCTCAGGCTTACTCATGGCTGGCGCACTTCCACACGGACTTGCACTGGATCGAGACTCGCCACCTTTGTACGCTCCGGCGCCGCGACCGTCACGCGAAGGGTGTAGGTGCCCGGCAGCAGTCCGGTCGCATCGACCGATGCCCGGACGTCGGTCGGCTTGATCCCTTGGAGGACAGGGATCGGTCCCACCAGCGTCACGTCGACCGGATCGACGACGCTGCGCTGTTCGGGGCGCAGGCCGTTCACCGACGGCGTGACCAGGAGCCGCTTGGACCCTTCGACCGAGCTGATCTGGACCCGGACCAGCACCTTCTGCGGCCCGGCCAGCGACGAGCCCTCCGGTAGGTTCAGCCCCACGCTCTGTTCCACCGTGTTCACGGCGCCTGCCACGTCGACCGGCGAGGTCTGGAGGAAGCTGATCGGCTCGACGACCGGCCGGTTCCCGACGACGACGACGATGGCCGGGTTGACGTTGATCGACTCGACCCAGTAGCCCCGCGCCGGGTCGTTGTGGACTACCGGGTGGACCGGCACGGTCTTGTAGGTGATCTGCTGCTCGATGGGAATCTGGACGTTCATCGTGGGCGGCTCGACCCGGACCCCTTCCACCGGCCGGCCCTGAGGGTTCAGCAACGTGATGCTGAACGACTGGTCGATCGTCACCTTCTTGTTCTCCAGGCTGATCTCGACGACGGCGGCATCCACCTGCGAGACGAGGGACGAGGGGCCGCTGATGGCCGTCTCCTTGACGGCGAACCGGGGCTGGTCGTAGACGTAGCCGAACGGCAGCGTGTCCTTGACCTTTACCTGGACCGGAATCGTACGGCGAGCCAGCGTCTCCAGCCGGATGGTGATCTTCGACGGCAGGACCTCCAGGATCTTCACCGATGGATCGGGCGTGCGCACGTCCACCGCCACCTCGTGGAGGCCGGCGCCGAAACGGGCCAGGTTGGCGGTGGCGTTGAAGCTGCCGGTCCGCAGGCGGCTCCACGAGTCCTGCGGTGCGCTGATCCGGACACGCACTCGCTCGAGGTCGCCGATGACGTCCACGCCGGCCGGGACGTTCACGGCCGTCACCAAGATGTCGCCCGGAAACGTGTTCTGAATCGGCGGGTTCTGGTCATTGGTGACAACCACCCAGAGGATCGTCGACAGGGCGAGCGCCAGCAACAGCAGGATCAGGTTCTCGTACAGTTGGCTGAGCAGTCGCCGGACCACGGCCAGGCCGGTCGTCGCGACGTCGGCGGTGCTCGGCACGCCGAGCTGTCCGAAGGCCGCGCCCGCGTCTTCACGGTCGGAAACCGGGCTGCTCATCGCTGCTCCTGCGGGTGCGGCTGGAGGAGCGCGACTGCCGGCGATGACGGAGCGACGCCGATCAAACCGCGGAGGAGGCGGCGCAGCCGGGCGTCGTCGAGGTTCCGCGCCATCCGACCGTTGTGGGCGATCGAGATGATGCCCGTCTCCTCGGAGACGACAATGACGATGGCGCCGGTCTGCTCGCTGATGCCCAGGCCGGCTCGATGGCGGGTTCCCAGCGCCGGATCGGTCGGTCTGACCTCTGAGAGCGGGAGAACGCACCCGGCCGCCAGCAGCCGGCCCTCTCGGATCAGCACGGCGCCGTCGTGCAGCGGCGTGCCCGGCAGAAAGATGCTGAGCAGCAGCTCCGTCGACGCGACCGCGTCGATGATCGTCCCCGTGGCTGTGTAGTCCTGGAGCCCGGTTTCCTGTTCCAGGACGATCAACGCCCCCCACCGGCGCTCCGAGAGCCGGCGGCACGTCTCACCCAGCGTGTCGATGAGCTGATCGACCGCCGGCGATGCCGTGACCGGTCGGATGCCGGTTCGGCCGACGCGCTCGACCGCCCGCCGCAGCTCCGGCTGGAAGAGGATCGGAATGGCGACGAGCAGGGCCGTCAGGCTGTTCCGCAGGAGCCAGTTGAACATCGTCAATTGCAGGACGTAGCCCAGGAAGAAGGCGCCGACCAGCAGCATGACGATCCCGCGCAGCAGCGTCATCCCCGTGGTGCCCCGCAGCAGGCTGAGAATCCAGTAGAAGATGAGGGCGACCACGAGAATGTCGACCATGCTCCGCCATTCGATGCGGGCAAGGGCTCCCAGGATCGTCTGGATCAGGTCGGTCACGATGGCCCTGCTTTCATCCTACCCCCTGCCGCTTGCCGAGCTCGTCGACGACTCGCCGGATCTCCAGCGCCTTGCCGACCTGGCCCCGGCGGGCGTACAGCTCGGCCAGCACCTGGAACTCCCGCCGCGCCGCGACGAGCCGGCCACGCTTGAAGGACACCTCGGCCAGGCGGACCGTCAGCGTCTCGTCGGTGGGATCGAGCCGCCGGAGCTCGCCGAGGAGCGCGACCGCCGTCTCCCACTGATCGCCGGGCAGGAAGTGCTCGACGGCCGGCCGCAGAGCGCGCACCTGCTCCGGCTGCGCTTTGCCGGTCCGCTGGAGCACCAGGAGCGATTCGGCCAGGCGGCCGGCGGCGAGGTGCTGGCCGACCAGCGCGACCCGCGCCAGGTCGCCCACCATCGGGTCTGCCAGGGCCGCCTGGAGCAGCGGCGCGGCTTCGGCCCCCTGCCCCAGCTCTGGCAAGAGGAGCGCCAGCCAGAGGCTGCACTGGGGGACGTGCTCAGGCCGCTGGCCCGACGCTTTGAACGCCGCGAGCGCCAGGTCGACCTCGTCTCGATTCGCCCGCAGCCGCTCGACCAGGCGACCGAACACCGTGCCGGCCAGGGCCAGCGCGCCGGCTCGTTCGGCAGCGAGGCAAAGGGCCATCTGGACGCGCACCTCGTCCGGCGCGAGCGCCAGCGCGCGCTGGAGCACCGGCACGGCTTCGGCGGCTCGACCCACCCGCACCAGCGCCTCGCCGTAGCGGTAGTGGGCGAGGAACGCGTTGGGCGCGACCTCGAGAACGGCCTGAAAGGCCGCCGATGCCTGCGCCCAGTCGCCGGACTGCATCGACGTCTCCGCAAGCAGGAGCGACCGGTCGGCGGCCGCCTTCACCTGCCCGGGTTGCAAGAGCAGTCGCACGAGCCGGGTCTGCGCGTTGGGATCGTCCGAGCTGTGGGCGACCAGCCGCCGGAACGCCTCAAGGGCGTCGTCGATCCGACCACGGAGGAGTGCCACGTCGAGCAGCAGGCTGTAGGTTGCTGCCGCCCCGGCCTGATCTCCGCGCAGCCCCGTAATCTCGGCGACCCGCGCGTGCGCAGGCAGGAACCCCGGCGCCAGCGCGATAGCCAGGAAGCAATCGTCGAGGGCGGCCAGGAGACGGCCGCCGGCCAGATGTTGCCGGCTACTCGCCAGCGCTTCTCTGACGGCGGCCTGTCGCTCACGCGGCACGTCTTGCCAGTCCAGCGGGCGGGCGATGGCAAACATGATCGGCTAGCCATCCAGCAGGGTGACCAGCACGCCCTTCTGGGCGTGCAGGCGATTCTCGGCCTGGTCGAAGACCGCCGATTGGGGCCCGTCGATGGCGTCGTCGGTGATCTCCTCGCCGCGGTGGGCGGGGAGATCGTGCATGACGATCGCGTTGGGTTTGGCCAGGGCCAGGAGCGCATCGTTGATCTGGTAGCCAGCGAAGACCTCCCGGCGCAACTCCGCCTCCGCCTCATGGCCCATGCTCGTCCACACGTCGGTATACAGGACGTCGGCGCCGGCCGCCGCGGCGCGCGGATCGGGCAGGATCGTCACCGAGCCGCCCGATCGGACGGCCTGCTTTGTCGCCTGCTGTACGAATACCGCCGGCGGCTCGTACCCGGCGGGCACGGCCAGCCGAACGTGCATTCCGGCCAGGCTGCCGGCGAGCATCAGGCTGGTGGCGATGTTGTTGCCGTCTCCGATGAACGCGAGGGCGACGCCCTCCAACCGGCCGCGCTTCTCCAGGATGGTCAGGAGGTCGGCCAGCGCCTGGCAGGGGTGCTCCTGGTCCGACAGGCCGTTCACCACCGGGACGGTTGCGTACTGGGCGAGCATCTCGACGTCCGCCTGCGAGAACGTCCGAGCGACGATCGCGTCGACGTAGCGGCTGAGGACGCGGGCGACGTCCTGGACGGCCTCGCGCTCGCCCAGGCCGACCTCGGCCGGCGCCAGGTAGAACCCGTGGGCGCCGAGCTGATAGAGGCCCACGTCGAAGCTGGCCCGTGTGCGCAGGCTTGGCTTCTGAAAGAGCAGGGCCACGCTCTTGCCGGCCAGGAGGGGGCCGTGGCCGCCGGCTTTCAGACGGACCGCCGTCTTCAGGTAGCCCCGGAGGTCGTCGGGTGTCAGGTGGGCGATGCCGAGCAGATGATCAGGTCCATTCATCGGTCGAACCCTTGTCACGGATGTCGGCCCGTCGACGAGCCGGGCCGGAGGCACAGGAGCGCGCCGAACGACGCTTCGCGTAGAACTGAGCCTAGTATAACGGCTGCGGCCAGGGCATTCAATCTGTGAAGGCTGTGATGGCATTCGCTCGCCTGGTATGCGGTTGACGCCCCGCCAGCCGAGCGCGAGAATGAGCCATCACCGATGATCGAGCACCATCGCACCTCCATCCTGGTGGCGTTGCTGCTCCTGCTCGCGAGCGGCGGGGTGCTCGCGCTGAGCCGGGCGCTCGCCGTTCCGCCACCGCTCGCCATCCTGACCCCGACGCCCGGCTCTCGCTCCATCGCCGTTGCCGTCACCGGGCGCGTCGCGGCGCCCGGCGTCTACACACTTGTCGCCGGCGCCCGCGTCGCCGATGCCATCGAAGCGGCCGGTGGCGCCTTGCCGGACGCCGACCCGGCGGCCGTCGTCCCCGGCCTGGCCGTGCGCCTGCGGGATGAGATGCACATCCGCGTGCCCGCCCGTGATGAGCCCCCGCCGATTCGGGTGTCGGCGACGCCGGGGGCAGGTCGAGCGACCACGACGCCGCAATCTGCCCAGCCGGTGAATCTGAATACGGCCGACGCCGCGCAGCTCGAAGCGCTGCCCGGCGTCGGCCGGGTCACCGCCCAGAAGATCATCGACTCTCGGCAGAGCCAGGGGCCGTTCGGGTCGGTGGCCGAGCTGCGCGACCGCAAGCTCGTCGGCCAGGCCGTCTTCGAGCGCATCAAGGAGCTGGTCACAGTGCCCTGAACAACACGTGACAAAATCAACCGCAGAGACGCAGAGGACGCAGAGACGGCGCAAAGAACAGACGAACAACGGCGCCCGTTTCTCTGCGATCTTCTCTGCGTTCTCTGCGCCTCTGCGGTTTCGGTAGGCGCCCCTAGGC
>JACQGW010000096.1 GCA_016199325.1 Chloroflexota bacterium
CGCTGGGGGTTGGCGTGCCCGCCGAGCTGCGAGAAGGTGCCGCCGACCGCGTTCTCGCCGACGATCGGCACCAGCTCCTTGAGCTGCCTGGGATCCAGCAGCTCGGTCCGAAAGCCTCGCTGCGTGTTGAGCGCGGCCGTGGCGCGGAGAAATGCCATCTGCTCCTCGTTCACGGCAACCGCGATTCGGTCCGCCTCGAACTCGGTCGGGTAGCCGAGCAGCTCGTCCATGTGTGGCCACAGTCGCCGATTTTCCGTTGCCAGTGGGCTGTTGAGCATGGCACAGCCGCCGCCATTCCGCCCGGATGCTTCCCAGCCGACGATCCCCTTCTCCAGGACGATCGTGTCCACGCCCTGCTGGGCGAGCCACCACCCGGTGCTCAGCCCCGTCACCCCGCCGCCGATAATGACGACCGACGCCCCCGCGATCTCTGCCATTGTGCTCCCCCGCCTTCCTGGCGTCCACCGCCAGCGCTGCCTCCATCGCCTTCACGGCCAACTTCGGTAGGATTTGGGATTTCTGGTTCGGGGAAAGTCAACGCAGTCCCAAACCCCAAACCCCGTCCACGGTTTCGTTGGGGTTTCTACACCGCGACCGCGTCTCGCGCGGCGATCTCCTGGCTGCGCGCCGCGATCAGGCGCTGGACCTCCCGCTCGGCGGCGGGGTCGAGGGGCGGCGCCTCGTGCTTCGCCAGCAGCTCGTTCCATCTGTCGTAGGCGCGCTCCGCCGCCGTCTTCGAGCCCCGCTTCACCCACTCGTCCCACGTGTTCCGATCGGCGACCTGCGGCTCCCACAGCCACTCCCGGAAGTGCTTGAAGGTGTGCTCGTGCGTGATGTACTGCCCGAACGGGCCGATCTCCTTGATGACGTCGAAGGCGAGCGTCTCCGGCGTGATCTCGATCTGCCGGCTGATCAGCCCCTTGACCAGCCCCACGATGTCGGCGTCGGCCACCATCGATTCGTAGTCGGCGACGAGAGCGCCGTCGAGCCAGCCCACCGCATGGATCAGGTGGTTGGCGCCGGAGAGAATGCAGGTCATCATGCTGAGCATCTTCTCCCAGCCAGCCTGGAAGTCCTCCACCTTGCTGCTGCTGGTGCAGGCGGAGGAGCGGATCGGCAGCCCCCAGCGCCGAGCGGCCTGCGCGCTGATGATGCTGGCGCGCAGCCGTCCGTGATCGCCGCCGCCGCCGAAGCCGGTCTTCATGTTGCCCGGCCCGCCACGGCCGGCGAAGAGGACCGGCGCGCCCGGTCGGGCCGCCTGGGCCAGCACGATGCCCGAGAGCGCCTCGGCGAACCCCAGCGTCATCGCCCCCGCGTACGTGACGGGGCCGGTGAACCCGCCCATGGGCCCGCAGGCGAAGATCAACGCCTGGTTGCGCCGGGCGTAGGCGATGATCGAGTGGCACATCCGGTCGTCCCAGGCCAGCGGCGAGATGCCGTTCATGATGGTGCAGAAGACCGGGAAATCCACGTGGGTGTTGAAGACGATGTCGGCGACGGCCATCGAATCCTCGGGGCCCCGATCCCAGGTGCTCCCGCCCAGCGCCCGGTCGCAGTACTTGAAGGCGTTGTAGACCCGCTGAAGCGACCGGGCGTCGATCTCGACGTCCTGCGGCTCGAGAATGAGCGAGTCGACCACGTCGATGTCCGGCAGCATGTGGGCGATCTTGACGAGGTTGGTGAAGTCGGCCAGGTTCCCGTTCCGCCGCCCTCGTTTGATGTCCTGCACGAACGGGGAACCGACCAGCGTGGTGAAGGTGACGTAGTCGGCGCCGATCTGGACCGTCCTGGCCGGATTGCGGGCGTGCAGCGTGAAGGGGTTCGGACACTGGCCGATGGCGCGCTCGACAGTGGCCCGGTCCATCTTCACCAGTTGCCTGTCCCGGTCGACCTGCGTACCCGGCAGGGCTTCGAGGAGGTCCAGCGCCTCGGGAAGCGTGAACACGTGGCCGATCTCTTCGAGGATCCGATAGGTCTGATCGATGAGGAGGTCGAGCTGCTGGTCGTCGATGACGTCGATCCGTGGAAGCGTGTTTCGCAGCACCGTGGAGCTCCTTTTCTCAAGTTAGTGGCGAAGGTTCAGGGTTCAAGGTTGGGGAACGAACCTCGAACCTTGAACGCGCTAGTGGAGCATCCGGCAAGTCACTCGTAGATCCGGACGCTGCCCACCTGTCATGCCGAGCCGCAGCGAAGCATCTCCCGGACGCCGCTCGTTCAAGCCGGGGAGACGCTTCGCTGCGGCTCAGCATGACGAAGGACAGGCCAGCCAATCTCCGATAGACTCGCTGGATGCTCCAGCTAGCGATCCAGCCAGGCCTTGTACAACTGCGCGCCGCTGTAGGCGCTCACGATGTAGTTCTTGAGCCGCTTGGACGTGGCGTTCAGGTAGACGAGATTGAACCGATTGGCGATCGGGCCGTGATCCGCAATATACTTGAGCAGCGGCCCGGTGATCTTCTTCCGCTTCTCCAGATCCACTGTACCGGATGCTTCGACGAGCATCTTGTTCCACTCCTCGTCGCACCAGTACGTCTCGCTCCAAGCACTGCCGCAACCGTACGCCAGGGCCATGTTCATCGTCGCCAGCGGCCGATGCCCCCAGCCCGTCAGCGCGAAGTCGTACTCCCGCCACTTGTCCCAGAACTGGGCCGATGGCACCGGCGCCAGCTTGACCCGGATGCCGGCTTCCTCGACGTGCTGCTTGAGGACGGTCGAGGCGAGCGCCTCATAGTTCGGGTCGGCCTTGTACACCAGCGCCACGTCGACGCCGTTGGGGTATCCGGCCTCCGCCAGCAACTGCTTGGCCATCGCGATGTCCCGCTTGCGCGTCCCCGGACTCACGAAGTCCGGCTGCGACTCGTTCGCGTGGCAGTCGAACCCCTCGGTCCCCAGCGGGTACGCCCGCTTGATCATGTCCTGCGTGTCGATGGAGAGCTTCAACGCGCTCCGAACCCGCTCGTCGTCCCACGGCTTCTTGTCCACCCGCATCCGGAAGAGGGACGTCTGGGCGCTGGGCGTCCGATGGACGATGGCGCCCACCTTCTCCAGCGCCGAGACCGTCTGCGGCTGCACGGCTGAAACGGCGTGATCGACCTGGCCGACGGCGAAGGCCGCCACCGTCGTCGCCGCTTCTTCGCCATGGTCCGTGTACACGATCTCGTCGACGTACGGCAGCGCCCTGCCGTCGGCGCCGTTCTGCCAGTAGCCGTCGATCCGCTTCACCTTTGCCCGCTCGCCCACGATGAACTCCGTCAGCTCGAACGGCCCGGTGCCCCAGGGCTTCGCCGTCCATTCGCCACCTTCGAACTCCCGTGGCATGATCAGCGCCGGGTAGAGGCGAACGTGGTGGGGCACGCCGACTTCCCCTCGGTCCAGATGCAGCTTGACCGTGTACTTGTCGACCTTCTCGATGCCCGTCGGCTTGAGATAGTTGATCAAGGCAGCCATCCCGCCGCCCGTCTCCTTGTTGACCCAGCGCTTCAGGTTCCAGATGACGTCGTCGGCGTCGAGCTCGCGCGGCTTCGGCATCCCGTGGATGTTGATGCCTTTGCGGACGTAGAGGGTCCACGTCTTGGCATCTTCAGTGGTCTCGAACTTCTCCAGCAGGTGAGGCCTGGCAACGCCCTTGTCGTCGACCTCGGTCAGGTACTCGGAGACGTCTCTGGCGATCTCGGAGCCCCACTGGAACGTCGGCGGATCGGGCAGCCGCCTGACCCGCCAGGAAACGAAGATCGTGCCGCCGCGTTTGACGCCACCGGCGGCTGCTTGCGGGACAGGCGTCGGCACGGCGGTCGCCGCGGCCGGAGCCGCCGCTTGCGCCGCCGTTGGAGCGGCCGTCGGCAGCGCGAAGATGGGGGGCGTCGGCACCGCCGTCGGTTTCGTGGGGGTCGCCGGGAGCGAAACGGTCGGCTGCGGCGCGGCCGCCTGCTGCTGCGCGCAGGCGGCCAGGAACGCCGTGGCCGCGCTGAGGGACAGGCCCAGCATCGTCGCGTTCTGGACGAACTCCCGCCGGGTCACCCTGCCCTGTCGATAGAGCTCCTTCAGCTCCGGGATGTAGGGATGCACGTCTTCCTCCTTCAAGTTCCCAATTCGTTAGTCGCGCGGGACCCGTGGCTGCGCAGCGATCGGCTTGCCCGAGCGGTAGAGGCCGGCGTAGTCCTTGACCTTCTCTTCGTTCAGGGTCACGCCCAGGCCCGGCCCCTGCGGCACCGGCACCGTGCCCTTTGGTCCTGGGGACTGGAATTCATTGGTAGCCCATGCTAAACTAGCATGGCTGCAATGTCAATAGTTTGGTTTATTGGAAAGCGAGAAGATCGGTATGGGACGACGAGAGAAGCGGGTTTCGGCGGATGGGACGCCGGGGGGCAAGCTGGGCGCGGCCATGCGGCTGGCACGCCACGAGAACGGGATCTCGCTCAGCAAGCTCGCCCAACGCCTCAGCTACACGCGAGGCTATCTGTCGGCTATCGAGACGGGAGTAGAGTGGCCGTCCCGCGAACTGGTAGAGGCCTATGAACGCGAGCTGGGAGTCCTCCCAGGGCAGTTGACGCAGCTCGCCGACAGCCTGGCGCCGGCGCGACGCCAGAGCAGCAGCGCCGAGCGCACCAGGGAGGCCGTCGGCGATCTGCTCGCGTATGCGCGTCAGGGCGTCGGGCGGGCGCCGGAGCTAGAGGAGAGCAACGGCCAGCCTGCGCAGCTCAGGACGCTACCTGCGCTCGCTCAGCAGAGGGTGCTCCCCAATCTCGAAGAAGCCTTGCAGCTTGCGACGGAGCTGGTTCAAGACCTGGCCCGGGCTCCGGCGCCGCCCGGCCAGACCATCGTCTTCACCTCCACCGGGGGGAGCGACGCATTCAGCCCCATTCCGGCACTGGCGAGCCAGTGGCGGCAGACCTTGCGCACGGCGCTCGCGCAAGGCTGGGGAGTCGTCCACCTGTTCCGGTTCGACAGAGACCGCGACACGCACTTCGACCTGGTGGCCGAAGTGCTCGGCCTCGTCGGCTTTGCCGGACACTATCAGCCCTACTGGTTGCCGCAGCCTGTTGGCGCCGCGGTCCCGTACGATCTGCTGATCGTGCCCGGGAAGGGAGCGATGCTGTTTCTCGCCACCCGACAGAAAGACCACGCCGACGCCGCGTGTTTCTTTCCGGACAATCCCGATTTGCTGGCGTTCCTGCGCAACCACGTCGAGATGCTGCGCTCCCACGCAACGCCGTTCCTCAACGTCTATCGGTGCCCCGCCTATTCGCAGCGCATGCCCCATCTCTTCCCGGACGTGATCCGCTTCGACTACGCGATCACGCGAGCGGAGCTCGAGCCGGGGGATGGGTTTCTGGTCAAAGATGGGCTGAACAATCTCCTGCTCCCGATCACGATCTTGCAGGAGCGGGTCAGCCAGGTCAGCAAAGCCAGAGGCGAGGAGCAGAACGTCTGGATCCATACGCTGGTCGAGAACAGGCTCCGCCGTGTCGCGGTTTTCCATGACCACGTCAGGACGTGGCGCTTTCGTGAGATCTGCACGAAGCGTGCGATCGAGAAACTCGTGACGTCGGGCTCGCTTCTGGATCATGGCTGGCTACAGCCACCGCCTGCGGCACAGCGCGGTATGGAAGGCGCCGACGAGCCTCCTGTGCTCCTTACGCCCAAACAGCGGGCTGACTATCTCCAGGCAGTGGCCGACTTCCTGAAAGCCTATCCCAACTATGAGATCGGGTTGCTCGACGATCCCGTGGCAGGCGCCGTCGTCGAGACCGCCTGGGCCATCAGGGGGCAGGGGGATGCCGGGATGTTGTTCCTGAAGACCTGGTATCTCGAAGGCGATGAGCGGGTCGAGATCAACCTGGAGATCACGCATGCCGCGGTCGTCCAAGCCTTCCGGGCGTACTTCCTGGACCTGTGGGAAAGCCTGCCGGGGCTGAACCAGGACAAGAACGAGGTGATCGCCTGGTTGGAGGCCCAGATCGCCCAGATTCCTGAGATCTCCTCTCCGACGCCGGCAGTGTCCGCCGCGAGGTAAGCTGGCCTTCTCGACGGTTGGTGCATCTGCTATGATGGGTGCGCGTCAGGACCGTTACGCTTGATGGCCAGCATCCTTCGCTAAGTGGTGCATCCGGCAAGTCCGGTGCAGGTTTACTGGCCCGTCCATTGTCATGCTGAGCGGCAGCGAAGCATCTCCCTGACGCTGATGGCTGGAGTCGGGGAGATGCTTCGCTGCCGCTCAGCATGAGAGACGGGGAGTCGTCCAGAGCCGCGAGGGACTTGCCGGATGCACCACCAGTAGAGAGGAGAATCAGCCTGCATGGACACTCGACTGCTCGTCGCGCCCGATCCGGTAAAGCTCGACCGACTGCACGCGGCCGCGCTCCAGATCCTGGAGCGGACCGGGATCCAGGCGGATACCGAAGAGGCTCGGGAACTGTTCCGTCGCGGCGGCGCCGCCGTCGACGGCGCCCGCGTTCGATTTCCGCCGAAGCTCGTCGAGTGGGCGGTCTCCGTCGCCCCGCGCACTTACACCATCTACGACCGGCTGGGCCGGAAGGCGTACACCGTCGGCGCCGACGAGGTCGTCTTCAATACCGGCACGGCCGGCATCGCCATCCTCGACTGGCAGACCGGGAGGGTACGGCCCTACTCGCGCGCCGACGCGGTCGAGGGGGCGAAGCTCAGCGACGTCCTCCCGCAGATCTGTGACGTGAGCGTCACGGGCATGATGCAAGACGTGCCGCCGGAGATCGCCGAGCGGCTCACGTTTGTCATCCGGTACGAGAGCTCCATCAAGCCGATGGCCGTCTTGAGTGTCCGAACGCCCGGCATGTTCGAGAAACAGGTGGAGATCATCGCCCGCGACCTCGGCGGGCTCGACCAGCTTCAGAAATACCCCTGTACGCAGGCCATCATCAACACGCAGTCGCCGCTGGCGCTGCCGCCGGAGGAATGCGACCGGCTGATGTCGGCGGCCCGTCTGGGCATCCCGACGGGGGCCAGCGCCTGGCCCCAGATCGGCGCGACCTCCCCCGTGACCGTGGCCGGGACAGTCGCCCTCGCCCACGCCGAGCACCTGGCATCCCTCGTCCTCGTCCAGCTCGTGCGTGCCGGCACGCGCTTTTATTACGGCGGCTCGGCGCCGGTCTTCGACATGCGCGCCCTCGTCTGCTCGACGGGCGCGCCGGAGCGCGCCCTCGGCGCGCTCACGCTCATGCAGCTCGGCCGGCACATCGGCCTGCCGGTCCGCTCGAACTGCATCACGACCGACGCCAAGGGGGTGAACGTCCAGGCCGGCGTCGAGCGGACAATCCAGGCGCTCGCCTGCTGCCTGGGCGGCGCGACGATGGTCGGCGGCCTCGGCTGGCTGGACAACATCAACGTGATGTCCCATGAAATGCTGATCCTCGACTGTGAGCTGGTGGACGCCCTCCGCCATTTCCTGCCCGGGCTCGCCTTCGACGAAGACGACCTTGGCCTGGACACCATCGACGCGGTCGGTCCCTACGGTAGCTTCATGGGGGAGGCACACACGTTTGCGCGCTTTCGGACGGAGGTCTGGTATCCCTCGGTCTGGCTGCGGTCGCCGGCGCTGGCCCGGCAGCCCGAAGACGATGAGCGGCTCCGGCAGCGCATTCACGACAAGCTGCAGAACGCGCTGGCCTCGCATCGACCGCCGAAACTCGCACCGCAGACACGCCAGGCCCTGGACGACTTCGTCGCCGCGCCGGTCGCGGCCGGGTAAGGAGCTGTCAACGGATTTCGGGAACGGATTGCACCTTACTTTTCGCTAACGCGGGACGCCTTGGCAAGCGACCTGGTGACCGTTCTCCGTCGCTGGCCGAAGTGTCCCGTGGGCAG
>JACQGW010000097.1 GCA_016199325.1 Chloroflexota bacterium
GTGCCGACCTCGGCGGGCTTGGGGGCGACCTCTTCCACGCCGGGGGCGGCCTGCTGGTGTTGCTCGTGATCACGGTGCTCAATGTGTACAAGCCGCGGGGCATGACCCGGTACGGGTGGCGTAAGCAGCACGAGCAGCGTACGATGTCGCAGCCGTGCTAGAGCCGTTTCCGAAAGGATCGGCCAGGCAACAGAACAGCCTTTTTGGCGTCTTTCCTGGCGATCTTGGCGTCTTGGCGGTTCGGCCCCTCTCGAAGCTGCTCCAGGCGCTTCGCGCTTCCTACCAGCCGTGAGCAAGGTCGAGTCGCCATGCCTCGCGCCGCAGCCGGCTCCACTGGAAGTGAGGGACCAGTTCGGCAGGGGTGACCGGCTCCGATCGGTCGAGGAGGCCGAGGCTGTGGGCCAGCAGGCCGACGACGTCCTCCGACCGGCGGCCGGCGGCGCGGGCTTCGGCGATGGAGACGGCGCCATGGCGCTTGGCCAGCCGCTCGCCGTCCAGGCCGAGGACCAGCGGCACGTGGGCAAACGCCGGCGGATCCAAGCCGAGCGCGCGGTAGAGCAGGATCTGGCGGGGCGTCGAGCTGAGCAGATCGGCGCCGCGAACGACCTCGGTGATTCCCATGGCGGCGTCGTCGACGACGACGGCGAGCTGATAGGCGTGGAGCCCGTCGGCCCGCCGCAGGACGACGTCGCCGACCGCGGCGAGGACGTCCTGGCAGCACCTGCCGAAGAGCCGGTCGGCGAAGCACACCTCTCCGGCCGGCACGCGAAAGCGCAGCGAATGGCGAACCCTGAGCTCACGCCAGTCGTCGGGCAGGGGCCGGCTGCGGCAGTGGCCGGGGTATGGCGGGCCGTCCTCGGCGCCGGCCTGGGGAGCGCTGGCCACACGCCGGAGCTCGGCGCGCGAGCAGGTGCAGGGGAACAGCAGGCCGCCGGAGGCGAGCCGCTCCAGGGCGGCGTCATACCGGTCGGCGCGCTCGCTCTGCCGATACGGCCCGAACGGGCCGCCGACGTCGGGCCCCTCGTCCCAGTCGAGCCCCAGCCAGCGCAGGTCTTCGAGGATGGCCGCGTCCGCGCCGGGGACGATCCGCGGCCGGTCCAGATCCTCGATCCGAAGTGCGAAAGCGCCCCCGTCCCGACGGGCTGAGAGCCAGGCAGCCAGCGCCGTACGGGCGTTGCCCAGGTGCATCAGGCCCGTGGGGCTCGGCGCGAATCGCCCGCGCACCGCAGTCATCGCCAACCTACTCCCAGCGGAAGCGCCAGAGCGCGATCCCGAAGAAGACTGTGGCAAAGCCGAGCAGCGCCACGATCTCCGGAAGGACCTGAGCTAGGCCGTACCCCCGCACCAGGACGTCCTGGTAGGCGGTCAAGGCCCAGGCATGCGGCGTCACCAGGCCGAGGGTCTGCATGAACTTCGGCATGACGAACTGCGGCACCATCAGGCCGCCCAGCGCCGACATCGTCAGCACGAGCAGCGTCCCGAGCCCGCCGACCTGCTCCGACGTTTTTGCAAGCGCCGCCAGCAGCAGCCCGAGACCGGTCGCCGCCAGTGAGACGGCCAGCGAGATCAGAATCAGGGCGTCGGGGCGGGCGCCCAGGTCGAGGGTAGGTGTTCCAACGAGCGGCAGGACGAGCGTCCCGACGGCGAACATGAGTGCGATCTGGATCACGTTGATGGTCAGGAACGGCAGGAGCTTGCCCAGCAGGAGGGTCGCGCGTGAGATCGGCGCCGCCCGCAGCCGGCGGAAGGTGCCGAGCTTCTTCTCTTCCAGGATACTGGTTGCCATCGTCTGCGCGATGAAGAAGACGGCAAAGAGCGTCCAGGCGGGCACGTTCTGCTGCACGACGTTCGGCAGCTTCTCGACTTGCATGCCGGCCGGCTGCACCTGGTTGACGCTGACCGACGAGACACTCGTCCCGCCGGTGGTCTGGACCGCCTCTTGCTTGAGCTGCTCGCGGGTGGCGGGTGGAATCGGAGCGCCGCGCCGATCGAGCTCGCCGAGCAGCAGGTCGATGCCGCGCGGCATCAGGGCGCGCAGGGTGGCCTGCTGGCTCAGGCCGATCAGCGCGCCCTTGACCGGTCCGAGCACCTGAGCCGAGAGCGCGGGGTCGACGACGAGGTCGATCTGGGCGGCCGCCGCCTGGGCGCCCGCCGCCTGGAACGCGTCGCGCTGGACGGCGTCCGTCAAGCCCGCCGGGATGACGACGGCGATGTTGCGCCTGTTGCCGGTGATGAGCGTTTCAGCACGGGCGCGTGTGAGGGCGGCGCCCTCCCACTCGGTCTCGACGTTGAACCCGCCGCTCGCCTTCAGGCCGTCGACGATGGCCGCGCCGACGCTGCCGCCGTCCTCGTCGACCACAAGCAGGTCGAGCGGCCTATTGTCGCCGCTGCCCCACGCCCCGCCCAGCGCCACCGACATCAGAAAGATGAACATGATCGGCATCGCGAACAGCACGACCAGCCCTTCGAGATCCCTCGACAGGGCCTTCAGGTCTTTCCACGTAATCGACAGAATCTGGTGGATCATCTAGTCCCTCAGCCGTTTGCCGGTCAGAGCCAGGAAGACCGATTCCAGGTTCGGCTCCAGGATCTCGAGCGATTGGATCGAGACGTCGGCCTGGCTCAGAGCTTCCAGCACGCCGATCAGCGCCCGCTGCACCTGCTGGGCCTTCACCTTGATCTGGTGATCGCTCCGGCCGACGTCGAGGACGCCCGGCAGCCCGCGCAGCCCGTGATCGACGGTCTCGGGCGTGCCGTCGGGAACGCCCAGGACGATGACGCCGCCGCCCAGCGAGTCGATCAGCCCCTTCGGCGTATCGAGCGCGATGATCTGGCCCTGGTCGACGATGGCGACGCGATGGCAAAGGCGCTGAGCCTCCTCCATGTAGTGCGTCGTGTAGAGCACCGTCAGCCCATCGCGATTCAGCGCCTCGACGTGCTCGAAGATGAAGTTGCGCGACTGCGGATCGACGCCGACGGTCGGCTCGTCGAGGAAGAGGATGGCGGGGCTGTGCAGGAGGCCGGCGGCGACGTTGACCCGCCGCTTCATGCCGCCCGAGAGCTTCTCGACCGGGTCGTCGGCGCGACCAGACAGTCCGACCATCTCCAGCGCCGCGTCGACACGCCGCCGGAGCTCAGCGCCTCGCAGGCCGTAGACACGGCCGAAGAACGCCACGTTGTCTCGCGCCGAGAGCCGCGGGTAGAGGGCAATCTCCTGCGGCACCAGTCCGCTCCGTCGCTTGGCCTCGCCGGGCTGGCGAACCACGTCGAATCCCGCGATGGTCGCGGTGCCATCGGTCGGCTCGGTCAGCCCGGCGAGCATGGAGATGGTCGTCGTCTTGCCGGCGCCGTTGGGACCCAGGAGCCCGAAGATCTCGCCCTGCTCGATGCTGAAGCTGACCCCACGCACCGCCGGCTGCGCGCTGCCGGAGTAGCGTTTGACCAGGCTCTTGACCTCGACTAGAGTCGCCATCGGTCGTCTCCCTCATGAAGCTGCTGGTAGTCTAGCCGCACCAGCTCGGTTGGAAAAGCGTCGAAGGGCGCATCGGATGTGGGAACCAAGGGCGCATCTGCGCGTACATCTTCTGGATAGCCTGGACGAGCGAACGAGACGAGGTGGCCGTCTGTCGCCGCAGTCCAGTCGCTCCGTGCGATCACGCTGTGTCCCTGCGCTCAGTCATCCGTCGCGGATTCCCGTACTCGAATCCGCCCGACCTCGACGATCCATAGTTGATTCTCAAGCGGTATGTCACTCAACGCCTGCAGAACCTGGCGGGCGAGCCGCTCTAGCAGTGCAAGGCTGGGGTTCCGGGGGACTCGGATGATAACGATGCCGCCGGTCCCACTCGGCGGAAAACGTACTACGTCCGCAAAATCCAGATCTAGCGTGACAAGGCAATACTGTTCAGATCGGCACACCTCATACAGGCCCTGGTCTGAGCTCCCCTGCAGTCCCTCGTCGCGGACGGTTTGAGCTTCATACCCGGCGGATTGGAAAACCTGCTGGGTGCGGGTCCCGAGGTTCTCGTCAAGCTTGAATCTCACGCCGTCTCCTCGATGGGGACGTAGCGCTCACGTGACATCTCAGCGCCGTAGGCGATAGCAGCACGCACGTCCGCTTCGGTGATCTGAGGATACTCCTCTAGGATCTCCTCGATGCTTGTGCCGTTGGCCAGGAGATCGAGAAGGAGTGATACCCAGATTCGGGTGCCACGAATGCAAGGCTTGCCAAAACAGATATTTGGATCAACAGAGATTCGCTGAAGCAGTGGGTTCATCGTCCCTTTCCTCGGTCGATGCTTGTCCTTGCTACGTACATTGTACCCGAAACCTTCAACCGTGAACCCCGAACCCGATCCGACCTGTTCGCTCGCTTCCTCTCCTCAGTCGGGTGCGGTATACTGGCGTTGAGCCCGTCGCCATGATGGGCCGCGCTGGAGGTACTGATGTCCCGATCGGTTGTTTCGCTCGATCCTATCCTCGACCGTCTGGAAGCCGACTGGCCCCGCTACCTCGAGGAGCTCAAGGCGCTCGTCCGCATCCCGAGCATCAGCGCCAGCCCCGAGCATGCGGAGGAGGTCCGGCGTTGCGCGGCGACGCTCGCCGCCAGGCTGGAGCGAATCGGCCTGCGGAACGTCACACTCCTGCCGACAGGAGGACCGCCGGTCGTCTACGCCGACTGGCTCGACGCCGGCCCGGACGCGCCGACGCTCCTGATCTACGGCCACTATGACGTTCAGCCCGTCGATCCCATCGAGCTGTGGGAGTCGCCGCCGTTCGAGCCGGTCGAGCGCGACGGACAGCTCTACGGTCGCGGCACCACGGATGACAAAGGCCAGCTCTCTATTCACGTGAACGCCGTCGACGCCTACCTTCAGGCGGCCGGCCGGCTGCCAGTCAACGTGAAGTTCCTGCTGGAGGGCGAGGAGGAGATCGGCAGCGACCATCTCGCCGCGCTGCTGCACGAGAAGCGCGAGCGGCTGCGAGCCGACGCCGCGGTCGTCTCCGACGCGACGATGTGGGACCGGGGCATTCCGGCCATCGGCTACGGCCTGCGGGGCATCTGCGGCGTGGAGATCGTCGTCCACGGGCCGGCCGGCGATCTGCACTCCGGCGCCTTCGGCGGCGCCGTCCCCAACCCGAACAATACGCTCGCCCAGGTCATCGCGGCGCTCAAGGACCAGAACGGGCGGGTGACGATCCCCGGCTTCTACGACCGGGTCCGGTCGCTGGGCGCAGCCGAGCGCCAGGCGCTCGCCGAGCTGCCCTTCGACGAAGAAGCCTTCCGGCGAGCCGCCGGCGTGACGGCGCTGGTCGGAGAGGCGACCTTCTCGACGGTCGAGCGGCTCTGGACGCGGCCGACGCTCGACGTGAACGGCCTCTGGGGCGGCTTCACGGGCACCGGGATGAAGACGGTGATCCCGGCGCACGCCACCGCCAAGATCACGATGCGGCTCGTCCCGGATCAGGACCCGACCGAGATCACCGAGCTCTTCGATCGCTACGTGCCGGCGCTGGCGCCGGCCGGGACGCGCGTCGAGGTCATTCGCCAGCACGGCGGCAGACCCTTCCTGACGCCCCTCGATCACCCGGCGATGGGTGCGGCGGCCCGCGCGCTCGAAGCCGCGTTCGGGCGTCCTCCGGTCTACATCCGGGAAGGAGGGTCGATCCCGGTCGTCGCCGACATGGCAGCGATCCTCGGCGCTCCCGTTCTCCTGGTGGGCTTCGGCCTGAACGACGAACGGGCGCATGCGCCCAACGAGCGGTTCGACCTGGGCAACTTCCGGCTGGGCATGCGGAGTGCCGTACATTTGTATGACGAGCTGGCGCGGGCGTTGGTGGTCCACCAGGGCTGAACTGATCGGTTCGTAGTTGCCGGTTCGGCGCCCGGTCGTCGGAGCGGTCGGGGTCCGGGCGCCGAAGCGCCAACTACGAACCATCGTTGCCGCCACGTAGCCAATCTGCTACACTATGGCTATGAAGACGATTCCCCAGCGCGAGCTGCGAAACCAGATCGCACAGGTGCTCCGGCAGGTGGAGGCAGGTGAGCGTCTGCGGGTTACTGTGGACGGCCGGCCGGTGGCTGACCTGGTGCCAATTGGAGGCGCCCGCCGGACCTTCGTGCCCCGAGAAGAGGTCGCCCGGCTCCTGGAGCGAGCCCCACTGGATCCCGCTTTCGGCCACGAGATGGCGGCAGCGATGGGTGCCAGCGTCGACGAGTTGTGACGACCGGCGAGCCGATGGCGGGGGGGCGCAGCCTGCTCGATACTTCCGTGTTCATTGCGGAAGAAACTGGCCGTCCCCTTGGCCCGTTGCCGCCGATGGCGGCGATCTCGGTCGTCACCGTTGCAGAGCTCCATTTGGGAGTGCTGATGGCAGACGATCCCGCGATCCGGGCTCAGCGACTTCGGACCCTGGCCTCGGTGGAGGCCCTCTTTGAACCGCTGCCGATTGACGCCGAAGTGGCCCGTACCTTCGCCGAGCTCGTCGCTGAGGCGCGGCGGCAGGGCAGACGGCCGGGCATCATGGATACCTGGATCGCCGCCACGGCGGTAGTGCACGATCTCCCCGTCTACACCCAGGACGACGGCTTTCTGACAATCCCACGCGTCCGCGTCGTCCGGGTTTGACGTCCGTCGTCGGTTGTCCAGGCTTGAGGAATCTGCTCATGGTGTTCCGGCAAGCTCAACCGGGCGCTTGCTCCCAAAGGAATTGAGTGAAGTCGCCGCACGTGCTATAGTGTGAACGGACCGGGCAGCCCGTGAAGTGGCCCGCCGACTCGATCCGTGGTCGTCTGCCGGGGGGCGACTGGCACGTTCCCAGGAACGACTCCAGTCGTCGATCCCCGATAGAAGCTGTTCTTGAGGCTGCCGGCACCAAAGGAGGCGCAGATGATTGCCAACGTTGCCAATCAGCCTGTCTTGCGGCGGACGGCGCTTTACGACTGCCACGTTGCCGCCGGGGCCCGGATGGTCGAGTTCGGCGGCTGGCTCATGCCCGTCCAGTACTCGGGGATCATCGACGAGCACCATGCCGTTCGGCGCGACGCCGGCATCTTCGACGTGAGCCACATGGGCCGCGTCGTCGTCGCCGGCCCGAACGCCGTCCCGTTTCTCCAGCGGATGCTCACCAACGACGCCGCCAGGCTGGCCGTCGGCGACGCCCAGTACAGCTTGCTCTGCGGATCGGACGGCGGCGTCCTCGACGACCTCTTCGTCTGGCGGACGGCCGCCGACGAATACGAGCTCGTCGTGAACGCCTCGAACACCTCGGCCGACGTCGCCTGGCTGGCAGACCACCTGCCGCGGACCGGCATCGCGCTCCGGAACACGACGGCCGACACGGCTATGCTGGCGATCCAGGGGCCGAGCGCCGTCGCCCGCTTGCAACAGATCGTGGAAGCGCCGCTCGACGGCATTGGCCGCATGAAGGTCGCCCGGCTGACGCTGGCCGGCTTCCCGGCAACCCTCTACCGCGGCGGCTACACCGGCGAGGACGGCTTCGAGGTGGTGCTGCCCGTCGCCGGCAGCGTCGCGATCTGGCACAAGCTGGTCGACCGCCTGCACGTGAAGCCCTGCGGCCTTGGCGCACGCGACACCCTGCGTCTGGAGGCCGGCCTGCCCCTGTACGGCCACGAGCTCGACACGACGATCACGCCGCTCGACGCGCGGCTCGGTTTCGCCGTGCGGCTCGACCGGGGCGACTTCGTCGGTCGGTCGGCGCTGTTGGCTCAGCGCGAGCGCGGACCGGAACGGCTCCGGATCGGCTTTCGGTTGACCGAGCGCGGCATCGCCCGGTCCGGCCAGGCGATCCTCGCCGGCGGCCGGCCGGCCGGGATCGTCAGCAGCGGCACCTTCTCGCCGACGCTCGAAACCAGTATTGGCATGGGCTACCTGCCGTCCGACCTGGCGACGGTCGGCCGGCCGATTCAGGTCGACGTTCGCGGCCGGCTCGTCCAGGGCGAGACCGTCGGGCTGCCGTTTGTTCGTCGCAAGAGGGCCGAATGACGCACGCCGACTGGCGTGCCTGGAGGAATGAATGAGCCCGGAGGACCTGCGCTACAGCAAAGAGCACGAATGGGTCCGCGTCGAAGACACCGTCGGGACGATTGGCATCACGGCGTACGCCCAGGATCAGCTTGGCGACGTCGTCTTCGTCAACTTGCCCGAGGTCGGCAGCTCGGTTCAGCAGTTCGCCAAGTTCGGCGAGATCGAGTCGGTCAAGGCGGTGTCCGATCTGTTCAGTCCGGTGAGTGGCGAGGTCGTCGAACGCAACGAGGCGCTGTTCGACCGGCCGGAGCTGGTCAACCAGGAGCCGTACGGCCAGGGCTGGCTGGTCAAGGTGCGGATGACCAATCCGGCCGACCTGGATGACCTGCTGACCGGCAGCCAGTACGACGAGCTGATCGGAGCCGCCGGATGAACTACGTCCCCAACACCGATGCCGAGCGCGCCGAGATGCTGGCGGCGATCGGGGTGCCGTCGGCGGCGGACCTCTTCGCCGACGTTCCGGCGGCGCACCGCCGGCCCCGCCTGATCCTGCCCCCGCCGCTTTCCGAGATCGAGATGCTCGCCGAATTGCAGCAGCTCTCCGAGCGGAACGCCGATCTCGGGCACTACGCCTGCTTCCTCGGCGCCGGTGCCTACCGCCACTTCATTCCGAGTGTCGTCGGCCATGTCATCGGCCGCAGCGAGTTCTACACGGCCTATACCCCCTACCAGCCGGAGGTGAGCCAGGGCACGCTCCAGGCCATCTACGAGTATCAGTCGATGGTCTGCGGGCTGACCGGCATGGAGGTGGCGAACGCCAGCCACTACGACGGCGCCACCGCCTTCGCCGAAGCGGCGATGATGGCCGTCCGAGCGACGGGCCGCCGGGCCGTCGCCATCGCCAATCCGGTGAATCCCGAGTACGAGGCCGTGCTCAGGACCTACGCCCTCGGCCCGGAGATTGCAGTCGGTCTCGTTCGCGACGTCCGCTCCGCCGATCTGAGCCGGTACGCCTGTGTCCTGGTCCAGCAGCCGAGCTTCTACGGCTGCCTGGAGGACCTGGCGGTGCTGGTCGAGCTGGCGCACGGCGCCCGTGCGCTGTTCGTCGTCCTGGCCGATCCGGTGTCGCTGGGCCTGCTGAAGCCGCCGGGCGCCCTTGGCGCCGACATCGCCGTCGGCGATGGGCAGGCGATCGCGACGCTGCCGAGCTTCGGCGGGCCGTCGTTCGGCTTCTTTGCGAGCAAGATGAAGTACGTGCGGGAGATGCCGGGCCGCATCGTCGGCATGACCACCGACCACGAAGGCCGTCGGGGCTTCGTGCTGACGCTCCAGGCGCGCGAGCAGCACATTCGCCGGGAGCGGGCGACGAGCAACATCTGCACGAATCAGGCGCTCGTCGCGCTGGCCGCGACGGCGTACCTGGCGGCGATGGGGAAGCAGGGCCTCCGCAAGGTCGCCGAGCTCTGCTACCACAAGGCCCACTACGCGGCCCTGCGGATCGCCGAGCTGCCGGGCTACCGCCTGGCGTTCGACGCGCCGTTCTTTCAGGAGTTCGTCGTTCACTGCCCGGCGCCGCCGGCCGAGATCAACCGGCGGCTGCTGGAGCACCGCATCGTCGGCGGCCTCGACGTCGGCGACCGGATTGAGAACGGCATGCTCCTCTGCGTGACGGAGATGAACACCCGGGCCGAGATCGACCGCCTGGTCGGCGTGCTGGGCCGGGTTGGAGGTGCAGCGTGAGCGAGAGACTGCTGATCGAGATGGGCTCGCCGGGCCGCTGCGGCGCCTCGCTCCCGGCTCTCGACGTCCCCGAGGCGGAGCCGCTGTCGTCGGCGCTGCTGCGGGAGGATCTGAACCTGCCGGAGCTCTCCGAGATCGAGGTCGTTCGCCATTTCACCCGGCTCAGCCAGCTCAACGGGTGTATCGATACCGTCTTCTACCCCCTGGGCAGTTGCACGATGAAGTACAACCCCAAGGTGAACGAGATTGCCGCGCGACTGCCCGGCTTTGCCGACATCCATCCGCTGCAGGATCCCGCGCTGGTTCAGGGGGCGCTCCAGCTCGAATACGAGCTCCAGCAGTATCTCGCCGAGATCGCCGGCATGGACGCCTGCTCTCTCCAGCCGGCCGCCGGCGCCCAGGGCGAGCTTACCGGCATGCTGCTGATCCGGGCGTACCATCTAGGTCGGGGCGACACCCGGCGCCGCAAGGTGCTCGTCCCCGATTCGGCCCACGGCACCAATCCGGCGACCGCCACCATGTGCGGCTTCGACGTCGTGACGCTGCGGTCCGACAAGCGGGGCAACGTCGACCTCGATCAGCTCCGGGCGGTGATGGACGATACCGTCGTCGGGCTGATGATCACGAATCCCTCGACGCTCGGCCTGTTTGAGCAACAGATCGTCGAGGTCACCCGCATCGTCCACGAGGGGGGCGGTCTCGTCTACGGCGACGGCGCCAATCTGAACGCGCTGCTGGGCTGGGCCAGGCCGGGCGATCTGGGCCTGGACGTGATCCACATCAACCTCCACAAGACGTTCTCCACGCCCCACGGCGGCGGCGGTCCCGGCAGTGGACCGGTCTGCTGCAACGCGATCCTGGCTCCGTTCCTGCCAAGACCGGTCGTCGGCCGGCAGATCGGCCCCGACGGCAAGCCCGTCTACGCCTTCGAGGACCCGCCGCAGTCGGTCGGCAAGGTCAAGGCGTTCTTCGGGAACTTCGGCATGCACGTCCGTGCCTACACCTACATCCGGATGCACGGCGAGGATGGCTTACGGGCGGTGTCCGAAAACGCCGTCCTGAACGCCAACTACGTCCAGGCCCGGCTGAAAGACGCCTACCAGCTCGCCGTCGATCGGGGCTGCATGCACGAAACGGTGCTCTCCGGCATACGTCAGAAGGCGCGGGGCGTCCGGACGCTCGACATTGCCAAGCGGTTGATCGACTTCGGCTTCCATCCGCCGACGGTCTACTTCCCGCTGATCGTCGAGGAGGCGATCATGATCGAGCCGACCGAGACGGAGACGAAGCAGACGCTCGACGAGTTCTGCGAGGCGATGCTGGCGATTGACCGCGAATCCCAGGAGTCGCCGGACGTCGTTCGGTCGGCGCCGCATTCGGCGCCGGTGACTCGACTGGACGAGGCGACGGCGGCCCGCCGGCCGAACCTCCGCTGGACCGTTCCAGGCGCGGGCGCTTCGGCGGCAGGGAGTCCGTCCCTCCCGGTTGGCGCCAGACGGGATCGGTAGAGCGCCGAAACGATGGCCGAGCCGAGCCTGGATGCGACGAGCCTCGCCCCGGTCGCCCGTGACGTCCTGGCTCGGCGGCAGGTTCCCGGCGCCACCTATCGGGTCCAGCTCAATCAGGGATTCACCTTCGCCGATGCCACCCGGCTCGTGCCGTATTGGCACGCGCTCGGCATCAGCCATCTCTACACCTCGCCCTATCTGCGGGCCCGGCCGGGCAGCGCCCACGGCTATGACGTGTGCAATCACGGCGAGCTGAATCCGGAGATCGGCTCGACCGAGGAGTACGATGCCTTCGTGGCCGAGCTCCATCGGTTTGGGATGGGGCAGATCGTCGACGCGGTGCCCAATCACATGGGGATCGGCGGCAGCGGGAACGCCTGGTGGGTGGACGTGCTGGAGAACGGGCCGAGCTCGCCGTACGCGACCTACTTCGACATCGATTGGCGGCCGCTGCGCGCCGGCGCCGACGTCGAGAACAGGGTCCTGCTGCCGATTCTTGGCGACCCGTACGGCAAGGCGCTCGAGCAGCAGCAGTTGACGCTCACCTACGAGGACGGCGCCTTCTCCGTTCGCTACTTCGACCACCTGCTGCCGCTCGATCCCGGCACGTACGCCGCCGTGCTCGGCCACATCCTGCCGGAGCTCGAAACCTGTCTGGGCGCCGCCGACGAACGTCTGATCGAGCTTCGGAGCATCATGACCGCCGTGGGCCATTTGCCGCCGCGAACCGCGACGGAGCCGGAGCAGGTGGCGGAGCGCCAGCGCGAGAAGGAGGTGATCAAGCGGCGCCTGGCGACCCTCTGCGCAACGTCGTCGGCGATCCGTGAGGCGATCGCCGCCGCGCTGGCCGTCTTCAACGGCGTCCCGGAAGACCGCCGGAGCTTCGACCGGCTCGATGCGCTGCTCGACCGGCAGGCGTACCGGCTTGCCTTCTGGCGGGTCGCGGCCGAGGGGATCAATTACCGGCGCTTCTTCGACGTGAACGAGCTCGCCGCGGTTCGGGAGGAGCTCCCCTGGGTGTTCCGAGATACGCACCGCCTTATCCTCCAGCTCATCGGCGAGGGAAAGGTCGACGGCCTGCGGATCGATCACCCCGATGGCCTGTGGGATCCCGCCGACTACCTCTGGCGGCTCCAGCGTGCGGCCTTCGTTCAGCGCGCGCGCCTCCATGCGGCGGTCGGCGGCATCGACCCGGTTACGCTGGACGGGGAGCTGGCAAACTGGTTCGATCAGGAGCGGCTCCGGCGCGGCGACGCCGGTGGGCCGCGGCCGATCTTCGTCGTCGTCGAAAAGATCCTCAGCCCGGGCGAGGAGCTGCCGCTCGATTGGCCGACGGATGGGACGACGGGCTACGATTTCCTGAACAACGTCAACGGTCTGTTTGTCGATGCGACCGGTCGGCGAGCGATTGACGACCTCTATCGGAGCTTCGTCGGCATCAAGTTCGACTATCGGGGCCTCGTCAGCTCGTCCAAGAAGATGATCATGCTCGTCGCGCTGGCGAGCGAGGTGAACGAGCTCTCGTATCGCTTGAAGCGCTTTGCGCAGCGCCACCGCTGGTATCGCGACCTGACGCTCAACAGCCTGGCCTTCGGGATCCGCGAGGTCATTGCCGCGCTGCCGGTCTATCGCACCTACCTGAACAGCCGGCGCGCGGCGGTTGACTCGCGCGACCGGGCGGCGGTCGAGGCGGCAGTCGCCGAGGCGCGGCGGCGCAATCCGCAGACGGCGGCTGAGCTGTTCGACTTCCTGCGGGGCGTCTTGCTGCTGGAGCTGGAGCCGGTCGACGAAGACGGTCGTGACGAGATGCGCCAGTTCGTGATGAAGTTCCAGCAGGCGACCGGCCCGATCATGGCGCGCGGGCTGGAAGATACGGCCTTCTACACCTACAACCGCCTGGTTTCACTGAATGAGGTGGGGGGCGATCCGCAGCGGTTCGGCACGCCGGTCGGGACGTTCCACCGTCAGAACGCGGCGCGGCTCCAGCGCCACCCGCATTCCCTGCTGGCAACCTCGACCCACGACACGAAGCGAAGCGAGGACGTGCGCGCGCGGATCGACGTCCTCTCCGAGATGCCGCGGGAGTGGAAGGCGGCGCTGGCGCGCTGGAGCAAGCTGAACCGCCGGAAGAAGGGGCGCGTCCACGGCCAGGCGGCGCCGGATCCCAACGAGGAGTACCTGCTCTACCAGACCCTGCTCGGCGCCTGGCCGATCGAGCCGCTCGACGGGCCCGGCCGACAGCTCTTCGTCGCCCGGATCCAGGCGTACATGCTGAAGGCGATGCGAGAGGCGAAGCTCCGCACGAGCTGGTTCAACCCGAATGCCGAGTGGGAGGCGGCGGTCGAACGGTTCGTGCAGCGCATCCTCGACCCCGACGACTCCCGCGCGTTCCTCGACGATTTCGAGCCGTTCCAGCGGACGATCGCTCAGTACGGAATGCTGGGCTCGCTGGCGCAGGTGCTCTTGAAGGTCGCTTCCCCCGGCGTCCCCGACTTCTATCAAGGGAATGAGATCTGGGATTTCAGCCTCGTCGACCCCGATAACCGGCGACCGGTCGACTACGATCGTCGCCGGGCCATCCTGGAGCGCATTCTGGCCGAGCGCGCGCGTCCAGACGCGGACCATGTCGAGCTCGCCCGATCCTGTTTGGCGAGCTGGCAGGATGGCGCCGTGAAGTGTCTGGTGACGGCCGTCGGCCTGGCCGCACGTCGCTGCCGCCCGGCGCTGTTCGCCGAGGGCGCGTACGCCCCGCTCGACGCCGCCGGCTCGCGAGAGGAGCACCTCTGCGCCTTCGCCCGCGTCCTGGACGACGCCGTGCTCGCCGTCGTCCCCCGCCTCTGCTACCGTCTGACGGGCGGCAACGGTCTGCCGCTCGGCGAATCGGTCTGGGCCGCTACCAGGATCGTCCTGCCGGAGAGCGAAGCCGGCCGGTCCTATCGGAACCTCTTCACCGGCGAAGTTCTCTGCGCCGGTGCCGCCGACGGCAGGCCCACCCTCGCCGCCGCCGCCGTGCTGGCGAGCTTCCCTGTGGCGCTGCTGGAACGGATCCCCTGGAGAGACGAGCTGTCAACGGATTCTGGGAGCGGATTGAACGGAATGGGGGCGAGGAGGGCACCGAACCGAGCCGCGAACGTGAGTGAGCCATTCCCCGGCGTGCCGGAACCGACCGTGCCGGTATGCGTCCCCGGCGAAGGGCACCGAACCGAGCCGCGAACGGAAGCGAGCCCTTCCCCGGCGTGCCGAAGCCGACCATCCGCCGGGGAGCGGCTCACTCACGTTCGCGGCTCGGAAAGTCCGCGGGCTGCGGCCTCCGCGCCTTCGCGCCTCCGCGTGCGGGTTTTCATGGGGGGCTTTGCGGCGCGGAGTGCGGTACAGGGCCTGGTTGAGCCGGGGAGATGCTCTGCTGCAGCTCAGCGTGACAGACGGCGTCGCGACGCGCTCGATGGCCAGGGAGGCCATCGCCGGCCATGTCGCGGCGCTTCAGCAGATGGGGGCACCGGTCCCCGCGGAGCCAGAGCATCCTCAGGCCATCGTGATCGACGTCGCCGACGCGGCGGCCTAGCCGGCGGCGACGTCGGCCAGGCGCAGCGATCGGCGAGGTTTCCGGATCACGGGTTCCTGGTTTGTTGGTTTCCGGTTTCTGGCTGGAGGAGCCAGAACCAGAAACCAGAAACCCCAAACCTCCGATCCTACACCTTGATGAGCTTCACCACGGTGTCGTAGAAGACGGCGCTGCCGCCGAAGAGGTCGCCCAGCGTCGTGTTCTTGATCACCGGGTCGATCCGCATGGCGGCGTTGGCGTGGATGCCGGTCCCGCGGCGGGGGTCGGCCTTGACGGTCTGCCCGTCGATGACCACGTCGCTGGCGCCGTAGGCCCAGTGGCCGTGGCCCAGCGAGAAGGCGATGACGCCCGGCCGGATCCCCTGAATGACGCGGACCTTGCCGACCAGCGGCAGCGTCTTGCCGTTCTTCAGGTCCCAGATGCCGTCCGGGTTCGAGGCCGAGAAGATCCGGGCCTGGTCGCCGGTCTTCAGCCCGAGCCGGTCGGCGTCGCGCTTGTTCACCAGAATGGCGTTCTCCGGCAGCAGCGAGAGCAGCCAGTAGTTGGACGCCGTCCGGGACTTCGTCATCGCGATCTCACGGTAGGTGATCATTCGGAGGTCGTAGCCGCTGGCCTCGTCGTTGATCGGGTTGCCCAGCGCGTCGAAGGGCCCCGGCAGGTAGACGGCGACGCCGGAGAGCGGCTTGCCGGTCATCGAGTGCTTGACCTTGGCCGACTTCTCCTGGTAGATGTTGATGAGCGTTCCGAACTTGTTCTTGAGCTGGTTGCCGTCGTAGCCCTGCTCGAAGTCGTCGAAGCGGCCGCCCCGGTTCAGGACGTAGACGACCTTCCTCCACCACTTGTCGCCGGCGATGGCCCGCCAGCGGTCGGCGTCGAAGACCGTCTTGGGCAGATGGCGGCGCGATTCGAGGAAGAGCGCCACCTCTTCGTCGGTGGCGTCGGGCACGGCGCCGGAGCCGTCCGCCTTCTCGCCGGCGGCCACGTTGGCCGTCATGCGGATGTAGTACTCCTCCGGCCAGGTGAGGTCCATCCCCTTGTCGATGCCGTCCTTGCCAAAGCCCGGCAGTCCAAGCCGCTCGGCCAGGCCCATCAGCATGCTCTCCAGACCGATGGGCATCTCGTTGCCGAAGACCTTCGCCGTTTCGACCAGCGGTGCAATGACCGGCTGGCGGATCGGCTGGATCTTCTGGGTGACCGAGGGATGCGAGCCCTGCATCTCCCACCGTTCGAGGTAGCTCAGGTCGGGGAAGATGTAGTCGGCGTACATCGAGGTCTCGCCGATGACGATGTCGCTGGCGATGAACAGCGGCAGCTTGTTGACGTCGACGAGCACGTCGATGTTCGTGTTGCCGGCCGGCAAGGAGTAGACGGGCGAGCCCATGTAGAGGATGAGCGCCTTGACCGGGTACGGATAGGCGTCGCCGATGGAGGGGATGATCTCCTGGTAGATGTCGCTGGAGAGCGGGTAGAAGGGGCGCCTGGCCGGGTACTTCCCCTCGAAGAGCGTCGTCTCCTCGAACTTGACGTCGTGGCGGATGATGCTGATGCCCCAGGGGGCGGCCTTGGTGGCGATCTTGCCGATGGCGTAGGGCTGGCCGGGCTTGGTGCCCGAGATGTCCCAGGTCGAGAGCTGGGCCATGCCGCCCTTCCAGTCGTAGTTGCCGATGAGCAGGTTCAGGCTGAACCAGGCGAAGACGTTGTAGAAGCCGTTGGTGTGCTGGCTGACGCCGCGGTGGATGTCGGCCGCGGCCTTCTTGCCGTGGCTGGTGAACTCGCGGGCCACGTCGGCGATGTCTTTGGCGTTGAGCCCGGTGATCTCGGCCACCTGCTCGATGGTCCGCTCGCTGGCCGACTCCAGGAGAAGCTGCATCCCCGACTTGACCGGGACGCCCTGAAGGTCGGTCTTGACGAAGAGGTCGCCCTCGACCGCCGTCTTCTCGTCGTAGGGGTCGAAGGGCGCCGGCGTGCCGTTGACCATGGCGACGAACGGATCGAAGGTCCAATCGGCGCCGGCGGCCGTCTTCCGCTTTTCGGTCGGCAGGCCGATCTCGCTGGCCCGGAGGAAGGCGCCGGGGTGGCCGTCCTTCTCGATCTTGACCAGCCAGACCGCGTTCGTCCAGTTCGGCTCCTTGTCGGCGGTGGCGGCCGCCCTGTTGGCGTTGCGCAGGTAGCGCTCGTCGTAGCGCTTGTTCTCGATGACCCAGCGGATCAGGCCGAGCGCCAGCGCCGCTTCGCTGCCCGGCTTGCCCGGCAGCCACTTCCACGCCTTCGACGCCGTCTTCGAGAGGCGGGGGTCGACGACGGCGTACTTGAGGTCGCCCGAGACCAGGCCGTTGGTGATCTTCGGCGTCCGCAGCGGCGGGCCGTAGTTCCCCTCGAACGGCGAAGCGCCGACGAAGATGATGAACTCGCTGTTGCCGGTGTCCGCCTGCCAGTAGAACTTCTTGCCGCCGGTCCACTTGCCCTCGACGAACTGCTCGCTCATCGCCTTGCCGGTGAAGTAGAGCGAGCCCTGGCAGACCGTCGTGTGGCCGTGGGCGTTGGTGGAGCCGAAGGCGTCTCTGGTGAAGCGGGTGATGAACTCGCTCCGGCCGCCCTTGAGGCGCCCCCAGGCGAAGACGAGCTGGTTGTTGAGCGGCCCGAAGTCGGGGTGGTTCGGGTCGATGAGATACTTCAGGTTCGCCTGGTGCTTCGCCTTGAACGCGTCGAGCGTGATCTCCTTCTTGGCGACCTTACCGGCGTCGGCGGCCAGCTCCTGCGCCACCCTGGGGTCGCGCAGCGCCCAGATCTCTTTCAGGCCGGTGACCTGGCGGTTCTCCTCACCGGGCACGTTCTTGAAGATCGTGCCGCCTTCGACGATCTCGGCGATGGCCTGGTCGAACGGGATCGACACCCACGTGTTCTCGCCCCGCTTGCCGGCGCGCTTGAGGACGCGGGTGATCCGGTAGGGGTCGTAGGCGGTGACGACGCCGGCCTGGCCCTTGGGGCAGATGGCCGCGTCCACCTGCGCCGTCTGAAAGACGCTCGTCTTGTACGGCAGGTGGGGCGTCATCGCCATCGGGCTGAAGGGGTTGCCGTCGATCTTGGCGGCAACGCCGTTGACGATCTTTGCCTTGATGCCGCAGCCGGTGTTGCAGTTCAAACAGACCGTGTAGAGCTGGTTGACGGCTTCGGCGTTGGGGTAGGGCACGCCGCCCTCGGGCACGGTGACCGGCACCGGCTGGCCGATGCAGCCGGGGGCCAGGCTCGCCAGCAGGCCCGAGCCGCCCAGGAGCGCCGCCGTCTTGATCAGGGTGCGGCGGGTGATCGTCCCGTTCTGGTCGGTGGTGATGGTATCTCGGTCGTCGGTCGACGGATGCATGTCTTCCCTCCTCTCAAAGCGATCTTGGCTGGGTGATCGTCCGCTGTGGGCGCAGGGCCGGCGCCGATTCCGCCGGCTCCGGCACCGGCTCGGCGGCACCCTGGGGGGTGATGGGGAGTAGCCAGTAGCCGACGAAAAAGAGCCCGATTCCGAACGCCGCGACGAAGACGCTGACGAGCAGCTCGTGGGCGCTCGGGAAGTAGTTGAAGTGCAGGCGCTGGTCGGTGAAGGCGCGCTCGAGCCCCTGGAGCTCCGGCACCACCAGGCCGGGGACGACGATGTTCGCCCGGACGGTGATGAAGAGCGCCGCGATCATGAAGCCGGCGGCGCCGACGACCCTGGGGAGCCGCGGCCAGAGCGCCAGCAGCAGCACCGGCACGCCGACGCCGAGCAGGACGTGGCCGATCCAGAAGACCCACCAGAACGGGCCGAAGAGGAGCGCTCTGTAGGCCTCGGCATGGGCCGGAATCGAGGCGTACAGGTTGATGCTGACCTCGGCCCACTCCATGAGGACGTCGAGGAGGAGCAGCCCGAGCGTCAGCCGGCCGAGGAGCGTCACCATGTCGTGGTACTGGGCCGAGCGCCGGTCGGGCCAGAAGTAGGCGACGACGAAGGCCAGGAGCGCACCGCCGGAGGCGAGCGCCGACGTGAGGAACAGGATCGGGTAGAGCGAGGTGTTCCAGTACGGCCGAGCGCCGATGACGCCGAAGAGGGCGCCGACGCCGCCGTGGAAGGCGATGGCGAGCGGCACGCCAAGGGTGCCCAGCACCTGGAGCAGCCGCCGGTCGCGCGCCTGCGCCGCGTCCGACACGTCGGAGCTGCCGAAGCTCAGGATGCGGCAGAGCGCCCCGCTCAGGCCGCCCCGCCGGCTCCACACCGCCAGGTCGGCCCGCATGGCCACCCAGAACTCGGCGAGCACCAGCACGAAGTAGCCCGTGTAGAGCCAGACCATCCAGGCCATCATCGAGCGGGGCTGGGCGTTCCAGTAGACCTTCCAGAAGCGGA
>JACQGW010000099.1 GCA_016199325.1 Chloroflexota bacterium
AGCGAATGCCGAGAAACTTGGCAAATGACCCACTAGCGCAGGTTCGCCGGCTGCGTGCCGATCCGGAGGAAATCGGCGACCTCGTCGATACCTGCGTTGAACACGAATCCGCGAGCGCCCTCGACTGCGTCATGGCCTGTCGCCTGAGTTGCGACCAGCATGTGTGGCGGCAGCGGGCTGGAGAGTCGGAACAGGAGGTAGGCGAAATCGTCAGCAGGGAGCTGCGCCTCGGAACTCGGGAAGCTCACCGGACTTGCCTTGCGGGAGGAAGCGTGGAGGTTGAACAGCAACACGTCTCCGTCCGATGTCGAGAGACTCATCACCTTCCCAGCCGCCCCGGTAGGGTCCCCATCGGTGGACTCGCCATCGGTAATGTGCAGCACAACGGGCGGGAAGGCATCCGGATGCTCGCCGATCCACTTCGCCAGAGTAGTTTGGGCGAGGTCTAGAGCCTGACACATCGGCGTTCCGCCGACGGCCTTCGGATCGAACCAGACCGGGAACTTAAATGGGACCTCGATGATCCCCCCGGCACCATCGGATTCTCTCCGCATCCGCTCTTCGACGCGCGCTGGGTTGTCGGCGATCGCACTGATTGGGACAAGTCCCTGCCCTGCCAAGTTGCCGGAGAAGGCGGGTCCGACCCCGGCGCCGTACCCGACGACGCCCACCCAGAAGTAGTCCCGGCTGCGTTCGTCCTTCGCACAGGCGATCACGAGGTTCTGAAGGGTTCTGTTCAGCGCGTCGGCAACGAATCCAGCCTTCTGAATGTTCGCTCCGCCGGAGCCGAATGGATCAGCCATCGACCCGGATTGATCGACGAGAAACAGGAAGCAAGTCGGATTCCGTCGACTGATCTCGGCAGAGTATGGCATCTGCACCCCCCTTGACGATGGGATTCACCCTGGCATGCGTTCGAGTCAGCTAGTCGAAAGCTATAAGCAGTGACGCCGTGCAAGAGACGAGTTCGTGAATACCGCACGTCAGTCCGACGTAGAGTTGGTCGAGGCAACCGAAGCGTTCTGGCCATCAAGCGCCGCTGGAGCTACTGTACCTTCTGATGACTCGTATGTCAAATGGGCGTCAATCTGGGTAGTGTACGCAGGATTGCAGAAAATGCCGGGCTTTCTGCCGGAAGTGACGGTTGACCCGTTCCAGGGCACTCGTTGTCCGGAGACACTCGACCGGATAGGCTTGCCCGCGCTGCCGCGCGCGCTCCTGCACGCGCAAATACACGATTGTCTGCTCAAAGTCCCGCTCCAGCGTGGCGACCGCCGCCGGCTCCTGTGCACTCCAAGTCGCCCGAAACGCGGCCAGCCGCTGGCGGATCGCCGCGTCATCAGCCTCGGCATAGACGGCCGTCGCATCGGCCAGCACCTGCGTCCGGCGTTCCTGTCGCTGTGCCCGGTTCATCGTCGCCGTGCCGACGACATCCCGCCGCACGTTCCGCAACTTGTGCAAGAACAGAAGCTGGCCGTCGCTGATGCGCGGCAGGCCGGCGCCAAAGCGACCGACATTGGCCCGTGCCGCCTCCTCGCGCACGTCCTTCTCGTCGTTCTTCCACTCCTTGCCGTAGGGGGAATTGGCCAGCAGGTAGTCGAAGCGGCGTCCGCGGTGCTGGTCCCTGGACAACGTGCTCCCGAACTTGATGTTCTCGGCGTCGCGCCCGTCCGGGCTCTTCATGTAGAGGTCGGACTTGCAGACCGCGAAGGTCTCCGGGTTGACCTCCTGCCCGAAGAGATAGACGTCCGCGTACGGGTTGATTTCGACGATGCGCTCTTTGGCAATCGTCAGCATGCCACCCGAGCCGCAGCACGGGTCGTAGACGGTCCGCACGATGCGGTTCTGGCTGAGGGCGTCGCCGTCCTGCACGAGCAGCAGGTTGACCATGAGCCGGATGACCTCACGCGGGGTGAAGTGCTCTCCGGGGTTCTCGTTGAGCGCTTCGTTGAACTTCCGAATCAGCTCCTCGAAGACGTAGCCCATCTCCAGGTTGCCGACCCCGTCCGGGTGCAGGTCGACGTTCTTGAACCGCTCCAGCACGAGGAACAGGAGGCCGGCTTCCTCGAGCCTGGCGATCGTGTTGGCGAAGTCGAACTTCTCCAGGACCTCCCGCATGTTGTCGCTGAAGCTGTTGAGATGGGCTCGAAGGTTCGCGCCGAGATGGGGCGGATCGTCCAGGAGGCGATCGAAGTCGTAAGGGGACGTGTTGTAGAAGGCGAAACCTGACGCCCGGCGGAGCTGCGGGTCCAGGTTTTCGAGCTTACCCTTCAGCCTGGCATACCTGCTGAGCACGGCTGGCTTGGTCGGCGCCAGGACACCATCGATTCGTCGCAGGACGGTCAACGGTAGGATGACGTCCTGGTACTTGCTGCGCTTGAAGCTGTCTCGCAGCAGGTCGGCGATGCTCCAGATGAAGTTGACCTGCTCGGCAAAGCGGTTCATTCATCGCCTCGGCACTGCTGCTCCGGCCCACTGGAGAGCGTCGAAACCAGTGGCCGCCCGGTTCTCAGCCTACTACCGTTCCTTCCCGTTGTCAAGAAGCCACGGTATTCGCGCGGTCCGGCCGACAGCCGGACAACAAGTCCCGGTTCAACACGATTCCTACAGTACTCGTCACGTCATGGAAACGGCGCCAGCAGATCTGCCGGGGTCAGCAGCAGCGTCCCGCTTCGGGCGGCCCAGCGTTGGACGTTCTCCCTGAAGCCGTTCTTGCTGAAGAGCACGTGCCGGACGTCCGGCTTCACCAGGTTGCCGAGGGCCTGAACGTGGTCGAGGTATTTGCCGAGGTCTTCCCAGTCGAATGGGTCGCTGCGCCACTTCGCCTCGCCGAGCAGCGCCACCTTCCGGCGCTCGTCCAGGCCGACCACGTCGAGCTGGTGCACGGTGTTCCACCAGGTCCCGACGCGGCCAACCCTCACCGGTAGGGCGCCCGCGGCGCTCGCCTGGCGTACCCAGTCCCGACAGACCGCCTCGAAGGTCAGCCCCATGAAGTCGGAGAGCTCGGCCATGATCGCGTCCACCACGCGCTCGGCGTCGCCGAACTCAATGTGGCCCTGATTCGGCTCGACAAAGCGGAACCAGAACCGGAAGAAGTTGTCGGTCAGGTGGTACTGGGTGAAGTAGGTCCTGGTCGGCTTCGTCTCGGTGACCGGGAGGATCCGTTCCACCAACCCCATGTCGCCGATGAGCGCGTCCATGATCCGCTCCAGGACGGCGCCCGACAGGCCGGCGGCCGCGGCGATGTCCGACCAGCGGTGGTTCTGATAGGCGATCGCCCGCAGGACGGCAATCGCCTGCTGGGCGTTGAACACCTGGTGGTGGGAGGCGAACACGGCCTGGGGCTCGACGTAGAGCCGAGCGGTCTCTGCGGCGATCGCGTCCTGGATGTTTTCCCGAATGGTTCGGTCGGGGCGGAAGAAGCCCAGATACAGCGGGACACCGCCGAGGATCCCGTAGGCGGTGATGGCGTCGACCGGGTTGGCAAACGAGAGGAGCTCGGCCGCCGCTCGAAAGTCGAGCGGGTGAACGGGAATGCGACCGGTGACGCAGCCGGCCAGGGGAGACTGCCCGGTGAGGATGTTCTCCATCATCTGGACAGCCGAGCCGCAGATGACGACCATCACGTCGAGCTTCCGCCCCTGAGCATCCCACCAGTTCTGGACGATCGAGGGGACGCGTTCGTCCTTGACGACCCAGTAGGGAATCTCGTCGAGGATGAGCAGGAGCCGCTGTCGCTGGGCGAGCCGTTCGACGAGGCCGAAAACCGTCGGCCAGGTCGCCGGTGGCTGGGCCTGGAGCAGGGGGTCTTCAGCCTGTTCGGCCAGGGCGGCGCCCAGGAGCGGTAGCTGCGTCTGGCTGTCGGCAAGCTGGCAGCGGTAATAGACGACGGGCTTGCCGGCGGCGAAGTGTTCGAGGAGGGTGGTCTTGCCGACCCGCCGGCGGCCAATCACGGGGATGAACTGGGCGCGGCGATCCTGCCAGAACCGTTCGAGAGCGGCACACTCCCGCTCGCGGTTGACGAACTTCACCTGGGACCACGCTCCTGGGACCCCGCTCCTCTGGGGAAGCCCGGTGCATCTCTCAGGTAAGACCGAGCCGACATCCCAACAGATTGTAACACATGAGTTAGTAACTTGGATGTTACTCTCTCCAATGGTGCTCTTTCGCCCTGGCCGTACGCAGAGGGATCGACCAGGCGAACAATCGGTATTCCTGGCGTTTCCCCTGGCGATCGTGGCGTCCTGGCGGTTCACGCTGATCGCCAGCACAAGATCAGGAGAGGATCCCGTGCAGCGTGCCGGGGGTGCTCCCGGGGTGGTTTTCCAGGCCGGGCGGGGCGGCCGGCAGAACGACGCGGAAGGTGCTGCCCTGTCCAGGCGCGCTGGTGAGGGCCACCCGGCCGCCCTGCGCCTCGACCAGCAGCTTGACCAACGGTAAGCCAAGCCCCAGCCCGCGGACGCCGCTCTGCCCTGCCACCTGCGACCCGCGATAGAATCGCTCCCACACCTGGCGCTGCTCCTCCGGCGGAATGCCCGGCCCGTGATCGGCCACCTCGATCCAGACCTCACGGTTGCTCGCCGCCCGCAGGATGATCGCCCCCGTCGGCGCGTACCGCCTGGCGTTCACCAGCAAACTGCGGATCACCTGGCTCGTCCGCTCCGGGTCGGCGCGGGCGCGGAGTGTGGCTGGAAGATCGAGAACGAGGCGTTCACCGCCGGGACCCCGCCGGAAGACCGCGGCGGCCTCGCGCAGCACCGGGATCAGATCCACCAGTTGCGGCTGCACGTCGAGCTCACCCCGCTCGAGCTGAGCGAATTCGAGCAGGTCGTCGACGAGGTGGCTGAGCGTCTCAGCGCCGGCCAGAATCTCGCCCGCGAACAGGCGCATTTGCTCCCGGTCGACCTCGCGCGTTTTCAGGAGCTCGGCATAGCCTATCACCAGGGAGAGCGGCGTGCGGAGCTCGTGGGAGACGGTCGCCAGGAGGTCGCTCTTCAGACGGTCCAGCTTCCGGCGGACGAGCTCCGTCGCGATTTCCTCTTGAAGCCGACGGGCGGCAATGTCGACCTCCCTCAGCACAAGCCGGCCGAGGAGGAGCGCCGCCGTCGCATACACCAGGATGAGAACGACGTTGGCGCCAATTCGGGTCCAGGGGGGCCGCTCCATGGGGGGAATGAGCGCGTTGACCTCCCAGCTACTGGCGAGGAACACGAGGGTCACAGCCGCCCAGAGAACGAGTGCCCGCCGGACTCGACGGCGAAATGCCGTCGCCGCCACCGTGTCAGCCGTGTGCGAGTCATCCTGTATCACTGTGCCCTGCCCAGCGAGTTGTCACGGCCGAGTTGACGGAATGACGCATGACGCATGACGCATTGGCACCCCGCATCCATCAGAATTGCGTGGCAGACCACTATACCCCGTGGCGCAGCACGTAAGCGACGACCTGGGCGCGGTTGTGGAGGTGGAGCTTCTGCAGGATGTTCTTCAGGTGGTACTTGACGGTGTTCTCGCTGACGACGAGCTGGGCGGCGATCTCTTTGTTCTGCTTGCCGCCGACGAGCAGCTCCAGCACTTCCCGCTCACGCGCGGTCAGCGATTCCAGCCCGTCTCCTTCGATCCCGGCCGGCTCGGCGGTGGGGGACGGTGCGCTCGGTCGGCTGGCCGCCGGCACCGGCGCGACCTCGGCGGGGCCGCCCGGCGCCGAGCCCCTGCGGGCGAACTCGGCGAGGATCTTGGCGGCGAGCTGCGGGGTCATCGCCGGCTCGCCACGGGCGGCGGCGTGGATGAGATCGACCAGGGTGCTCGGGTCGAGGCTCTTGAGCAGGTAGCCCTGGGCGCCGGATCGGACGGCCTCGTAGAGGTCCGCCTCCTCCTCCGACGCGGTCAGGATGATGACCGGGATCGACGGCAGCTCGACTTTCAGCCGCCGGGTGGCCGCCAGGCCGCCGCCGTGCGGCATCCCCAGGTCCATCAGGACGACCTCCGGCCGGGCCGCCCGGACGACGGCCACCGCTTCCTCGGCGTCGCCGGCCTCGCCGACGATGGCGAAGCCGCGCGCGGTCAAGAGCGCCTTCAGCCCTTCTCGAAAGAGGCGATGGTCGTCGGCAAGGACGACGTTCAGCGTCATGATTGCTCCTCCTGCACGGTCGGCATCGCTTCCAGCGGGAGCTCGGCGACGACGCGGGTGCCGCGGCCGGGCAGCGCGTCGACGGTCAGCCGGCCGCCGACCGACTCGGCCCGCTCACGCATAGTGGCGAGGCCATAGTGCGATCCCGTCAGGACGTGGGCGGGATCGAAACCCTGGCCGTTGTCGCCGATCGTCGCCCGCAGCCAGGCGCCCGCTCCTCCGGCGGCCAGATCGATGGTGACCGTGGCCCGGCTGGCCCGGGCGTGCTTGCGGACGTTCGTCAACGCCTCCTGGACGATGCGCAGGAGCTGGACTTCGGCCGCCGGATTCAGGCGGGCCGCCCCCACGCTATCGGCGACGGCGAGGTCGACGGCCAGCCCCGTCTGGAGGCGGTAGCGGCCGAGGTACTCGCCCAGGGCGCCGGCCAGGTCACGGCCGGGGCCGAGCCGGGAGCGGAGACCGAGGATCGCCTCACGAACGTCGGCATAGGCATCGCCGGCCGTCTCGCCGATGCCGGCGAAGGCCGCTTCGGCGTTCGTCCGATCGCCGGCCGCCAGGGCATCCATGCCTGCCGCCGCTCGCAGCCGAATGTAGCCAAGGGCCTGGGCCAGACTGTCGTGGAGCTCGCGGGCGATCCGCTCACGCTCGACGGTCGCGGCGAGCGCCTGGACCTCGGCGTGCAGGCGGGCGTTTTCGATGGCGACGGCGGCCTGGGCGGCGAAGAGCTCGAGCAGCTCGACGTCGCCGCCGTCGAACGGCGTTGTTCCCGCCGGCCCTTCCTTGTCGACGACGAAGAGGCCGCCGAGCGTTCGACCGCGCGCGACGATGGGAATGCCCAGGAAGGTCGTCATCGCCGGATGGCCTGCCGGAAAGCCGACGGACCGAGGGTCCCGCGAGAGGTCGTCGCATCGGATGGCCTGGCCTTCCACGAGGACGGCGCCGAGCAGCCCGCGCCCCTTCGGGGGATCGCCGAGCTGAGCAACTGCGGTATCGGAGAGGCCGGAGGTGAGGAATCGGGCGATGCCGCCGCGGCCGTCGACGACGGCGAGCGCGCTGTAACGGGCGCCGATGAGCGTGCGCGCCAGGCCGACGGTATGCTGGAGGACGGCCTCGGTCGAGAGGTCGGCCGTCAGCGTGAGCCCGGCCTGGTGGAGCGCGCGCAGCAGCAGGGCGTGACGCCGGGCCATCTCCTCGCGCGCCGCCAGCTCGCTGTTCTGCCGAACGAGCTGCGCCTCGACGGACTCGATGCGATTGAAGATGATGCCGGAGAAGCCGTAGACGGCCAGAGCGACGACGGCGGGAATGATGACGAACCCGGCGGGCTGGTGGAGCTCGGGCCAGACGAAGTGCCGAACCACGTCGACGGCGCCCAGGAAGACGAGCGGCACGACGATCGTCAGCCAGCGCAGGAAACGATATCCCCTTGACGTACCGAGCCGAGGTAGAACCCAGGCCAGCGCGGCACCCGGCAGACCGATCCCCGACGCGGCCAACTGCTTGCTCATGGCACCTGGTCGACGCCGTTTCGGCGCCAGAGCGGCTCCGGCACACAACGAACCGCCAAGACGCCAAGATCGCCAAGAGGGACAGCGAGAAAGACGCCCAGGACGTCGGTTGGCCGTTTGGTCAATCCAGGTGTTGACCGCTCTAACGCCTCCATTCACGCCATTATAGCAGCATCACGGCAGCGTCTGCCCGAACGCGGGCTGGGGGAACTCCGGCGGTCAGCAGTCAGCTTCTCGCACGGTCAGCGGCGTCGGACTCAGAGCAGGCTCCAAAAGGATTGGCCAAGCGAGCCAGATTCTTCCGGGCTTTCTCCCTGGCGATCTTGGCGTCTTGGCGGTTCGCTCCCTCGTGGCGGTTCGCCCCCTCTGCGGACCGCTAAGGCGGCGGCCAGCGGAAAAGAACGACCTCCGCGCCGCTGCATGCCTCTTCGACCAGTCGTTCGATCTCCAGTCCGCTCTCGGCGGCCAGCACGTCCTCCAGGTGGGCGTGCGTGGCCGGCTGGCGGGGCATGAAGAGCTGGCAGCAGTCCTGATCCGGCTGGATCGAGATAGGATAGGTGCCCAGCCGCTCGGCTTCGGCGATGATCTCCCGCTTGTCGCTGGCCACCAGCGGCCGCAGGAGCAGCAGATTCGCCGCCGCGCCCACGACCGTCAGGTTGTCCAGCGTCTGTGAGGCGACCTGCCCCAGGCTGTCGCCGGTCACCAGGGCGGCGCCCTTGCACTGGCCGGCGATCCGCTCTGCCACCCGCAGCATCAGCCGCCGATAGATCACCGTTCGCAGTGCCTCGGGCGCGCTCAGAACGACCTGCCGCTGGACCTCGCCGAACGGCACCAGGTGCAGCCGGGAGGTTCCCTGGTAGCGGGTGAGGAGCTGCACGAGCTCACGGGCTTTCTCGATGGATGCGGCGTTCAGGAAGGGATAGGCGTGGAAGTGGACGAACTCGACCGAGCAGCCGCGGCGCATCAGCCGGGCGGCGGCGACCGGCGAGTCGATGCCCCCGGAGATCAGGCAGAGGACGTGGCCGCTGACGCCCACCGGCAGGCCGCCCGGCCCCGCCAGCTTCTCGAAGTAGACGAACGCTTCGTGCCGGGCGATCTTCACGTAGATGGTCTGCTCGGCGTGCTTCAGGTCCACCCGAGCGCCGGTGCGCTCGACGACGTACGTGCCGAGCGCCCGGTTGATCTCCTCGGAGGTCATCGGAAACTGCTTGTCCGAGCGGTGGGCGTCGATCCGGAAGCTGTCGAAGGAGCGGCCGTCGAGAAGCCGGCCGGTGAGCGTCTCGACGGCGGCGTAGTCGGCAGCGCAGCGAGAGACGAGCGCGAAGTTGACGACGCCACAGGTCGTCTCGACGGCGGCGCGGACGGCGTTCCAGTCGGCCGTTTCGGGCAGATCGACGAGGACGCCCCCCTGGGTCTCCCGCAGGGCATAGACGCCGAGCGGACGAACGGCCCGCCGCAGGTTGGCGATCAGCCGGTCGATGAACACACCGCGATTGCGCCCTTTCAAGGCGATCTCGTGATAGTGGATCAGTACGCAGCGATCACTCGTCATACGTCATGCGTCACTCGTCACTCGTCATGCGTCACTCGTCATGCGTCGCCCGTCACCCACCACACGGCGCATCACCCACTAACCCATCCATCACTCATCACCGATCATCCACCACCCCTGACCCCTGACGTATGACGCATGACGTATGACGTATGACCGTTCACTTCGCCGGCGCCGCCGTGAACGCCCGGTAGCGGCTCGTGATCGGGAGGCGCCGGTCGCGGCCGAAGGCGCGGGGGGTGATCTTCACGCCGGGCGGCGCCTGGCGGCGCTTGTACTCGTTCCGGTCCACCATCGCGATAACGCGCCGGACCGTTGCCGGGTCGAATCCCATGGCGAGCAGGCTCTCGTAGCTGCGGTCCTCCTCGACGTACGCTTGCAGGATCGGGTCGAGCAGCTCGTACGGCGGCAGGCTGTCGACGTCGCGCTGGCCGGGGCGCAGCTCGGCCGTCGGCTCTTTCGTCAGCACCCGCGCCGGGATCAGGGCGCATCCGGCGCGGGTGTTCCGGTGCTCGCAGAGCCGGTAGACGAGCGTCTTCGGCACGTCCTTGATGACGGCGAAGCCGCCGGCCATGTCGCCGTAGAGGGTGGCATAGCCGGTCGCCATCTCGCTCTTGTTGCCCGTCGTCAGGACGATCCAGCCGAACTTGTTGGAGAGCGCCATCAGGATGTTGCCGCGGATGCGGGACTGCACGTTCTCCTCGGCGACGCCGGGCGCCGTGCCGGCAAAGGGCTCCGCCATCATTTCGAGATAGGCATGGAACGCCGGCTCGATCGAGATGGTGAGCAGCCGGATGCCCAGGTTGCGGGCCAGGACCTCGGCGTCCTCCAGGCTCGCCGGCGAGGTGTAGCGCGAGGGCATGCGCACGCCGACGACGTGGTCGGCGCCCAGGGCGTCGGCGGCGACCGCCGCCGTCAGGCTCGAGTCGATCCCGCCCGAGAGGCCGATGAGGACGGTCTGGAAGCCGTTCTTGCGAACGTAGTCGCCGGTGCCGAGGACGAGCGCCTCGTAGACCTCGGCGGGGGAGCCGGGTGGCGCCGGCTCAAACGGCGGCCGGGATGGCAGCGGCGGCCGGGCAGCCAGGGCCGGCTGATCGGAGATCGCCAGGTGCTCCATCCGCCGGACGGCGTCGGCGCCGGCCGGGATGCCGTCCGGCTCCTTGCGCCGGCGCGGGTCGTGCAGTCGGGCCGTTAGCAGCCCCTCCAGGTCCAGGTCCACGAAGAGGAGATCCTCGGCGAAGGCGTGTCCGCGGGCGATGAGCTCGCCGCGGGCGTCGAAGACGACGCTCTGGCCGTCGAAGACGAGCTCGTCCTGGCCGCCGACGGCGTTGACGTAGGCGACGGCGACGGCGTTGTCGGCCGCCCGGGTCGAGAGCATCCGCTCGCGGAAGATCCGCTTGCCGGCGTGGTACGGCGAGCCGTTGATGTTGACGACGATCTCGGCGCCGCCTCGCGCCTGCCAGGTGGTCGGCCCGGCGGGATACCAGATGTCCTCACAGATGTTCACGCCGACGCCGACCCCGGCTATGGTGTAGACGGGCGCCCGGTCGCCGGGGCGGAAGTACCGGTCCTCGTCGAAAACGCCGTAGTTCGGCAGGTAGATCTTGTGGTAGACGTCCACCAGCCGGCCGTCGTGGACGATGGCGGCGGCGTTGAAGATGTCGTCCCGGGCGTCGACGAACCCGACGACGGCGGTGATACCCTGGCTCGCGACGACGATGCGCTCGAGACAGCGCAGGTTGTCGGCGATGAACTGCGGCTTGAGGACCAGGTCCTCGGGCGGATAGCCGGTCAGGGCCAGCTCCGGAAAGGCGATGAGGTCGGCCTCAAGCGCCCGCGCGCATTCGAGGTCGGCCAGGATGCGGCGGGTGTTGCCGTCCAGGTCGCCGACGGTCGTGTTGAGCTGCGAGAGCGCCAATCGGAAGTGACGCGGCCGGAGGCCGGGCTCCCAGATCAAGTCGACCACGAACTGCCCCTCCTGGAGCGAATTGTTCGGACGAGTGCCGTTCCCCATTATATCATCCTGCGAGCGGGAGGAGGGCCTACGCCGCGCGCGCCTCGGGCTCGTCAAGGGCGAGGTCGACGGTCGGCTCGTCGGCGAGCTGGCCGTCGCGCAGGTAGATGACGCGGTGGCTGACGCGGGCGATACGGGGGTCGTGGGTGACGATGAGGAAGGTCTTCCCCTGCTCGCTGCCGAGCCGCTGCATGAGCGCCAGGATCTCCTGTCCCGTCCTGCTGTCGAGGTTGCCGGTCGGCTCATCGGCCAGGACGAGGGGTGGGTCGAGCATAAGGGCGCGGGCGAGGGCGATCCGCTGCTGCTCGCCGGCCGAGAGCTCGCTGGGCAGCCGTTTCGCCTGGCGCTCGAGCCCGAGCAGCGCCAGGATGTCGGCGGCGCGCTGCTTGAGGCGGCTGTCGAGGCCGAGCGGCATGGCCGGCAGGAGGATATTCTCCAGCGCCGTCAGCGTCGGCACGAGGTAGAACGCCTGGAAGACGAAGCCCATCTTGTAGCGGCGGACCCGGAAGAGCTGGCTCTCCGGCATGACGGTGATCTCCTCGCCGTCGACGAAGATCTCGCCGGCCGTCGGGCGGTCGAGCGCGCCGATCAGGTTGAGGAGCGTCGTCTTGCCGGAGCCAGAGGGGCCCATGATCGCCGTCATCTCGCCGGGCTCGATCTGGAGGTCGACGTCGGCAAGCGCGGCAACGGCAGAGCGACCGGTTCCATAGATCTTGCTCAGGCGCCGCGTTTCAACAGCGATCTGCGTCATCGCTCACTCCCCCCGCCTGCCGCCTGCCGCCTGCCGCTTGACGCATGACGCACGACGCATGACGCATGACTCGTGCCGCGTTTCAACGCCGATCTGCGCCATCGCTCACTCCCCCCGCAGCGCGTCGATGGGCCGGGCGCCGGCTGCACGAAAGCCGGCGTAGAGCCCGCCGAGAAGGCCGGCAAGCAGGCCGAAGATGGCGACCTCGATCACCAGGCCCGTCGTGATGGTCACCAGCTCGACGCCGAGGAATCGCCGCAGAATGGCGATGGCCCAGGAGCCGAGGACGTAGCCGGAGCCGACGCCGAAGACGGCCAGCGTCAGCGCCTCGATGCCGATGGCGGTGACGACGTTGGCGCTCGACCAGCCGGCGGCCTTGAGGATGCCGAACTCGCGGCGCCGCTCGGACACCGACATGAGCATGATGATCAGAATGGTCAGAACGCCGGCCGCCGCCGACGTGATCGAGGCCGCCAGCAGCAGGTGGTCGACCATCGCCAGCGAGGAGCCGGCGAAGGGGGCCTGCGCGGTGACGCCCGCATAGACGCTCAGCAGCACGGTCATCAGCGCCGTTTCCAGGCCGACCCCGGCAATCGCCAGCACGGCGATCTCACCGCGGCGAAAGGCGTTGGTCATTGCGTACTTCAGCATCGCCTGCACGCACCCTTCGCTGAGAGTCGGGCAAGACCTGCCCATCGGCGCGCGGGAGCAAGATACATGCCGGTTTTCTGCACGTTGCGCTATACTCCCCACCGGAGGTGTTCCAGATGAACACGTTGACGATGCCGACGATTCTCGACGTCTTCGCCGCCGGCCGGCGGCTCCGGGGCCTGGTCCGCCAGACCGCGATCGAGCCGTCGCCGTGGCTCGGCGAGCGGACCGGCGCCGACGTGCTGCTCAAGCTCGAGTGCCAGCAGCACACCGGCTCCTTCAAGACCCGGGGAGCCTTGAATCGGGTCCTTCAGCTCTCGGCGGCCCAGCGCGCGCGCGGGCTCGTGACCGCCTCGGCCGGCAACGCCGGGCTTGGCCTTGCCTACGCGGCGCACGCCGTCATCGCTCGCGCAACGGTCGTCGTGCCGACGACGGCGGCGGCGACGAAGGTCGCCGCGCTCCGGCGGTCGGGCGCGACGCTCGTCCAGCACGGCTCCACCTTCGATGAGGCCGACGCCTGCGCCCACGAGCTGGCGGCCGAGACCGGCGGCCTGTACGTCTCGGCCTACAACGACGCCGACCTGATCGCCGGCCAGGGGACGGTCGCGCTGGAGGTCTTCGCCGAGCGCCCGGATGTGGCCCGACTGCTGGTGCCGACCGGCGGCGGCAGCCTGCTCGGCGGCTGCGGCCTGGTCGCCCGGGCCGTCGCGCCGCGCTGCCGGGTCGCCGGCGTTCAGGCGGCCACCCAGCCGTCGATGGCGGCGGCGCTGGCGGCCGGCCGGGGGGTGCCGATCTCCGGTCGCCCAACGCTGGCCGACGGGCTGGCCGGCAGCATCGAAGAGGACTCGATCACCGTGCCGCTCGCGCAGCAGGTGGCCGACGAGATCGTCCTCGTCGAAGAGTCGGCCATCGAGGAGGCCATCCGCCAGTTGCTGGCCGAGCACCACCTTGTCGTCGAAGGCGCCGGCGCCGTCGGCGTCGCCGCGCTCCTCTCACGTGCCGTTTTGCCGGAGCCGGGTGAGTGCGTCGTCTGCATCGTCTCCGGTGGGAACCTGTCGTACGAGACGCTGCGGCGGATTGTCAGTGGATAGGGTTGCATCTTGAACATAGGTAGCAGGTCGATGGCCCGGGCACACGCGTGAATGGGCAGAACCGGCACTGCCATATCGTCTCGCATCCCAAGATCGATTCTACTGCCGGTTGCACAAGGTCGGGTTAGCGCTCCTCTGTTTCGAGAAGAGGCATGGGGGGCAGGTCCTCCCAGGTGCGGCTGCGGACCGCCTCCAGAGCTTCAGAAGACCACCCCAGGACATCGCGCAGGAACACGGCCGGGAGCATCACGCGTACACGCCGCTGGAAGTGCTCCGCCGTGCCGTGGGGATCAGTGAGATCCTCCTCCGTATCCTCCAATACGTTGGTAGGAGTAGGGGTGCATGCGAAGGCACGGAGGCTGTGAAGGCGGGACGCTCAGGTTCGTAGTGTACACTCGCAAGTGCGCTCCGGGGCGCGAAGGTCTCGGCCACGCTGACCTGCGAGCGACCCCGGCGGGGATCCCCGAACCGAGCCGCGACCGTGAGGGAGCCGTTCCCCGGCGCGCGCGGCCGACCGTACGCGCCGGGGAACGGCTCCCTCACGGTCGCGGCTCGGACAGTTCGCGCTGCGGCTTCCGCGCCTCCGCATGCAGGTTTTCACTGGGAGGCTTTGTGGCACAGCGCGCGGCAAGGAGCCTGGCCTTTGCTCACTCTGTCCCATACTGTTCGCGGTACAGCGTTTCGCGGGTGCGCTTCACCGCTTGAACGATCTCCTCTTCGCTCAGCTCAGGGCTCCCGACCTCGCGGGCGGCCTGGCTCGCCAGGCGGGTGAACTCCGCCGCAGCTCTTTCACACCTCAGGCGCTCCATCATGAAGGCAGCCCGACGAACGGCAGCGCCGGCTTGATGTCGAAGCGAAGCTGCTGGTGCGCCTCCCGGAGGGCGGCTTCCACCTCGGCGGGGCGCTCGCCGCGGGCGAAGATGAAGCCCAGGTAGCTGGCGCCCTCCGGCAGTGGGACGATCTCGTAGTTCAGCCTCGCCGTGATCTCGACGCCGGTCACCAGCGGCGTCGCCTGCGCCGCCTCGACGCCCGATACCCCCCGGAGGATACCCCGTTTCGGGATCGGGATCATCATCACCCCGGCGGCGCGGCCTTCACGCTCCAGCGAGGGGATCGGCAGGCGGAGCGCGTGGCGCAGGATGATCTCCTCGAGGGCCATGCTGGTGCCGAACTGGAGGATCGTCGAGCAGAGGCCGCCGATGGAGCGGCCGGCGATCTCGACGATCCAGGGCCCGGCCTCGTTGACCCGCAGCTCGGCGTGGACAGGCCCTTCCCGCAGGCCCAGCGCCAGCGCCGCCCGCTCGGTACATTCGCCGATGGCCGCCTGAACCGCGTCCGGCAGGCGGGAGGGCGTCACGTAGATCGTCTCCTCGAAGAACGGGCC
>JACQGW010000100.1 GCA_016199325.1 Chloroflexota bacterium
AGGGTACGTTTGGATCACGAAAGCGGCGAAACGCCGCGAAAAGGCACGAAGTGGCAGCCTGTCATCGCTCTGCCGGACCCTCCCCCTTTCGCGTCGTTTCGCGCCCTCTCGTGGTCCAAACGTCTCCCCTCTCCCGCTCGGCGGGAGAGGGGCCGGAGGTGAGGGCGCGCCCTCCTTCTCCCCCGTCTCCCCTCTCCCGCTCGGCGGGAGAGGGGCCGGGGGTGAGGGCGAATCCTCCCCTCTCCCGCTCGGCGGGAGAGGGGCCGGAGGTGAGGGCGCGCCCTCCTCCTCCCCCGTCTCCCCTCTCCCGCTCGGCGGGAGAGGGGCCGGGGGTGAGGGCGCCTCCCCCTCCCCCGTCCTGCTGGCCCTAGCGGGCTATCTCCTCGTGATGGGGCTGTGGTTCGTCCGTAACCTCGTCGTCGCCGGGGCGCCGCTATCGGCCGGCGGCCTGCGGACGCTCTTCCTGACCGAGTACAACGACCTCTTCAGCTACGCGCGGGACCTGAGCCAGGCGAGCTACCTCGCCTGGGGGCTCGACAACATCCTGCTGTCGAAAGCCGAGGCGCTCGGCCGCAACCTGCTCGTCCTCTTCGGGATGGAGTACCACCTGCTGCCGTTTGCGGTCGTCGGCCTATGGGGATGGCGGCGCCGACCGGTCGTGCAGACGTTCCTGCTGTATGCCCTCGGGCTCTACCTGGCGATGTCCCTCGTCTTCACGTTCCCGAGCGGCCGCGGCAGCATGCTGCACTCCTCGGCGGCGCTGCTGCCCTGGCTCGCCGCGGCAGCGGTCGCCGGCATCGACCGCACCGTGCTCTGGCTGGCTGCCCGCCGGACTCACTGGAATCCGCACCTCGCCCGCCGGAACTTCCTGATCATCTTCGTGCTCTTCGCCGTCGGCGTCAGCCTGTACCTCACGGCGAAGAGCGCCGCGACCTGGGACGACCGGAAACGACAGTACGACGCACTGGCGGTCTGGTTCGCCGAGCACGCCGCCCCGGCCGATCTGGTCATGCTCGTCGACCCGCCGGGGTTCTTCTACAGCAGCGGTCGGAGCTCCGTCGTGACGCCGAGCGATGGCCCCGAGGCAGCCGCCCTGGTCGCGCGGCGCTACGGCGTCCGCTACCTGGCGCTGGAAGCCGTCCACGCTCAGACGTACCGCCCGCTCTATCGAGGCGAACAGATGAGCACGTCACTTCAGCGGTTCGGCGAAGTCGGCGACATCCAGATCTATCGGTTTCGGGACGTGCCGTAGTGGTCTGCCGCTCGAATCTTGATGGACGCGTGCCGAATTCATGCGTCGTGCGTCATTACGTCAGCTTTCGACGGACGCTGCTCGTCAATATCACTGTGGTGTTCCAGTAGCGCTCGCCGCAGCGCTGCAGAGCAGCAGTGCTTGACTCGAAGGAGTAGCACTGCAAGAATAGGGGCATCATGCACAGCCGTTGGAAAACACCCGAGTCCGCCGACGAGGCCCGTGCGCAGCTTCGCCTGCTGTGGGATGATCTCCAGCAGGCAAGAGTCGAGCTGGCTGCGTCTCAGGCAGAGAACGGCCGGTTGCGGGCCGAGATGGATCGGATACGGCGAGAGCCTGTGGATGCGGGCGTGCCGACCCGGTCTGGGAACGAGGGCGCGCCCGTTGGGACGGGGGCAGATCCGGTAGCAGCGACCGCCGGTGGGCGCGATTCGCTCCCGGCCGGCCGGGGGCTCAAGCTCAGCGTCATTATCCCCGTGTACAACGAGCAGTCTACCATTGCCGAGGTCATCGACCGCGTCTGCGCCGTGGACCTGCCGGGGATCGACCGGGAGATCATCATCGCCGACGACGGCTCACGCGACCGCAGCCCGTCGATCATCGCCGAGAAACAGCGGGAGCGATCGGACGTCATCAAGGTGCATACGTCGCTCATCAACCTCGGGAAGGGCGCTGCCATCCGGTTCGGACTGGAGTTCGCGACCGGCGACGTGATCTTGATCCAGGATGCCGACCTCGAGTTGAGCCCCGAGGAGTATCCGGCGCTGCTTGCCCCGATTCTGCGCGGCGAAGCCGATGCCGTCTACGGCTCCCGCTTCCGCAGGCGATCCAGCAAGATCCCCCGACGAACCCGACTCGCCAACCGATTCCTGGTCTACTTGACGAACCTGCTCTACGGGAGCAGGCTCACCGACATGGCGACGGCGTACAAGGTATTCCGCTCGCCGGTCATCAAAGGACTCAGATTAAGGTCGGCCAGGTTCGAGTTCGAGCCCGAGGTAACGGCGAAGCTCCTGCTGGCCGGTCACCGGATTGCCGAAGTGCCGATCACGTATAACCCGCGTTCAGTTGCGGAAGGAAAGAAGATCGGCTGGATTGATGGCGTCGAGTACATCCAGACGTTGTTCAAGTACCGGTTCTTCCAGTGAACGCGCTGCTCCCCGACCGCTCGGCGATCCGGCTGGCGCTGCTCCGTGCAGCGGCGCGTCTGCCCCTGGCCGGGACACAGCCTGCGAGCACCTCTGATCGGCTTCGCCTGCTCCTGATCCGGCCCGATCACCTGGGCGACGTGCTCTTCGCAACGCCGGCGCTGCGGCTGCTGCGGGAGGCGCTGCCACAGGTACACGTGACCGTCATGTGCGGCCCCTGGAGCACGGCGGCGCTGCGCGAAAACCCGTACGTCGACACGCTGGACGTCTGCCCGTTTCCCGGCTTCAGCCGGCAGCCCAGGCCATCGATCTTCCAGCCGTACGCGCTCCTGGCGGCCGAGGCGATTCGGCTGCGGCAGAAGCGATTCGACGTCGCGGTCGTGCTGCGGTTCGACCACTGGTGGGGCGCCCTGCTGGCCTTCGCCGCCGGCATCCCGCGCCGGATCGGCTACGACCTGTCGGCGACCCGCCCGTTCCTCACCGACGCGCTGGCCTATTCGCCAGGCAGGCATGAGGTCGAGCAGAATGTCGGGCTCGTGCAGGCCCTCACCCCCGGCCCCTCTCCCCTGCGGGGGAGAGGGGAGACGGGGGAGGAGGGCCTCGCCGCAGGCCCCGCCTCCTTTGCGAGGAGAGGGGAGACGGGGGAGGAGGGCCTCGCCGCAGGCCCCGCCTCCTTTGCGAGGAGAGGGGAGACGGGGGAGGAGGGCCTCGCCGCAGGCCCCTCTCCCCTGCGGGGGAGAGGGGAGACTCAGACAAGATCCGGTGCCTCCCCTCTCCCCTGCGGGGGAGAGGGGCCGGGGGTGAGGGAGAGCCCTGCCCTCCCGCCTCTCGAATTTCACCCATCACCTTTGGACGAAGCAACCGTGGCGGCGTGGCTGGCCGAGCGGGGCATCGGCGGTGAGCAGTTGCTGGTCGCGGTGCATCCCGGCGCCGGCGCGCCGGTGAAGCGATGGACGCCGCGAGGGTTTGGCGCCGTCGCCGACGCGATCGCCGCCGCTGCACCGGAGGTCGTCTTCGTGATTTCGGGAACGTCCGGGGAACGGGAGACTGTCGGCGCCGTGCAGCGGTGCGTGCATTCGCCGACTGTTCCGGCCATAGACCTGTCAGTTGGACAGCTCGGCGCCCTCTACCGGCGTTGCCGGCTGGTCATCGGCGTCGACAGCGGTGCGCTCCACCTGGCCGTTGCGGTCGGGACGCCAACGGTTCACCTCTACGGCCCGGTGGATGCAGCGGCGTTCGGCCCCTGGGGGCCACCCGCTCGCCACCGCGTCGTAGCGGCCGATTTCGCCTGCGCGCCCTGCAACCGGCTCGACTGGCGCGAGGCCGAGCTGCCGGCGCACGGCTGTATCGCCGCGATCCCGCCTGACCGGGTGGCCGCCGTCGCGCTCGACCTGTTGAAGCTGACCGCGCAACCAGGGGCTGAACAGGCGCAGTCTGGGATTCTTGGCAGCGGGTTGCCGAGAGAATGACCAGGCAGACTATCGGCACTTCTGGCGCCTTTCTTAGCGGTCTTGGCGTCTTGGCGGTTCGGCTCTCTCGATACCGCTCCAGGTGAGGAGGGCACCATGGCCAGCCGCACGCAACGCGCTTGCAAACGGATCGGCCGGCGCCTGCTCGCCGGGGTCGCCATTGGCGTCGCCGGCTTCGGCGCCCGCGTGCTCGGACCGCTTGTCTGTCGCCGACCGACGGGAGAGCCGATCAGGCGGATTCTGGTGGTTCGACTTGACCTGCTGGGCGACCTGGCGCTCTCGATGCCGGCCGTCTGGGCGCTCCACCGCGGCTACCCGAACGCCCGGATCGACCTGGCGACACTGCCGTACACCGCGCCGCTCCTGGCCCACTACCCCTTCGTCGGCAAAGTCTGGCGGTTCGACGTCAACCGGTTGCGGCCATCCGGGCGCCTGTTCGATCTCCGCCAGTACCTGGTCCTCGTCCGAATCCTGCTGGCGATCCGGCGTGAGCGGTATGATCTTGTCCTGAGCCTCCACGGCGCCTGGGCCAGCGTGTTCGCGATTGCCAGCGGCGCCCCGATTCGTATCGGCTTCGCCGGCGAGAGCGTCCCTCATACCCTGACGCTCGGCGTCCCCGGCCGGCGCTACCGGGTGCGCCGGCACGAGGCCGAGTACTGTCTGGATCTGGCCAGAGAAGCCGGCGGCCTGGTGGACGTCGATTCGCCTCATCTGCGTCCATTGCCCGACGCGGCTGCGCGCGTCGACGAACTGCTCGCACGTGAAGGCGTCAGAGCGGACGACCTGCTGGTGGCGCTCCACGCCGGCGCGACGAACGGATCGGCGAAGCGATGGCCGGCGGGATCGTGCGCTGCCCTCGCGACCCGGCTCATCGCCGAACACGGTGCCCGTGTGGTCCTCACGGGTTCGGCCGGCGAGCGGGATCTGGCGGAGGCCGTGGCTACGGCCTCCGCGGCCATCGGCGGAGAGGATCCTGGGGGGCCTGTGACTGGAGGGCCGGGCGCTGAAGCGCCAACTACGAACCCGGGAGCGGCCTCGTTCGTTGCTGGCGCTCCAGAGCTGCGTGGAGCTGCTCAGGGAGACC
>JACQGW010000098.1 GCA_016199325.1 Chloroflexota bacterium
CCCTGAATCCGTTGACAGCATCCGTTCCCGCAGCCCGCACCCGAAAAGGTCACACCGCACCGGGCAGCGACACGTATGGCACGTGCTCCATGACGTATGACGCATGACCGCTCATACCTGTGAAGGTCACACAGCGCCGGGCGGCGACGGGCCTGGGGCCTGTCGGGTCCACACGTTGACAGGCGGCGGGTATCGGAATAGCATGGGGGTATCCGGAAGCCTCGAGGGTCGCGCCAGCGCGTCTTCCTGGCAATCTGCTTCGAGAAGGAGAAGTGAACATGCTCGACATCATCGTGCGTGGCGGAACGGTCGTCGACGGGACCGGCCGAGCCGGGGTTCCGGCCGACGTCGGCGTCGAGGACGGGAAGATCGCGGCCATCGGGAACCTGGCGCAGGCGAGCGCCGCACGCGAGCTCGACGCCACCGGCCTGATCGTCGCGCCCGGCTTCATCGACATCCACAGCCACTCGGACCTCACGCTCCTCATCGACCCCCGGGCCCAGAGCCAGATCGCTCAGGGCGTCACCACCGAGTTGATCGGCAACTGCGGCCACGGCTGCGCGCCAATCCTCGACCCGAAGGCCGTCGCCGGCAACATCTACGGCTACGACCCCGACCTGCCCATCACCTGGCAGACGATGGCGGGCTACCTCGAACGGCTGGAGCAGGCCAGGCCGGCCACCAACGTGCTGACGCTCGTGCCCAACGGCAATCTCCGCATCGCCGCCATGGGTCTGGCCGACCGGGCGTCGACGCCCGACGAGGTTCGCCAGATGGGCCGCCTGCTGGTTCAGGGGCTTGAAGAGGGCGCCGTCGGCTTCTCGGTCGGGCTCGAGTCGGCCTGTGAGCGGGCTGCGACTCCCGAAGAGATAACCGAGCTGTGCAGAATCACCGCCCGCTACGACGGTCTCTACGCGCCCCACCTGCGCAATCGCGAGGTCCGGGCCATCGAGGCCATCGACGAGGCGCTCCAGCACACCGCCGACTCGGGCGTGCGGCTGCACATCCCTCATCTGACGCCGCGGCGGGGCGGCCCGCCCGATCCCGAGGTGCGGGCGATCGAGCGGATCGACCGGGCGCTGGCCGACGGCCTGGACCTCTCGGTGGACATGCACACTCGGCTCTACGGGACGTGCAACATCAGCATGGCCCTGCCGTCCTGGGCGTACGAGGGCGGCCCGGAGGCGCTGCGCGCGCGCCTGCAGGACCCGGCCACCCGGGCGAAGATCATGCAGCATGAGAGCTTGATCACGAGCATGGTCCTCGGCGGCTGGGAGTACATCACGGTCGCGACGAGCGCCAAACGGCCGGACCTCATCGGCAAGAGCTTCAAGGAGATCGCCGAGGCGGCGCGGACGACGCCGTTCGACGCGTTGCTCGACCTGCTGCTGGAAGAGGTCGAGGATGTGGACGCCCCGTACTGCCTGTGCGAGTCCTATACCGAGGCGCAGTTGCGCCGCACCTACGAGCACCCGGTCTGCGGCGTGGGCTCCGATGCCACCGCGCTCTGCGTCGACGGACCGCTCGCCGGCAAGACCTTCCACGGCGCCTACACGTGGGCGTCCTGGTTCATCCGGCGCTGGGTGCGCGAGGAGCGGGCCTTTCCGATTGAGCAGGCGGTCCAGAAGATCACCGACCTGCCGGCGCAACGTCTGAAGCTCTCGGACCGCGGAGTCTTGAAGCCGGGGGCCTGGGCGGACGTCGCCGTGTTCGACCCCGCCCTGTTCGGCGAGCGAGGGACCGTGCGGGAGCCGAACCAACTGGCGGTGGGCATGGTGCACGTGCTCGTCAACGGCACGGTCGCGATGGCCGGCGGCCAGTTCACGCCGGATCGCGCCGGGCGGGTGCTGCGCCGGTGAGCCTTCTGGAGGCTGCGCTGACCGTTAGCCATCTGTTGTGCAGCGCGGAGGCGCCGGAGTCGGTGCTCGGCGAGGTTGCCGAATTACTCGGCAGAGCCGTCCAGGCGAGCGACGTGGTCGTCGGCCTGTTCGGCGACGACGGCCGGATGTTGCGGGTTGTGGGCGCCTTCGGCCAGACCTGCCGACCGGCCGGCCAGCCGGACGCGACGATCCCGGCGACCTGGCTCGCCGCCGACGCGGTGCCCATTAGCAGCCGGGCGCCGGTGTTCCTGCATACGTCCGTGGACGACCTCTTTTCGCCGACGCCGGCCGATGCTGCCCGGGCCGAGTCCGGCATGGTTGGCCTGTTTCCCATCGTCGCCCGCGGCGCCGCTCAGGGCATCCTCTTCGTCTCGTTTTGCTGCCGGGACGGCCAGATGGACGCCGCCTCCACCCGCCTGTGTCAGAGCGTTGCCGAGCAGATCGCCGCCGCGATCGACGCTTTTGTCTCCCGGGCCAGGTACGAGCAGCGGCTGGCGCAGTCGGCTGCCCAGGCGAGCCTGGTGCGGATGGTTCTGGAGGGGAGGGGATTGGCCGCGCTGACGGCTGCCCTGGCCGACCTCCTGGGCAACCCGGTGACGGTCGCCGACGGCGTCTTTCATCTTCTGGCGTACTCGCCGAACCAGGAGCGAACCGACCGCCATCGGCAGGAGGCCCTGGTCAACGGCGGCACCCCCCGGCGGGTCCTGGACGACCCGGCGGTCCGGCGGCACTACCAGCAGATCGCTCGCCTCCAGACGCCGTTCCTGCTGGCCAGCTTCCCGCAGCACGGCTGGGTCCAGCGCCGCATGCAGGCGCCGATCCTCATGGGGCACGAGCTGCTCGGACGGGTGACCGTCGCCGAGGCCGACCGACCGTTTGCCGAGGCCGACTACGCCATCTTGCGGGAGGCGACCGTGGCGCTGGCGCTGGAGCTGATGAAGCAGCGGGCGGCGCTGGAGACCGAGCACCGCCTCCGCGCCGACTTCCTGCGGGATCTCCTGGCCGGTCCGACCGCCGACCGGTCGGCCATCATCGCGCGCGCCGGGTTCCTCGGGATCGACCTTCTGCGGCCGTGGGATCTCCTGGTGCTCGAGGTGGACGGCGCGCGCAACCTCCAGTTGGACTACGAGGACGCCGGCCAACTGGTCGCCAGGCGGCGAGTCTTCGAGACCGTGAGCTACGCGGCGAGGCGCGAGTGCGCGCAGAGCGTCCCGGTTGTCCACGGCGAGAGCATTCTGGTTCTGGTGCCATCCAACAAGCCGGCCGGCACCGCCGCGCGCGCCCTTGCCGACACCATCCGACAGGAGATCACCCGCATCTCGCTCCAGGCGACCGTCTCGGTGGGCCTCGGCGCCACCTGCAAGCGGATCGAGGACTTCGCCCATTCCTACGCCCAGGCCCGGCGTGCCCTGGACATCCTGCGGAGCCTCGGCCGGTCGAACGCCACCGCGTCGCTCGACGACCTCGGCGTCTACGGCATGCTGTTCCGAACCGAGGATGAGGAGGAGCTGGCCCGGTTTGCCGACCGGATGCTCGGCCCACTGCTGGAGTATGACCACCGGCACGGCGGTGCCCTGGTGGAGACGCTCCACGCCTACCTGGAGGAGAACGGCAACCACCGGCGGACGGCGGCGCGCCTCTACGTCCACGTGAACACCTTGAGCGGGCGGCTGGAGCGCATCGCGACCGTCGGCAAGCTCGACATCGAGGATGCGACAACCCGGCTGAACCTCGGGCTCGCCCTGCGCATCCTCCAGTTGACCGGAACCGGTCACCACCGGTCCTGAGGGCTGCCGCGAAGAGGACCGTGTTCCAGGCGGCCCCTCGGCCTTACCCCCCGTTTGTCGCCAAGCCGGTCACCCTCGCTGCGCTTCGGCGAGCCGTAGCCCGCGTGTTGGCAATAGCCTGATCCCGGCCTGGAAGCCTCCTGTTCCAGCTTCCTGGCCTGGCCCCATTGACCGGTGACGGCACTGAGCAATAGGGCGTGCTGTTCTAGATGCACCAGGCTAGCCTACCTGGACGGCCCTTCGGCCACTTGGGGGATATGCGGTAGCCAGGCAGACTGCTATAGTTTCATAAGCAAGAAGCTTTTTGGGCATGTTTCAGATCATGCCGCCAATCGGTTGACACTTTGAGCTGGCTGGCGTGCAG
>JACQGW010000116.1 GCA_016199325.1 Chloroflexota bacterium
CCCCCGACCCCCGACCCCCTCTCATACTTCGACGACGACCGGCAGAATCATCGGCCGCCGCTTCGTCTGGTCGTAGAAATACCGACCAAGAACGGCGCGGATCTCGTGATTGATCACGGCCCATTCGGCCATGTGGTCCGGGCCGCGGTTGATGGCGGCCAGCACCGTATCGCGCGCCGCATCCATCAGGTTGTCGACGTCCTCGGGCCGAACGAACCCGCGTGAGATGAGGTCGGGCTGGTTCACCGCCTTGCCCGTCTGCTTGTCGATGGCGATGATGACGACGACGAACCCCTCGGCCGCGAGCCGCTGGCGGTCCCGCAGGATCACCTGGCCGATGTCCCCGACGCCGAGGCCGTCGACGTAGACGTAGCCGGCCGGCACGTGGTCGACCACCCGTCCGCTCTCCGGTCCCAGCTCCAGGACGTCTCCGTTGTTAAGAACGAACGTGCGCTCTGGCGGTATCCCAAGTGCCTGAGCCAGTCGCGTGTGGAGCACGAGGTGGCGGTGCTCGCCGTGGATGGGGACGAAGAAGCGCGGGCGCACCAGATTGATCATCAGCTTCAGCTCTTCCTGAGCCGCGTGGCCGTGGACGTGGACCATGTCCAGCCGGCTGTAGAGGACGTTGGCGCCCTGCTTGAAGAGGTTGTCGATGGTGCGATTGACGACCTCTTCGTTCCCCGGGATCGGCGTCGCCGAGATGACGATGGTGTCGCCGGGGACGATCTTGATCTGGCGATGCTCGCGGTTAGCCATGCGGGCGAGCGCCGACGTCGGCTCGCCCTGGGAGCCGGTGGTGACGATGGCGACTTCGTGGTGCGGCAGCCGGCCGATCTGGTCGATCCGGATGAGCGTGCCCTCCGGCACCGTCAGGTAGCCCATTTCCAGCGCCATCTGGACGTTGTCCTGCATGCTGCGGCCCACGACCGCCACCTTGCGGCCGTGGGCGGCGGCGGCGTCGATCACCTGCTGGATCCGCGAGATGAGCGAGGCGAACGTCGCGACGATGACGCGGCCGCTGGCCTCGGCCATGATCCGCTTGAGGCTCGCCGAGACGACGCGCTCCGACGGGGTGTGGCCGGGGCTCTCGACGTAGGTTGAATCGGAGCAGAGTAGGAGCACGTCCTCGTCGCCGGCCGCGGCGAACGCTCCGAAGTCTGTCGGGCCGCCGAAGACCGGCGTGTGGTCGAACTTAAAGTCGCCGGTGTAGACTACCGTCCCGACCGGCGTTCGGAGGATCAGGGAGACGGCATCGGGGATCGAGTGGTTGACGTGGACGAACTCGATGGCGAAAGCGCCGATCTGGATCTCCTCACCCGCCTGCACGATCTGCAGCGTGGCCTCGTCGAGCAGCCGGCGCTCCTTCAGCTTGACCCGAACGAGTCCGATGGTGAGGGGCGTGCCGTACACCGGCACGTTGAGCTGGGGGAGAAGAAACGGCAGCCCGCCGACGTGGTCCTCGTGGCCGTGGGTGAGTATGATGGCGCGCAGCCGGTCGCGGTTTTCGAGCAGGTAAGAGATGTCCGGGATCACGAGATCGACGCCGAGCATCTCCTCTTCCGGGAACATCAGGCCGGCGTCGATGACGATGATGTCGTCCTGGAACTCGAAGGCCATCATGTTCTTGCCGATTTCGCCGAGGCCCCCGAGCGGGATGAGACGGAGTTTCTGTTTGGCCATGTACCCTCTACGGAGTTACGAGATCCGATAGATCACGCCGGTAGATTATACCATACGGTCCTCAAGCCGCCGTCGAAGCGCCGCCAGCTCGCCCAGCACCGCCTCCCGGCGCGCCTCCGACCACCACACCGGGACACAGTCCGCCAGCGTCCGGAGCGCCTCGACGTTCTGCCGGTCGTCGTCGACGAAGACGGCACAGCCGAGCCGGCCGACGACGTCGCGCTTGTATTGGGGTGTCGAGCGCGCCTCGATGGCCGGCTTGAAAAGCAGGTGGTCGACGCCGATGCCCCAGCGGTCGAGCCAGTCGGCCGTCACCCGGCGGCACCAGGGGCGCCGGCCCGTCACGATGGCGATGCCGTGCCCGGCCGCCCGCAGCGCGCCGATGAACGCGCGCAGGTCGGGGTCGGCGGCGAACCACTCGGGCCGGCGCTCCTGGATGAGCGGCACCTGAACCCAGAGCTTCTTCGTCTGCCGGAACGGCGTTCGCCAGCCGGGGGTCAGACAGAGCACGTCGTCGAGGTCGAACCCCCAGAGCGCCGTCATTGGGCGGGCGGCTCCTCGTCCTTGCCCTCGACGGCGTCGCGATAGGCGCGTTCCGCGCGCCGATACGTCCCCGTTCGCTTGAGTCGGCCGAACAGACCGCCGAGCGTGCGGCCGATCTGCTCCTCGGTCCGGCGCTTGTCGGCCGCCGGCTGCCCGGCATCCCCCGCCTCCGGTCGATCTCGATCATCGCTCATTTTCTGCCTCCTTCAGATACCGTTCAACTGCCTTTCAACTACTACGAGCCGAAAGATCGCTCTGGTTCGTAGTTGGCGCTTCAGCGCCCGGCCCCCGATCTCCCAGTCCCTCCGCCAGACCGCTCCTTCCGCCCGTCATCGCCGCCGCCGCAGGACCCCGAGCAGGAGCTGGAGCTCCTGGCTGCCGAGAAAGTAAGCGACCGCGAGATAGGTGAGCCCGCCGGTGACCACGCTGGCGCCCACCACGACCAGGCGCCGCCAGACCGGCGACAGGTCGATGGGCGCCACCACGGTGACCAGCAGCACGACGGCGGCCATGGCCGCGCTGGCAAAGAGCGTCCGCGTCACCGACCGGGTGAGCTGGTCGTCCTCCAGGCCGCCGAGTCGATTCCGGATGGCCGTGAGCATGACCATGGCTTCGAGCGTCGTCGCCACCGACATCGCCAGCGCCAGCCCGCCGTGCTGGAAGACGCGCACCAGTCCCAGGCTCAGCGCGATGTTGACGACGATCGATCCGAGTGAGATCATAACAGGAGTCCGCGTATCGTGCAGGGCATAGAAGCCGCGCGTCACGATCTCGACGATGCTGTGGGCGTAGAGCCCCATCGCAAAGAAGAAGAGCGCGTACGCCGTCAACTGGGTCGACCGGGCGTCGAACTGGCCGCGCTCGAACAGCAGCCCGACGATCGGCTCCCGCAGGAGAATCAGCCCGACGCTGGCCGGGATGGTCAGGAAGAGGATCAGCCGCAGACTGCCGGCCAGCGTCCGGCGGAGCGAGTCGATGCGCGCCATCGCCGCATGGTCCGTCAGGGTCGGGAAGACGGCCGTCGCGATCGACATGCCGAAGATGCCGAGGGGCATCATCATCAGCAGCCAGGCCCAGTTGAGCGCGGCGATGGTCTCCGCGCCCAGCGTCGACGCCAGCGCCGTATAGGCGACGAAGACGATCTGCGTGGCGCCGAGGCCGATCGAGCGCGGCAGGAGCAGCTTGCCGACCTCGCGCACCCCCGGATGGTCGAGCGCGACGATCGGCCGCCAGCGCATGCCGAGCCGAAGCAAGACGGGCACCTGGACGAAGGCGTGGAGCATCGAGCCGAGCGCCACTCCTACCGCCAGTCCGTACACGCCACGGGAATCGGAGAGGAGCACGGCGCCGGCGATGATCGCCAGGTTGTAGAGAATGGGCGCCACGGAGGGCAACACGAAATGCTGCCGCCCCTGGAGAATGGCGGTCAGCGTGCTGCTCAGGCTGAAGAAGACCGGGGTCAGCAGCATGATGCGGGTGAGGTTGACGACCATCTGTTGCAGGCCAGGATCGGTAAAGCCCGGCACGATGATCGGGACGAGCAGCGGCGCGGCCAGCGCCATGCCGAGCGCCAGGACGATGCTTAGAATGAGGAGGAGATTCATGGTCGAGCTGGCGAGCACCCAGGCGTCGGTCATCCGGCGCTGGGCAATGTAGGCGGTGAAGACGGGCATGAAGGCACTGGCGAAGGCGCCGCTCGCCAGGATCTGAAACAGGAGGTCGGGGACGCGGAACGCCGCCACGTAGGCGCCCAGGGCCGGGCTACTGCCGTAGTAGTAGGCGATAACCATCTCGCGGCCCAAGCCGAGCACCCGACTGGCGACAAA
>JACQGW010000005.1 GCA_016199325.1 Chloroflexota bacterium
CACATGGAGATCATCCAGGAGCGGCTGGAGCGGGAGTTCAGCCTGAACCTGCTGATCACGGCGCCGAGCGTCGAATACCAGGTCGTGCAAACCGACGGCGCCGTCGTGACCGTCGACAACCCGGCCAGGCTGCCTCCCCTGGGGCAGGTGGAGGAGATCCGGGAGCCGTGGGTCGCCATCACGATCATCACGCCCAGCCGCTACATCGGCCCGATCATGGAGCTGGTGACGTCCCGCCGCGGCGTCTACACGAAGATGGAGTACCTGGAGCCGGTCGCCGCCCATCCGGAGCAGCGCGCCAGCCAGGAGACGATCCCAACGGCCGATCCGCGGGTCATCCTGACCTATGACATCCCCCTGGCCGAAATCCTGGTCGACTTCTACGACCAGCTCAAGTCGCGAACCCAGGGCTACGCTTCGCTCGACTATGCGCTGGCCGAGTATCGGGCGGGCGACCTGGTCAAGCTGGACATCCTGGTGAACAGCCAGCCGGTCGACGCGCTGTCGCTCATCGTCGACCGCCAGAAGGCCCAGACCCACGGCCGGGCGCTCGTCGAGAAGCTCCGCAGCCTGATCCCTCGCCAGCTCTTCGAGGTCCCGATTCAGGCGGCCATCGGGAGCAAGGTCATCGCCCGGGAGACCATCAGCGCGCTGCGGAAGAACGTCCTCGCCAAGTGCTACGGCGGCGACGTGACCCGCAAGCGGAAGCTGCTCGAGAAGCAGGCCGAGGGCAAGAAGCGGATGAAGCGGGTCGGCAACGTCGAGATCCCGCAGGAAGCGTTCATGGCAGTGCTGCGCCTCAAGTAGCAAGCGAGCGCCAGGGATGGCGTTTTGGGGGCTGACGTCGTCGCGATGAAAGGGGGGTGAGTGCTGGTCGATGGAACTGGAGAGCTATTTCGACTTCCTCGGGCCTGATGATATTCGCCTCAAGGGCCACCGGATCGGCATCGAGTCGATCCTGTACGAGTACATCCATCGCGCTCAAACGCCAGAAGAGATTGCGGTTCGCTTCCCAACGCTGAGTCTGGAGCACGTCTACGCGACGATTCTCTATTACTTGCACAACAAAGAACGCATCGACGCATACCTGACAGAGTGGATCGAGCATGGGCGGCGAATGCGAGCCGAGCAAGAGCGGAACCCCGCTCCCGTTATCCTCCGTCTGCGGCAGATGAAGGCTCGCCAAAGAGGGGCCCAAGACCAGGGAACGACCGAAACCACCGCATGAGCGCGGTCAAGTATCTTCTGGACGAGAACGTCGATCGGCGCTTACAGCGGGCTCTCCTGCGACAAAGCCCGGACATGATCGTCTGGTGCGTCGGCGGTGCCGGCGCCCCACCGGCTGGTACGCTTGACCCAGCCATCTTGATCTGGTGTGAAGCCAGTGGCTTCACGTTGGTAACGAACAATCGGGCTTCGATGCCTGTGCATCTCCGGGAACACCTCGCTGCCGGACGGCACGTTCCTGGCATTTTCATCCTCAACGCGCACATGACGTTCGTGGCGACGGTAGACGAACTGGCGACGATCTGGGGCGCATCGGAGGCCGAAGAGTACCGGGATCTGCTGATCTACTTGCCTCTTTCTTCCTGATGATCTTTTCTCAACCTTTCTGGTAAAATAACTCAATGCGTCGATCTCGCCAAACAGCCACCAAGGCCAGGCCATGCTGCAAGTGACAGGTTCCCCGCTCGGGCGGTACGGCGTTGCCGTCGTCGCCAGTCTGGCCGCGCTCGCGCTGACGCTGCTCCTGGGGCCGCTCCTCCTGCCCAACACGTTTTCCCTCTTCTTCGGCGCCGTCATGCTCAGCGCCTGGTGCGGCGGTCTGGGTCCCGGGCTGCTCGCGGCGCTCTTCGGCGTGATCTTCAACGCCTCCTTCTTCTTGCCACCGGCAGACCTTCCGGCGGCCAGCCTGAACACCATCGTGCGGCTGAGCACGTTCGTGCTGGTTGCGGCCGTCATCAGCCTGCTGAGCGAGGCGCTCCGCAAGAGCCGGGACGAGCTGGAGCGGCGGGTTGCCGAGCGGACGGCTGAGCTGGCCAGGGCCAACGCGGCGCTTGAGGCCGAGGTCGCCGGGCACAGCCGGGCGGATACGAAGTTCCGCGGGCTGCTCGAAGCTGCTCCCGACGCCATCGTGACCGTCAACCGCGAGGGGCGGATCGTCCTCGTCAACGCGCAGACGGAGAGGGTCTTCGGTTACCGCCGGGATGAGCTGATCGGCCAGCCCATCGAGATGTTGCTTCCCGAGCGGCTCCGGGAAATCCACGCCCGACACCGCACCGGGTACTACGCGGCACCCCGCACGCGGCCGATGGGCATCGGCCTCGACCTGGTCGGCCGGCGGAAAGACAGCAGTGAGTTCCCGGTCGAGATCAGCCTGAGCCCGCTGGAAGCTGAAGAGGGCCTCGTCACCATCGCCGTCATCCGTGACATCACCGAGCGCAAGCGAGCAGAGGAGGAGCGCGCCCAGCTCATTCGGGAGCAGGTGGCCCGGGCCCAGGCCGAGGCGGCGCAGCGGCGCTTCGCCTTCCTGGCGGAAGCGAGCGCACTGCTCGGCGCCACGCTCGACTACTCGGCCGCGCTGGCGAGCGTTGCCCGCCTGGCAGTGCCGTTTCTTGCCGACTGGTGCCTGGTCGACGTGGTCGAAGAGGACCGGACGGTCCGTCGGCTCGCCGTGGTCCACGCCGATCCGGCGAAGGAACAGCAGGCGCGTGAGCTCCAGGAGAGGAACTCGCCCGACGCCGGCGCGCTGTTTGGCGTCGCGAAGGTGCTGCGGACCGGCCGGCCGGAGCTCTACCCGGAGATACCCGAGACGCTGGTGGCTGCCGCCGTCCGGAATGTCGAGCATCGCAGAGTTCTTCGCGAGCTGGGCGTCAGGTCTGTCATGACGGTTCCTCTGGTCGCGCGAGGCCAGGTGCTGGGCGCCATGACCTTCGTCTCCGGGCGATCGGAGCGCCGCTACGGGCCGGACGATCTGGCCCTGGCCGAGGATCTCGCGCGCCGCGCCGCGCTGGCGGTCGACAACGCTCGCCTCTATCGGGCGGCCCAGGAGGCGATTCGGATGCGCGACGAGTTCCTCTCGTCCGTTTCCCACGATCTCAAGAACCCGCTGGGAGCGATCAAGGGATTTGCCCAGCTCCTCAAGCGGCGTCTGGCCCGCTCTGACGCGCCGGATCCCAGGCAGCTCGTCGAGGGGCTGACCAGCATCGAGACGACGGCGACGAAGATGGCGGCGATGATCAAGGACCTGGTCGACCTGGCCCGGCTCCAGATGGGCCAGCCGCTCCCGCTCGATCGCCAGCCGGCCGACCTCGTCGCGCTCGTGCGGCAGGTCGTTGCCGAGCACCAGCAGACAACCGACCGCCATCGGCTTCGCCTGGACCCGACGGTGGAGAAACTGGTGGGGACGTGGGACGCGGCGCGCCTGGAGCGCGTCCTCGGCAATCTCCTCTCGAACGCGATGAAGTTCTCCCCCGACGGCGGCGACGTCGTCGTGCGGATCGGGCGCGAGGATGGCGAGGACGGCGCCTGGGCGGTCCTGGTCGTCCAGGACCACGGCATCGGTATCCCGACGGCCGATCTGCCCCACGTGTTCGACCGGTTCCATCGGGGGAGCAACGTGGACGGGATCGCCGGGACCGGCATCGGGCTTGCCGGCGCCAGGCAGATCGTCGAGCAACACGGCGGGACCATCGCCGTGGCGAGCCAGGAAGGGGCCGGCTCGACCTTCACCGTTCGCCTGCCGATCGGGTAGGTTTCTCGTTTCCGGTTTCTGGTTTCTGGTTCGAGATCGGGTTCTCCGAACCAGAAACCGGAAACGAGAAACCAGAAACCCCGACGAGGCGATCCGCTTTCTTGCTTGACTCCCATACACGAGAAACGGTATACTTCGGCAACGTACCTTTTGCAGTCAACCAACCGTTCAAGGGGCATGCTCGGTGTCGTTCGTCGCCGCAACCGGCCGCACGCAGCTCTCCACACTGACGACCACGCAGCTCGAAGCGGCGCTGGCGGAGGCGCGCGCCCACGACAAGTCTCTGCCCGATAGCGAGCATATCCACGCCTTCTTCGAGAGCCTGTCCCGGGACGAGGTCGCCGCCTTTGCCGACGCGCTGCGCGCTCGCTTGATGGTCGAAACCGGCATGCTCGACCGGTTCCTGGCCGATGGGCTGGATCCGCTTGTCGAAGACACGCAGCTCGTCCTCCCATTCTCGGTGGTGCGCGTCTCCGAAGATGAGCTGGCAACGTTCACGCCCTATGCCGGCCGCAGCCGCGCGTGCTACAGCGGCGGAGTCATCTACGCCGCGCCCGAGCTTCCGCGTCTCCGCGCCCGGCTGATCACCTTCGCCGAGCGCGGCGTGCTGGGACACGACCTGATGCACGAGACCTACCACGGCTTTCAGGACGACGGCGGACTCTTCGCCTCGCCGGCCGACCTCGTCGAGGAGCTGCTGCGGGGTGGACCGACGGAAGCTCGGGTCGCCCTGCTCGAGGCGCACGCCTGGTTCTGCTGTCTGCCGGGCTTCCGGGACGAGGTGTTGATTGCCGCGATCGCCGGCGCCTACCATGTGGACCGGCGGGAGCTGCTCGTCGAGGCGTTCCGGCGCATTCGCGAGCTGGTCGCGCTGGCATACTCCAACCTGGAGATCGCCGGCATGGTCGGCGCCGCCCGCTGGGACCCGGACGCCGGCTGCTATCCCAGGCTGGACGCGGCGGTCGAGCAGGCGGCCGCACTCCAGGGGATCGACGCGGGTGACCTGGCCGACCTGCTCAACCGCCAGCGGCTGATCCACCGCATCGAAGCCGTCCGCGCCATGGGCATCGCCCGCGAGATGACGAAGTGACGAGTGACGAGTGATGAGTGATGAGTAACGGACGATCGGCACTGCTCGTCACTCATCACTCATCACTCATCACTCGTCACCCATCACCCGCCGAACCTCATCCCCCTGAGGCAGGCTGGCGACGGCGCCGCGGCCGCGGCATTTGAGGCCGGCGGTGATGACGCCGATGCGGGCGGCCGCCGAGACGGAGAGGCCGGCGAGCAGGCCGTGGAGGAAGCCGCCGTCGAAGGCGTCGCCGGCCCCGCTCGTGTCGACGACCTCGACGGCGAGCGCCGGAATATGGTCGATGCGCCCGTCCGAGCGCGCGCCCACCCAGCAGCCCTGCGGCCCAGCCTTGACGGCGACGATCTCGACACCCGTTCCCCAGAGCTGCTCGACGGCGGCCCGCGGCGCGCCGACGCCGAGCAGCGCCGTGGCGTCTTCCAGACTGGGCAGGGCGATGTCGACGAGCGAAAGCACCTCTCGGAGCGCCGCCTGCGCCTCGACCAGGCTCCAGAGGCGCAGGCGCAGGTTCGGGTCGTAGGACGTGCGAACGCCGTGCTGCCGGGCGATCCGGTACGCTTCCAGGACAGTCCGGCGGGCCGACGGCGAGATCGCCTGGCTGACGCCGGTGGCGTGGACGATGCGGGCAGCGGCGAGGTAGGCCGGATCGAGGTCGCCGGGGCACAGCGCCGCCGCCGCGCTGCCGGCCCGATAGTAGGTGAACTCGCGCTGGCCGCCGGGCAGGATCGAGATGCAGTAGAGGCCGTTGTTCCGATCGGCGCGACGAACGCGGCCGACGTCGATGCCTTCAGCCGACCAGGCGTTCAACAGATACGGCGTGAACGGGTCGTCGCCGACGACGGTGATGTAGCCGGTGGACGTGCCCAGCCGTGCGGCCGCAACGAGCGCGTTCAGACTGTCGCCGCCGAACGCCTTCGTCAACGCCGGCGCCTCGGCCAGCGGTTGCTCGGCGAAGAGCTCGACCATGCACTCGCCGAGCGAGATCAGGTCAGGCATCCTGGCTAGCCTTCCCTCGGCCGTTCGTCGAAGAACCGTGCGACTTCGTCACGCGCGAAGCGCGGGAGATCGACGATGCTGCCGTCGGCCCGGCGCAGGCGCAGGCCATCGGCGGCCGGGGTGGTGGCGCCGATGGCGCTCGCGGTGATTCCGGCCTCGGCCAGGTGGGCGATGAGCGCTGCGGCGTCCGCCGCCGGGGCGGTGATGATCAGGCTGCCGGAGGCGAGCAGGCCAAGGGGTTTGAGCCCAAGCAGCCGGCAGACCTCGGCGGTCTCCGGCAAGATCGGCACCCTCTCCTCCTCGACCAGCAGGCCGACGCCGGCAGCCTGAGCGACTTCGGCGAGCGCCGTCGCCAGGCCGCCCTCGGTCGGGTCGTGCAGGCAGTGGATCTCGGCGCCAGCCAGGGCAACCCGGCAGTCGGGAACGACGCTGATGCCCGGCTGGAAGAGGAATCGCTGGGCCCGCGCCAGGCAGTCGGGATCGATGCCGCGTGCGACGAGATCGGCGGCGGCCTCACGCGCCAGCACGGCGGTCCCCTCGACGGCGATCCCTTTGGTCAGGATGACCGCGTCGCCCACCTGGGCGCCGGCGGTCCGAACAACGCCGCCGGGCGCGGCCTCGCCGAGCATGCAGCCGACGAGGATCGGCCTGTCGAGCCCGTACGAGACCTCGGTGTGTCCACCGACGAGGCTGACGCCGAGCGTGCCGCACGCATCGCGGATCTGGGCGAAGATGCGGGCGACGTCGTCGACGCCGGCCCGCTCGGGCAGGAGGAGGGACGCCAGAAACCAGCGGGGCCGGCCGCCCATGGCGGCGACGTCATTGGCGTTGATGTGGACGGCGTACCAGCCGATCAGGTCGGTGGCGAAGGTGATGGGGTCGGTCTTGGCGATCAGCACGCGGTCGCCGAAGTCCAGCACGGCGGCATCCTCGCCGACGCCGGGACCGACGAGGACGCGCGAATCGGTCCGAGGAATGTCGGCGAGTAAGCGAGCGAGAACGTCGTTTGGCAGCTTGCCGACGAGCATTTACCCGACCCAGGAAGCTGCACAAGCTGCCGAGCACATCCCGCTAGGTAGTCGTGTACAACTTCGGCTTGGGATCAGCCATCTCAAGAGCGAGCCGTCGAAGTTCCGCGATCTCTTCTAGCTCTTCAAGCTCGGCACTCATAGCCTCGGATTCGAGGCCGAATCGACGATCCAGATACTCGCTGTAGATTCCCACGGTCACTCTTTTCTCAAGCGAGCTTTGCAAAGGACCCCGGGCGGTTAGTCCCAAAAGCAAAAAGGAGAGGCAGATGCCTCTCCTCACTTGGTAGCGGGGGTTGGATTCGAACCAACGACCTTCGG
>JACQGW010000109.1 GCA_016199325.1 Chloroflexota bacterium
CAGCTCCGCGAGAAGCAGAAGGTCAAGCTCATGTACGGCGTGCTGGAGCGCCAGTTCCGCCGCTACTTCGAGCTCGCCTCCCGCCGGACCGGCCAGACCGGCGTCCTCCTCCTCCAGACGCTGGAGCGGCGCCTCGACAACGTCGTCTACCGGCTGGGGTTTGCCAAAACCCGCCCGCAGGCCCGCCAGCTCGTCACCCACGGCCACCTGAAGGTGAACGACCGGCCCGTCAACATCCCGTCGTACCAGGTGCGCCCCGGCGAGGTGATCGCGCTCGGCGCAAAGGCGCTGGTGATCCCCGACGTCCAGGATCTCGTCAAGCGCGGCCCCGAACGGCTGCCCTCCTGGCTTCTGCGGGATGGCCCCTCCGGTCGCGTCATCGGCCTGCCCGGTCGCGAAGACATCGGCGCCGAGATTCAAGAGAACCTGATCGTCGAGCTCTACCGGCGTTAGTGCAGATCTGAGAGTAGGCGAACCGCCAAGATCGCTAAGATCGCCAAGAGGGACGGCGAGAAAGACGCCAAGAATGCCGGTTGATCGCGTGGTCAATTCCGACGATGAACATGCCAGCCGGGGAGGGCGACCCGGCGGGTCGCCCCTACGACCATCGGGCGCTTTGTCGCGCCCCGCGCTGTAGAGTCCTCATGGAAACCCGCGGCGCGCTGGTCGTGCGGCCTAGCTGTCAACGGATTCTGGGAGCGGATTGAACGGATTGGGCCCGCGCTGAACCGATGGGTTCGTAGTTGGCGCTTCAGCGCCCGGTTCCCCGAAGGCTGCTTCGTCCCGCTGGATCCCGGCGACGGAGTCCTCGACGATCCGGTACACGAGTGCCGCCAGCGGGACGAAGAAGATCACCGAGAGGTAGCGGAGCGCGAAGTCGGTGCTGCCGACCGCACGCAGCCAGAGGTGCAACATGACATAATACAGGGGAGGATGGATCTCGCTCGCTCGCAGCGACGCGAGGATCTCCGGCAGGCGCTGGCTGGCGAGGTGGAAGCTGAAGGCTTCGTCGCCGCGAACGCTCGGCGCTGCCAGCCCATAGACGCCGAGGGCGAAGGCGGCGATCACCGGCAGGAGAGCGGCAGCCAGTCTGAGCGTCTGATCGGCTCTCACACGCGTCGTCCGTCACGGGTTCTCAGTTGGGCGGCGCCGGGGCAGGAGCCAGAGCCCGACGAGCGCAGCCGCGGTTCCGACCAGCGCCAGGGCGGTGATGGCGATGCCCAGCTTGACCGAGAGTGGATCGAACACGAGCTCGACCCGGTGCTGCCCGGGCGGGAGCGGTACGCCCCGGAGGACGTAGTTGACGCGGACCACGGGCGCCGGCCGGCCGTCGACGGTGGCCCGCCAGCCGGGGTAGTCGACCTCGCTCAGCGTCAGGATCCCGGGTCGATCCGGCGCCGTCTCGACGGCGATCCGATCGGGGTGCCGCTCGACGACGGTCGCCGGCGACGGCTCACCGCCGGGCAGCGGGAGACTGGGCGCCTGGGCCAGGACGACCTGCCGGCGGAGGTCGAAGCCGTCCGAGGCGAGCAGCGCCAGCGCATCCTCTCCGTCGGCGACGACCGCCGCATGCGCGACGAACGCCCGTGGATTCGGCTCCGGCAACCGGTGGAGGTGCGTCTCCTTCTTCGGATCGGCCGGCGTGGGCGCCGAGGCGAGCCGCGTCGCGTTGGGCACGCTGCTCTCCCAGGTGATCAAGTACTTCACGTGCAGCAGCGTCCAGAACCGCTCACGCGGCAGCGCCTCGCGCAGGTCGCGGTACCGCTTGATCTGGAGCGGGCTTTCGCCGAGGACGTCCTCGATCCCGTACACGGCGCCGTAGTTCAGCGGGAGCTGGAAGTGGTTGTGCGCGCGGTAGTCGCCAACCTCGGCCTGGAGGGCGCGCGTCACGGGCGTCGGCGCGAAGTGTGCCTGCGGGGGGACCTCCAGCACGTTCGTCTGCCAGCTTACGGTGAAGAGGTCGAAGACGATCAACGCAACGGTCAGACCGCCGATCGCTCGACTGGTGATGCCTCGCCGCCGGAGCTCGATCAGCCCGGCGACCAGCCCGGCGAGGATGACCAGGAAGGCGCTCGGCGCGACGAGCCGCTCGGTCTTCCCGCCGGCTGCTTCGGTGGCCGATAGCGCCGCTAGTGCGACAAAGAGCACCAGCGCGGCCACCAGGAATCGCTGCGCGCCCGGGCGGAGCCGATCTGGCGCCAGACCGGACATGAGCCAGACGCGCATGCCGCTGCCCGCCAGCATCGCCATGGCGAAGCTGAAGAGGTAGACGGCGCGCTCCTGGTCACGGAAGAGGCCGAAGCCGGGAGCCAGCAGGTAGAGGAAGCTGTACGCAACGGTGTGCCCGCCAAAGGAAAGCAGCAGCGCGCCGACGGCAAGCCCTGCCCAGAACCCGATCTCCCGCGCCGGCCGGCGCCAGAGCGCCAGCCCGGCCAGCCCCAGCGGCACCAGACCGATGTACATCGGCGACCACAGGCTGACCGAGCCGGGCAGGAGGATCTGGAGGAGGTCGCGCAGGGGAAAGCCCCACCACGTGAAGCTGTAGCTGGCCGCCGCGCGCGTCGAGAGGCGCATCAGCTCGACGGTTGGCACGAGCTGAGCGGCCGCGATGGCCAGTCCCAGCGGGAGGGAGAGCAGCACCGGCAGCGCCTCGGCCAGCGCCGCGCGGTGGCCGGCGTCGGCGGCTCGGCAGGCCAGCCGGTGGAGGGTGTAGGCGAGCGTTCCGTAGAGGACGTACATCGCCGACTGCGGGTGGCCGGCCAGGATCGAGAGTCCGAGGGCCAGCGCGGCGCCCGCCGACCAGGCCAGGCGGCGAGGCTGCGTCAGGTCCGGCTCGGTGGCGCTGTGGAGACACAGCAGGATCAAGGGGAGCCAGACCTGGGCTTCCAGGATGGCGACCTGGAGCGGCGGGTAGGAAGCCAGGTAGCCGCCGAAGGCAAAGACCACGGCGGCCGTCAGCGGCGCCAGAAACCTGCCGGCCGCACGCTCCACGGCTTCGCCGTCGTCCGCCTGCGCGCCGGAGATGGGAGGTGAGCGGAAGACGCGCCGGGCGAACAGATAGGTGAGGGCGCCCGCCAGGAAGATGTGCGCGACCACTTCCGCTTCGAGCGCGACGACCGGATAGCCGCGCGGCAGCGCGACGAGCGTCGTCAGCCAACCGGGCGCATAGAAGACGGCCGACTGGATGTCTGCCAGGAAGGGCCCCCCGCCGTAGGCGTGCGGATACCAGAGCGGCAGCCGGCCAGCGCCCAGCTCCTGGGCGCGGAAATAGGCGAAGGCGTAGTAATGATCGTAGAAGTCGCCGCGGGGGAACGAGGCCCGGTTTGCCGGATCGGGGATGAGAATCCGCCAGTAGAAGACCAGTGTCAGCGCCAGGAGGAACCCGATCGCGGCGGCGTCCGGCACCAGCGCGCCGAGCCTGCCGGCGAGCAACGCGCGCCGGGACCCGGCTACGACGGGGTGGGGCGCCGAAGGAGCAGACAGGGCCATGGACGGACATTATAGCCGCCTCCCGTCGCCGCGACAACGGGCAGTGCGAAGCGGTCGGCGGTCGGCAGTCGGCGGTCGGCGGTCAGCCGAATGGCGCAATCGGCCATACGGTTCCGACGTCGCGCTACGCTGACGGCTGACGGCAGACGGCAGACGGCTGGCGGCTGAACGCTCATGCGGATTGATCCGCGGCCGCTGCTCGTGCGAGAATGGGCCGGAGTCCAGGCGGCGCTCCGGCTGAACAGCAGCCGGCGGAGACCGCTCCAAGGAGCATATGCATGCACGCCAACGTGCTGGAGATCCGGATTCAGCCAGGCAAGACGGACGACACCGCTGCCATCTACCGGGATTCGGTGATGCCCTTCGCCACGCGGCAGGAGGGCTTCATCGGCGCGCTGCTGCTGACCGATCCCGCCGCGGGGAAGGGCATCTCGGTGACTCTGTGGGAGACCGAGGCCCACCTGGCGGCGGTGGTCGGCCCCGGTTACATGGAGGAGCAGCTCGCCAGGTTCGCCGGCCTCTTCGCCGGGCCGCCTGTTCGACAGGTCTACGAGGTGAGCGTTTTCGAGTCCGGCACTCCCTCGGGAGGACAGCCCACACAGGCAAGAGCCGTGGCGTGGCAGATCAGGCCGGGGAGGACGCAGGAGGCGGTCGCTACCTACCGCGATGTGGTTAAGCCGCCCAGCCGGCAGCTCAAGGGATTCCGCCGTGCCTTGCTGCTGACCGATCCGGCGACCGGCAAGGGGCTATCGCTGACCCTCTGGGAAACGGAGGCCGACATGCTGGCGGTCGAGTCCAGCGGCTACCTCCGGCAGCAGCTCGCCCGGTTCGCGGAGGTCTTTGCCGCTCCGCCGGTCCGTGATCTCTACCGGGTGAGCGTCGCCGTCGGCGGTCTGTCCACATAGTCGACATAATGGTCCGCCACGCGCGGTGGGACGGTTCGTAGGAGGCGCTGTAGGAGGCGCTCATGAAGGTTTCGAGGTGAAGCCTGTCGCGATCCTCTGGTAGACCGGGGTCCGGGCGGTCAAGCGCCAACTACGAACCAGTCAGGTCATCCTTCAGGTACGGCTGACATTGTTCCGTTGGCCGCGCTGAGAACGGGGGCTTGCGCAGCGGTTGAGGGGGGCAAGACCAACCCCCGGGGGTGAGACAAGGCAA
>JACQGW010000110.1 GCA_016199325.1 Chloroflexota bacterium
GAAGACCTGCCAGAAGGGGAAGTTCCAGGGCATGATGGCGAGGACCGGGCCAAGCGGGTCGAAGACGACAGAGCTCTCGGCTGCGCTCGACGGATGCGGCTGGTCTGCCAGGAACTGCGCGGCGTGCTCGGCGAAGAACTCACAGCTCCAGGCGCACTTCTCGACCTCGGCCTCGGCCTCGACGACGGGCTTGCCCATCTCGGCGGTGATCAGGCCGGCAAGGTCGGCTTTGTGCGTGCGCAGATGGACAGCGACGCGCCTCATGAGCGCGCCTCGCTCGGCGAACGGAACGTCACGCCAGCGGAGGAATGCCGCATGGGCGCCGCCAAGCCGCTCGTCGATCTGTCGGGCCGTGAACGGCTCGAACGTCGCCAGCACCTCTTCGGTCGCGGGGTTCACCGATTGGATCGCCGGCCAGGCTGTCATGTCATCTGCTCCGGGATGGAATACGCCGGGTGCTGTCCTGAGCACTGCATCTCCCGATCCACGATATCGGGTTTCTGGCTTATGGATAGCCAGAATGCCCGCTATGGAGTACAATCGTCTCCGGCACAACGGGCAGGCCGAGGGCCTTGCCGAATGGAGGATGCCCTGATGACCACCGGTTCCTCTCAGCAACTGCGTCAGCCATCTGAAGCGGTCCGCCGCGTCGTGCAGGTGTCCGACCGCGCCCGCGCGCTCGTCGAGGGCTTGAAACCGGGCACCGTTCGGCTCGGCGCCGGCGACCCGGACTTCGAGACGCCGCCCCATATCCGGCGGGCTCTCGTCGAAGCCATCGAGGCCGGCTATTCCCACTACGCGCCGTTCGGCGGCTATCCCGATCTGCGGGCGGCGATTGCCGACGAGCTGACGGCCCTGGGGGCGGGCCGCTGGGCGCCAGAGGACGTCGTCGTCACCAACGGCGGCTCGGGCGCCATCTTCTCGGCGATCTCCGGCATGCTGAGCCCCGGCGACCAGATTCTCCTGCCACAGCCGACGTTTCCGTCCTACACCAACCAGGCCCGATTCGTGGGCGCCGAGCCGGTCTACGTGCCGCTCGCCAAGGACTTTCACCTGGACATCGGGGCGATCGATCGGGCCATCGGGCCGCGAACGCGCATGATCGCTCTGTGCAATCCCTGCAACCCGACGGGCGTCGTGTTCGAGGAGGGCGAGCTCCGCGCGCTCGCCGACGTGGTCGTGAAGCACAACCTCCTGGTGCTCGCCGATGAAGCCTATTGGAAGCTGGTCCACGACGGCCGCCCCTTCGTCTCCATGCTCCAGATCGAGGGCCTGCGTGAGCGTGCGCTCTACTGCCAGACGTTCTCGAAGACGTACGCGATGACCGGCTGGCGGATCGGCTACCTGGCTGCCCTGAACGGGATGGCGCAGCACTGCCTCGTCGTCAATCAGCTCACGGGACAGGTCACCGCCGCCGTCCAGCGGGCCGCGCTGGTCGCGCTGACGGCGCCGAGCGATTGGACCGAGCGGATGCGCCAGGAATATCAAGCCCGCCGGCAGCTCATGACGGAGCTGGTCGCCGACACGCCCGGCCTCTCGTGGCGGCCGCCCGACGCGGCGTTCTACGCCTTTCTGAAGTTCGAGGCGCCGGTGACCTCGGCCGAGATGGTCACCCATCTGCGGGACAACGGCGTCCTGGTGAACAGCGGCGCCAATTTCGGGCCGAGCGGCGAGGGCTACATCCGGCTCTCCTTTTCGGTGGACCGCGCCAGCATCGTCGAGGGCATGCGCCGTATCAAGACCGCCGTCGCCCAGATCGCCGTACCGGCCCGATAAGGCGAGGTGACCATGCTCGAGCGGGTCCACGAGTACATCTTGAGTGAGCTGAGCCACAGCGCCCGCACCGACACCATCTTCGTCGTGACGGCCGTGCTCTTCAACCTGGTGGTGCTGGGAATCAACGCCGCGGTGGCGGCTGCCCGGAGCCGATCGGCCGATGTGGTGCTCGCCGTGCTCATCGTGATGACCGTCCTGATCAATGGCCTCGCCATCGTCGCCCTGCTCCTGGGCCGGCAAACGCGCGCCAGGCTGCTCAACGGCCTCGTCGCCATGTATCGGGACAACCAGGTCGACAAGTACTACGACATGAGTCTCCTCGCCAGCTATGGCCGGCGCTACCTGCTCTTCGCCGGCATCATCCTGTGCCTGGCCCTGACGGCGATCGTCGTGCCGCTGGTCAGCCGGCTTGTCGGCTATTAGACTTGCAAATCGTAGCGGATTAGAGTACTGTGAGCGCCAACCAATTCGCGGTTACAGGAGGATATGTGTCTGACTTCCCGCAAACAGCCGACGTCGTCGTCATCGGCGGCGGTCTTCACGGCACCAGTTGCGCCTATCACCTCGCCAAGAAGGGCGCCGGCAAGGTCGTGCTCGTCGAGAAGAAGTTCCTCGCCTCGGGTCCGACCGGCCGCTCGACGGCCTGCATCCATCGCGCGCACGTCACCGAGTACCTGACGAACTCCATGAACTGGGGGGCGGACGTCTACCGGAACTGGAAGGACGTCATCGGCGGCGACTGCGGCTATCGGGAGACCGGCTGGACGAGCTTCACGACGGAAGAGAACCGAGAGGCGTTCGAGGCCAACGTCAGGCTGGCGCAGTCGCGCGGCGTCGAGATCCGCCTGGTGTCGCCGAGCGACCTGAAGGAGATCGTCCCGCAGATGAACGTCGAGGACATCGCGGTCGGCTCCTACCAGCCGAAGGCCGGCTTCGCTGACCCGGCGCAGACGACGAACGCCTACGCCAATCGGGCGAAGGAGCTCGGCGCTCAGATCATTCAGTGGACCCAGGTCACGGCGATCAAGACCGCCGGCGGCCGGGTCACCGGCGTCTCGACCACGAAGGGCGACGTCGACGCGCCAGTCGTGCTCCTGGCCGGCGGCCTCTGGGCGAACCAACTGCTCCGGCCGCTCGGCGTCGAGGTGCCGATCAACGCGCAGCGCCACCAGATGGTCATCTTCCGCCGGCCGCCGGACCTCCCGACCCATCCGGACCTCTATGATCAGGTCCTTGGGACCTACAGCCGGTGCGACCACGGCGACCTGACGATCTACGGCTTCTTCCGCCACGAGGATCCGGTCGGCCCGGAGAACTACGAGAAGTTCAACGAAGGGGCCGACTACGACGTCATCGCCCGGAACACCGAGCTGATCGCCCATCGCCTTCCGGTGATGGAGCACGGCCTCTCCCGCGGCGGCTACGCGGCGCTCTACGACATCACCCCGGATCATTCGCCGGCGCTCGGCCCGGTCCCGGGGTACGAGGGGCTGCACGTGGACTTCGGCTGGAGCGGCGGCGGCTTCAAGAACTCGCCGATGACCGGCCACACCATCAGCGAGCGGATCCTGACCGGCCGGTTTGCCGAAGGGCTGGACGCGAGCATGTTCAGCGTGACCCGCTTCCAGGAAGGCAAGCTGCTCGACTTCGGCGGCGGCACGGCTCGCCGGGCAGCGTACCACCCCGGTATTCACTGAGCTTCGATCTCCTGGCACCGTTTCTGCCCCGTGATTGGGAGCGGCGATCGCGAGCCGCACCGCCGCTTGCCTTTTTGCGATGCAACGCAGAAATCTGGCCTGAGGAGGTTCAGCATGCCTGAGGCGATCTGGACGCTCGCGCACCTGACGCCGGAGCAGGAGCGGCTACTGAAGGAGGCTGAGACGGCGCTGGGAAACGGGGTACTGCTCTCCTTTTCCGAGAAGCAGGTCGCTCCCACCGACTTGACGCCCAGCCAGCTCGAATGCTTGCAGGGGCTGGAGCGGAAGCTGCGGATGCCGGTCGTCGCGGTGAAGCCGCGCTAAGCGGTCCGGCAGGAGCGCCGCTGGCCGGGGATGAGCTGTCAACGGATTTTGGGAACAGATTGCACGGATTGGCATGCATGCCGTCGATGCCAATCCGCTCAATCCGCTCCCAGAATCCGTTGACAGCTCGCCTCCATCCGAGAGCCCCACCCCAGCCCTCCCCGTCCGCAGGGAGGGACTCGCTCTGCTTCCCCCCGCAGATGGGGGGAGGGGGGCCGTCTCCTCCTCCCCCCGCCGGCGGGGGGACTGAGGGGGGTGCCTTCTCAGCCAGGCGCCGAATCAGGAGAGCGTGGCCGGCCCCACACCAGCCCCGGCGCGGGGGAGGTCGGCCGGCAGCTCGTGCCAGGGTGTCGCCTGCTCGAACGCGTAGGCGGCACGCAGGACCGTCGCCTCGTCCCAGGGGCGGCCGGCGATCTGGAGGCCGGTCGGGAGCCCGTTGTCGCCCAGGCCGTTCGGCAGCACGATGGCCGGGAAGCCGGTCAGGTTAAAGGGCGAGAAGTACCGGAGGATAATCTCCCGCCGCGGCACCATCCGGCCGCGATACTCGACCAGATCCTCGCCGATGCGGGCCGCCGTCGTCGGCGTCGCCCGCAGGACGAGGAGATCCAGGTCCTCCAGCACCTGGCGATAGTGAACCAGCAGGGATCGGCGCTGGTAGTAGGCGCCGGCCAGGTCTGCGGCCGCCAGGCTCCGCCCGGCGATGAGCCGCTCGCGGACGTCCTCGCCGTAGTCCTCCGGCCGCTCGTCCAGCCAGCGGCGGTGAATCTCCGCCGCCTCGGCGCCAATGATTGTCCGCAGGATCCGCCGCGCCTCCAGGAACGGCGGTAGGCGTACAACTCGCAGCTCGGCGCCGAGATCGGCCAGCACCTGCACGGCAGCCTCGAAGTTCCGCCCGATATCGGCGTCGTCGGGCTCGTCGGGGTCGGCGGCGACGACGCCGATCCGAATCCCCCGAATCCCCGTCCGGAGTCCGGCCGCGAAATCGGGCACCGGGACGTCGGCGGAGCCGGCGTCCGCCGGGTCGTAGCCGGCCAGGACGTTGAGCATCAGCGCGGCGTCCTCGACGCACTTGGTCATCGGGCCGGCCGTATCAGACGACCAGCCCAGCGGAAAGATGCCGGTGACCGGCACCCGGCCGAAGGTGGGCTTGATCCCGACGATGCCGCAGGCCGCCGCGGGCGACCGGATGGAGCCGCCGGTGTCGGAGCCGGTCGCGCCGATGCAGGCGTGGGCGGCGAGCGCTGCGCCCGAGCCGCCGCTGGACCCGCCCGGGTCGTGGTCGAGGTTCCAGGGATTGCGGGTGCCGCCGTAGTGAGGGTTCTGCGTCGTCCCGCCGTACGCAAACTCGTGGGTGTTCGTCTTGCCGACGATGACGGCGCCGGCCGCGCGCAGGCGGGCGATGGAGGTGGCGTCGGCGTCTGGGATCCGGCCGGCGAGGATCTTCGATCCGGCGGCGGTAACGACGCCCTGGGTGTCGTAGAGGTCCTTGATCCCGATGGGAATCCCGAGGAGCGGATTCGGCTCGCCGCCGGCCACAAGCGCCCGTTCAGCCGCCCGCGCCTCCACCAGCGCCTGCTCGGCCGTGACGGTGACGTAGGCGTTGATCAGCGGATTGACCGCCGCGATCCGGTCGAGCACCGCCTGAGTGACCTCGACCGGGGAGACCTGTCGGGCCCGGTAGCGGGCGGTGAGCCCGGCGATGGTTTCGCGGGCAAGCTCGGGTGCGTTCATCGTTCCTCTCCTTCTGTGCGGTCAGCCGTCAGCCGTTGGCGTGTGGGTCGCAGATCGCTCCTATCATCGTACAGACGGTGGGAAAGCGCAAGTCCCCCCGCATGCGTAACCTCCCCCTATGCAAACCCCAGGAGGTTAATAGGAGCAACCGTGCATGCTGAGGTGCGGAGGCTGCGGAGGCGGAGCGCGCAGGTTAGTCGTGCGCACTCGCAAGTGCGCTCCCGGGTGGGTAATGTACGCGCGATTGCAGAAAACGGATCCTGTCACCCTGAGCCGCAGCGAAGGGTCTCCTCGTGGTCGGCCAGGAGATGCTTCGCTGCGGCTCAGCATGACAAGCGGGGCTGCCCGGCGTGTTTCTGCAATACTTCGCACACTACCCCGTCGGCCTGTCGGGCCTACTACTTGAATGCGCTATTGACCGCTTCCAGGCGCGGGCCTACAATGGGTTCCAGGGATTTCAGATCTCCGCGGTTGACGGACCAGTAGGAGGTTGACGATGGCCACGGCCCCGATTCGCACCGACCCGATCCCCGCCGATCTGCTCCTGACGCGACCCTGGCTCCGGCAGTACGAGCCCGGCGTGCCCGTCACGCTCACCTACCCGGAGATCCCTGTTCACGGCTTACTCGATCAAACGGTCGCCCGGGTCCCCGACCGCACCGCGACCATCTTCATGGGCGCACGGCTGACCTACCGGCAGCTCGGCGCCGCCGCCGACCGGTTCGCCGCGGCGCTCCAGGGGCTCGGCGTCCAGAAGGGCGACCGCGTCGCCGTCATGCTGCCGAACTGCCCGCAGTTCGTCATCACCTACTTCGGCGCGCTGAAGGCCGGCGCCGTCGTCGTCCCGACGAACCCGCTCTACGTCGAGCGAGAGGTCGAGCACCAGATCAAGGACAGCGGCGCCCAGACCGCCATCGTCCTCAGCCGCGTCTACGGCACCGTCGCCGGCGTCGCCGACCGCGTCGGCCTGCGGAGCGTGATCGTCGCCAACATCAAGGAGTATTTCCCGCCCCACCTGCGCCTGCTCTTCACGCTCCTGAAAGAGCGCAAGGAGGGCCATCGCGTCACGCTGGTGCGGCCCGGCCGCGATCGCCGGTTCCTGGACGTCCTCTCTGGCGCCGGCACGCCGAGACCGGTGGACGTCCGGCCGGATGACCTCGCCCTGCTCCAGTACACCGGCGGCACGACGGGCGTCCCGAAGGGCGCTATGCTGACCCATCGGAACCTCGTCGCCAATACGAAGCAGGTCGGCGCCCGGTTCGTCGAGAAGACCGACGGTCGCGACGCCTTCCTCTCGGTCCTGCCCTTCTTCCACGTCTACGGCATGACCGTCTCGCTGCTGCTCAGCGTCGACTGGGGCGCTGCCAACGTCATCCTGCCGCGCTTCGATCTGAAGCAGACGCTGACGGCGCTCGACCGGTATCAGCCGACGATCTTCCCCGGCGTGCCGACGCTCTACAACGCCGTCGCCTCGGCGCCCGACGTCCACAAGTACCGCATCCGCTCGGTCCGCGCCTGCATCAGCGGCGCGGCGCCCCTGCCCCAGGAGGTCCAGGAGCGGTTCGAGACGCTGACGGGGGCACGGCTTGTGGAGGGCTACGGCCTGACCGAGGCGGCGCCGGTCACCCATTGCAACCCGATCGGCGGCCTGCGGAAGGCCGGCTCCATCGGCATCCCGATGCCCGACACCGACGCCCGCATCGTGGACCTGGAGACGGGCGAGCGCGAGCTCCCGCCCGGCGAGGTCGGCGAGCTGGTGCTCCGGGGCCCGCAGGTCATGCGCGGCTACTGGAACCGCCCCGACGAGACGGCCCAGGTGCTCCGGAACGGCTGGCTCTCCACGGGCGACATCGCCCGGCGCGACGAGGACGGCTACTTCTTCATCGTCGATCGCAAGAAGGACATGATCGACGTCGGCGGCTTCAAGGTCTACCCACGGGACGTCGAGGAGGTGCTCTATCAGCACCCGAAGGTCCAGGAGGCGGTCGTCGTCGGCATTCCCGACGCCCACCGGGGCGAAACGGTCAAAGCGTTCGTCGTCCTCAAGCCCGGCGAGGCGTGTACCGTGGACGAGATCCTGGCCCACTGCCGCGCCAACCTGACGAAGTACAAAGTGCCGACCGCCGTCGCCTTCCGCGAGAGCCTGCCCAAGACGCTCGTCGGCAAGTTCCTGCGGCGGGCGCTGCTCGAAGAAGAAATGGCGAAACAGCAGGCGGCCGGCTAGAGGTCGAGCTGGGCAATCGTGCTCATCGGCAGGTAGAGGCGGTACTCGTGGTCCGAGAAGCGCACGAAGCCGTAGTGCTCGTAGAAGCTCCGGGCCGCGTCATCCTTGGCATCCACGATGACCGCCATGGCGCCGACCTGCTGGCTGATCATCAGGCAGCGACGCAGTGCATCCATGAGCAAGAGCCTGCCAAACCCCTGACCATGGTAACGCTGGTCCACCGCGACTCGCCCAAGGAGGATACCTGGAAATGCCTGGTAACGTGGCAGCTTGCGTGCGACTTCAGGATGGAGGCTTGCGGGGACGATCGAGAGCGTGCTCAGCGTATAGTAGCCCACGATGTCGTTCGTGGAAGTATCCACGAGGACGTAGGGCGCCGCCACTCGACGGCGCTGATCCTGGCCCGCTTGCCTGTGGAAATAGCGATCGAGCGCACCGACGCCACAGGAGAAACCGGTCCGGTTACGCCGTTCGTCGAGCTGCTCGAACTGGAAACGATCGTCAGGCACGCTGCTGGCTGGTGAACTCTACATAGCGGCGGGCTGCGGCGCGCAACCGCTCATTCGGAGCCGGCGGGTTCTCGAGCGCCGCCACAAATGCCTCCGTCTCGCGGGCGGTCAGCTCCAGCACCTGATGAGTCCGAATGGCCTCTTCTGCTGCGGCCTGGACGCTGCGGATGACGAAATCACTCAGGCTGCGCCCGGAGAGATCGGCGGCGCGCTGAAACAGCGCCTTTTGCTCAGACGTAACGCGTGCTTCCAATCGCTCACGCTTGCCAGGCTTGAGACCGGTTTTCATCATCTGGCTCCTTGTCCGTGTCGAGCAGAACCGAACCACCACCTCCACGTGCCAGTCCGGCGCAGGCTGCCACTCCCCCACCTGGCCGCAGGTGGCCCCATTCGAAAGTGTACGGCAAGACGCCGCACAATGTCAAGCACGGCTTCAGGCCATGGCCGATCCAGGTCATCTACCTATAGGAGCTGCTTCAGCCGCGGCACCAGGCTGTACTTGCGGCCGTGGCGGGCGATGAGGCTCTCCAGGTAGGCCCGCCAGTCGGCGCCGCGGCCGGCAGCCCTGGAGGCGGCCCCCGCCTTCTCCAGCCAGCGGACGGCGTGCTCGTAGCGCTGGGATTTCCCGCCATCCATGATCGGCTCGGCCTGCCGGAGGCAGGTCTGAATGACCCAGTCGGGACGGCTCTGGACGGCGGCATCGACGACGCGCTCGACCAGGTCGTGCTGATAGAGATGGTCCTGGACCGCCGCGATGGCGTCGTCGACGAGCCCTTCGTGTAGGAAGATGTCCACCTGCGCCGGGAGGACATAGCCGGCCGGCGTGCGGAGCGCCGCGATGAGGTCCTCCCGCAGGCTGGGCCAGCGCTCGCCGGCCAGGCGCTGTATCGCCTGGTAATCGGCCAGGCTCGGCTCGCCGCGCATGGCGACCAGCGCCGCGTTGAGCGCCCGCTCGGGCTGGCCCGCCTGCTGGGCCACGTCCCGCAGCCAGCGCGCCAGCGCCGCCCGCCGAACGTCCAGGATGAGGCCGTCATCCTCGGGCCGGCGGCTCTGAAGCGTCAGACCGTGCTCGGCGATGCGCAGCGCCTCGGCGGTGGCGCCGCGCTCGTGGAGCGCCCTGGCGAGGGCCAGCGCCTCGTCGACGGTGCCAAACTGGCTCAGGCCGTACTCGACCGCCTCCTGAAGCCTGCCCAGTCGCACGAGCATCGTCGTGAGCTCGGCACGCCGTCCCGTCGCGCGAGCCAGGTTGAGGTACTCGTCGAATCGCTCCTGGCGCTCCAGGATCGCCAGCCGGACGGCTGTCAGGCGACGGTCGCCGACGGCCAGATCCTCGCCGCCGTCCTCGGAATCCCGGCCGCGGGCCTGCTGCCCGGTCGCCGCACCGCGGAGCGCCCGCCGTACGAGCGGATCGTCCCAGCCCTCCGCCGCAGCCTGCTCGGCGGCAGAGAAGGCATCGTCGATGCCGTAGTCGTCGACCTCCGCTCGCCAGTCGGCGAACCGCCTGGCCCACGCCTGGCACTCGGTCGGCGTCAGGTCGGCGCTCAGGATGGCCTCGGCCCAGAGGAGGTCCAGATCGCCGAAGTACTCGCCGGCCTCGCCGTCCGAGTCGTCGAGGTCGGTCCAGCCGGCCACGTACTCCTCGGTGACCGCCTCCAGAATGGTCAGGGCATCGCGACCGTCGCCCGCTTCGACAAAGGGGCGCGCCTGCTCGGCCACCCGGCGCACCTCGTCGACCACGCCGCCGACGTGCCAGTAGGCTTCGGAGGACCGCAGGCGATCGAGCGAGTGGAGCGCCGCGCGGACCTGCCGCCGGAAGGACGAGGCATCGACCGGCGTTCGCCGCTGGCGTGCGGCCGACGAGCCGGCGGCCGTGGCGGCTGCGGCGGCGGCTGCCTGGCTTTGCTGAAGCTGGACTTCGCGCTCGATCTCGCCGGCGAGCGCCGGCTGGCGCTCGGCCATCGCCAGGAGGACGGCCTGCAATTGGTCACGATTGAGGCCGGCCAGGAGCGACGCGATGGTCGGGCGATCTTCGACGCTCTCCGGCTGATGGAGGTAGGCCAGCAGAGTAGCGACGACGTGCTTGCAGGCGCCTCCACGGTCGTACGGGCAGGTGCAGTCGGTCTCGGCGATACCGTTCGGACTCAGGGTGATGCGAATCCGGTACGGCGTGTACTCGCTCCCCTCGACCTCGGCCTCGATCTGATCGCCCCGCCGGACGATCTGGCCGACGGCGCCCCGGTCACAGTACTGGCGGCCGCGCTCGAAGGACTCGGGAGTCGCGATCCGGCGGATGGTATCTTCGGTCAGGTTTGGTGTCGACGACATTACTGCACCTCGTCGTGCATCGCCGGCAGGCTGTGCGCGCGGCTCCAGGAGAGAGTGAACCGCCAGGACGCCAAGAGCGCCAAGGAACGCGCTGAGAGGGCGCGAAGAAGGCGCCTGACTCGCCTGGCTGATCCTTCTATCAACTGCTCCGTGCCACAGCAGATCCGGCGCTGCCAGGTTTTCACAACAAGTGTACCACAAATCCGCCGGCGGCTGTCCCTGCGGGCCGGGGAACGGCTCCCTCACGGTCGCGGCTCGGATGGTTGCGCGAAGGCCACGCCGGCGCCTCCGCGCTCCTGGTTCGTGCTTTGCGGCGACCCGCAAAAGGATTGACCAGGCGAACAACCGGCATTGTTGGCGTCCTGCTTGGCGATCTTGGCGTCTTGGCGGTTCGCACTGTCTCGGGACCGCGCTAGTCCAGCGCGCCGACCTCGTCCTCTTCGATCCAGGTGCCGTCGTAGCGGACGATGACCGAGCTCTCGAAGGCGTCGCCGAACCGGCCGGGGCGGGCCACCTCGATGCGGATCACGTTCTCCAGGGTGAGGAGCTTCCAGATCGTCTGCTCGTTGGCCTCGACGAGCGTCGCCCAGCGGCGATCCCACGGCGAGGGGCTCCGCTCCAGGTGGCAGGCAATGTACTTGAGGTCGACCTCGAGCGGCTCTCGGTGGCGAATGACGTACAGCACAGTTCAGGCTCCCTTTCGCCGATCGGGTACAACCAGTGCATCCAGCGCCCGACCGAGCATCGCTGGATGCCGAATCCCAAGCTCACCGCGCTCCCACCGCGCGATCGTGTTCGCCGATACGCCCAGGAGCTGGGCGAGCTTCTCCTGTGAGAGGCCGAGCGCCAGACGGCGCTGGCGAAGCTTGGCGCCGGTCATGGCAACCACCCCGAGCGCACCATTCCTGCCTCCCGTCCCATCTCCCTTCTCCCCCATACGTATAGACGCAACGTATAGTCCTGTCAAGAGGGTTATCCACAATCGTTCTTCTGTCAAGTAGCCCCGGCATTACGCGCCGCCGGGAAAGCCGAGCCGGACGAACGGATTGGTTCGCCGCTCCTCGCCGATGGTCGAGCCTGGTCCGTGGCCGGGGTAGACGACCGTTTCGTCCGGCAACGGCAGCAACTGCGCGCGAATGCTGCGGATGAGCGCGGCCGGGTCGCCGCCGGGGAAGTCGGTTCGGCCGACCGAGCCGCGGAAGAGGGTATCGCCGGTAAAGACGGCGCCCCCACCAAACAGGCAGATGCCCCCCGGACTGTGGCCGGGTGTCGCCAGGACGCGGAGGTCGAGCCGGCCGACGGCGATCCGGTCGCCGTCGGCGACGAACCGATCGAAGGGCGGCAGCGGCGGCAGCGGTCGCCCCAGGAAGAACATCGCCAGCCCCCCGGCCTCGGCCGCCACGGGCGCGTCGGCCGCGTGGATCGCCACCGGCGCGCCGGTCGCGTCGTGCAGCGGGCCGTTGGCGCCGACGTGGTCGAAGTGGCCGTGCGTGTTCAGGATCAGCGTCACCCGAAGGCCGTGGGCCGCAATTCGGTCGAGGATGCGCTCGGGATCGTCGCCCGGGTCGATCACGACGGCCTCCCGCGTCTCATCGCAGCCGACGACGTAGCAGCTCACCTCGAGGTCTCCGACCACCACCGTCTCGACGATCATGCACCCTCCCGTGTCCGGACCGAGTCAGGCTGAAGCGATGGGCATAAGGATACCAGTTTGTGCTGTTACGGGCCAGCCAGCACAGCTTGCCACCAGGCCAGCAGCGGATCCTGTTTCCCCGGTGTGAAGCGCGCCCTCTCCTGGATATCGATCAGCGCGGATTTCAGCACTGTCCCGTCCACCTGGACCGCATCCGCCCAAACCTTGAGCAGTTGGCTCGTCGTCAGCACTGTCAATTGGGGCGCACGCGCGAGCACAAGCTTCCGTGCCTTCCGATCGTCCGTCACGACGACGGCGTCTCGATGGAGAGCGAGCGCGCAGGTCATGGCTTCGCCGTCGTCAACCAGGGCCGCGAAGTTGACGAAACTGACGAACTCGCTCTCCGCCTCCGTGCGCCAGACGTCGAGCAGTCCGGCCGCAATCAGCGGCTGAAGGTCGATCGCCTCTCGCTGGCCGGCATCCGGTCCACCTCCTCCACGTCGAACGTAGCTGGCCTCGCTGGCGACGAGCTCGGCCACGGCGAAGCGGGCTGGAACTCCACGGAGGATCTCGCCGATCCGGCCGGTCGCAAAAAGATTGAGCAGGGAGCAGCAATCGAGCATGGTTGCCCGATGCGCGGCGAGATCACGGACCATCGGTGCAGAGCCTCCTATCCCCGTTGGCATTCAGGCAGACAGTGAGTTGCCGAGATCGAGGGAAAGCATCTCGGTGGTCCCGTCATCCGAAGTGATCGTGCGGCTGGCAAGCTCGGCGAAGAGACGCCGCGCCTCCAGCCGATCGACCCGGAGAAATCGGGCGAACTGGCCCTCGCTGAGATCGTCTTGCTCGAATGCCTCCGCGGCCAGATACAGGTATCGAAGGGGAACCTTCTGGTCCGGCGCTGGACGGGGCCTCAATTGGAGGATCTCCCTGGCCTCCTGCGGCTTGAACCCGGTCTGCTGGAGCCGATCCCAGGTGCCCGGCGGTATCAGGTGGAGCTCCTCCAGGCGGAGCGTGAGCGCCTCGACCGACACGAAGTAGAAATCGGCAAGGACGCAGAGGTCCGCCGGTGTGAACCGGCCCTGGCGACTGCGCTTGAGATCGTTGGTGCGGCGTCGCAACCCAGGGCCCGGCAGCAGGAAAGCCCGGGCGAAGGCATCGGCGAATCGCTCCTGCTCCGGTTGGCGCTGATAGCGGCCGAGAACGGCGATCTCCGGACGATGCCGGTGGGCGAGGAAGTGCGCGTAGCCGTGGGCCAAGGACATCCGGCGACGCTCCTCGGGATGCTTCCTGTTGACGGCCAGACAGCCGCCCAGCTCCTCCGTGTAGGCGAACATCTCGGCGATCCGCGACGGAAGGTCGACGTAGAAGATGCGCAACCCGACGTCGTTCTCCAGGAGCTCGCGCAGGTTGAGTACTGGACTGTCGCCCAGCCCGAGCCGATTCCGCTCGGCACCCGCGACGTCCTCGCCTGCTGCTTCCGGAGAGACACCTTCGATACGGTACTGTTCCGGGTACTTCCGAGCCAGGGGCGCGTTGCACAGCCGCTCCAACTCCAGGTAATCCTCGCAGAGTCGCTGAAACTCGGCCGTGCCCGAAGCGATCTCGTTCTCGACATCCATGCCAGGGAGCAGCACGGCTCGGAGTTGGACCGTGAATGCATCAGCCGGCGTGCCCGGCCGAAGAAGCTCCCCGACACTTCTGCCGTAGAACGAGGCAAGTCGAACGATCTCAGAAGCCTGGATCCGGCGCTGACCTTTCTCGATGGCGGTGATGGTCGTCCGGGCAACGCCCAAGTGGTCGGCCGCCTCCTGCTGAGTCCGGCCCCGCGCCGTGCGGGCCTCATGGAGCCTTCGACCAAGCTGGCGTGGATCTCGTGATCGGAGCACATCCCAGTCCATTGGCATCTCCTCTCTAGCCGCGTCTATGCGGCAGGCGTAATCGGTAGCCGAGATCGGAAACGTGCCCACTCATCGGAGTATCGACGGTAGAGACTGATAAGCTGAGTCTCGATGAGCATCGAGCCGTGCCCACGACCGGCCAGACTTGCCACAATCTCGATGAGTTGTGGATACATGCGACTGAGCTCCCGCCATGACTGTGCCTGGTGTAGTGCCCAGTCGAGTTGAGCCGCTTGATAGTCCATCGCGCGCAGGTTATGCAGCTTCTCGAACCGCAATCCCGTGGACATAACGTCTCGCAGGTAAATGTTGCAGCGCGCATCGAGATCGCCAAGCCCGACGGCGTCGAGCGCTTGGCGTCGGAGTAAGCACGAGGTGCAGAGTCCACAGTGGGTGTGGTTCGCGACCCTCAAGGAGACGCTGTCACAGGACAGCGTCTGCGTCGCAAGATCGCTCAAACCCAGTTCCAGGATGCTACAACAGAGCTCGGCCTTAGTCGCGAACAGGAATGGGGCACGGATCTCGAACTGCCGTCCTGTAGCCAAAGTGATCAGGTTCGAGAGCGCGGCCAACGTGCGCGGGTCGGTCGCGCGAGTGCTTTGAGCACCAAGCTGTGCCTCAGTGTATGGGAGGTTAATCGCGCCGATACCTGGCTCGTAGATCGCGAGGTGATCGGTGCCTGCCAATAGTGAGGCTACTGCGCCGAGAACAGGAAAGATGAAGCCGCGCGAGCGCTGAGTCCACTCATCCTTGTCGTACTGGCCCCCGCGTCCACGGAGACCAAACTGCACTTCGACTGGCAGGATGTGACGCTGTGACTTCTGCTTCAGACCATGAGTTAGGCGTTCCTGGAGCGCACCGATACGTGGGTTGGTGTTGCCCGAGACAAGGACGAGACTACCCGCAGGGTGATCGAGTAACTCCCGGCAGGCGCCCGCAAGCGAGTCGAGCCCGCCACTGAACAGGGCGACGGTCACTGGTTCCAGGAGCGGCGGCGAGAACAAGAACCTGACGGTCTCCGACACACGCGGCCGAACAGATCGTGGCACGAACTCGAAGTGCCACACATCGTCGGTGAGAAACCAGAGCAGCTTGCGGAGTCGCTCCGCCAGGGACGGCTGACTCCAGCGGGCAGGGTTCCGAAGTGGTAAGCGGATTGCGATGTGCCGCGTCCAGTGCGGGTGATAACGGTCTGCGTGGTCGGGATGCCTGCGCGATAGGCGGTCGGCAACGTAGACGGCTCCAGTCACGTCGACGAGGTCGGCCATCTCGCCCGGCAGAGCGACGCCGAACGACTGCGCGATCGCAAAATCATCAATGTGGTAGTGGAGCGTCGGCCCTGGCGGCTCTCCATCCGGCGCAAATCTCACTCGGCCATCGCCGCCAAAAAAAGACCTGGTAGCATGCCGGCGTTCCCGCACACTTCATGCACACAGCGAAACCTCCTAACCGCTGGACGCCCCGCAGAGCAGATCCATATCCAGCACACTGGCGGTGGTCGGACCGCTCGGGGCCGGCACACGGACTCCCATCGATCGCCTGCCGGTTGGATCATGCTCCAGGCTTGTAACCAAGGGAGCGATCTTCGGCCACAGCGCCTCTTTGAGTTTCTGTTCCCAAGCAAGACGTTCATCATAAGTCGAGAACCAGTTGCCCTGGCGATCAGGCCCGATCCGTCCGACCAACTGGAAACGGACCATCTCCCAACAGAAATGCTCGATAACGACCCTGAGAGGTGGGCCCATAAGAGGGTCACCCTGACTGATTCCTACAAGTAGTGTGGCAACGGCGCGTGCGGCCAGCCGGGTATGAAGGTGCCCACTGTTTTGCCACTCGATTTCACGGAGCTGTTCGAGTGCATCCATCAGCGTGATCTCCTGTGAAGCAACACGTCCGACGACATCCGCGAATTCGCTCGCACCAGGCAGGCCGCCTTTGCTGCTTAGGCTCTTCCAGAGCGAGCCAGCGACCCCGGCTGCGATCGTTTCGGTGTCCGCTTCCTCGTGCATAAGAGCGTACGGTCGTTTCCAGAGCGGCACCGGCCGTCGCGGGATAACGTCCCCATCAGGCATGCAGTCACCCCCAGGTCTTCCTGGCCTAATTCTAGCACTTTGATCTGACAGTGTCAACATATTGGGACGTCATATGGGGTCAGGTGTCAGACTGGAGCAGCCGTTGAACCTCGTCGCAAGGACGCGAATGACGCAGAGAGAATGCACGATGGGTGGAGGTCCCCACATCTTCCTCTGCTCTCTGTCTCTGCGCTCTCGCAGCGTCTCCATCAATCTATTGCGAATGCATCGCATTTGTGGTACTCTGGATCAAGCCGGCAGTCGCTTGCCGCGATCACCCGGGGCCGTCGGTCGGCCCCGGGCAGCCAGATCCGCCCGCCCAGCTCACGATAAGGTGGTGTACGTGTATCTCGATCGACGTCTCCTCGCGCTCACCCGCGGCGTCCGCGCGCGGATCCTCCTGGCGGCGTTCCTCGGCCTGCTCGAAACCGCGGCCGGCGTCGCTCGCCTCGCGCTGTCGGGCTATGCCATCGCCCTCGTCTTCCGCGGCGCCTCGCTCCCAGCCTTGATCGGCCCCGTCGGCGCCGTTGCCGGGGCCATCGTCCTCCGGTCGATCTTCCAGTTCGCCCGGGAGATGATGGCCCACCACACCGCCGCCGCCGTCAAGGTTGCGCTCCGGCGCAACCTCGCCGCCCACGTGCTGGCGCTCGGCCCCGGCCACCTCGACGAGCGCCGCACCGGCGACGTCCTCCTCTCGCTCGTCGAGGGGGTCGAGATGCTCGAAAGCTTCTTCGGCCAGTATCTTCCGCAACTGCTCGTCGCGGCGCTGGCGCCCGTCGCCATCTTCGCCTTCATGGCGACGCTCGATCTGCCCACCGCGTTCATCTTCCTGGGCTTCGCGCTGCTCACGCTGGCGACGCCGGCGCTGTTCCACCGCTGGACCCGCAACAGCTCCATGGCCCGCCGCCGGGCCTACGCCGAGATGGGATCGGACTTCGTCGACGCCGTTCAGGGCCTGCCCACGCTGAAGGCATTCGGGCAGAGCCGGGCCCACGGCGAGCGGCTGGCCGCGCGCGCCCGCGCGCTCTTCCACAGCACGATGATGGTCCTGGCCGTGAACATCGCCGGCGGCGGCCTCGCCATGCTGAGCATCTCGGCCGGGGCGGCGCTCGCGCTGGGCTGGGGCGCCGTGCGCGTCTCCCGGGGGGAGCTGGACCTCGCTCCGCTCCTCGTCGTGCTCCTGCTGGGCGTCGAGGTGTTCCGGCCGCTGCGGGAGCTGACCCAGCTCTACCATCGTGGGATGATCGCGACGTCGGCCGCGATGGGCATCTTCGGGCTGATGGAGACGCCGGTGGAGGTGCAGGAGCCTGCTGTGCCGGCATCGGTCGAAGGCGAGGCCATCCGGTTCGAGTCGGTCACGTTCGGCTACCTGGGTGGCCGGCGGCCGGCCCTGCGCGATCTCTCTTTCACCCTGCGCGCCGGCGAGCGGGTGGGCATCGTCGGACACAGCGGCGCCGGCAAGTCCTCCGTGGTCGCGCTGCTCCTCCGCTTCTACGACCCGCAGCAGGGGAAGATCCTGCTCGGCGGCGCCGACCTGCGCGATCTCTCGTTCGAGACGCTCCGCCGCCGCATCGCCGTCGTCGCTCAGGACACGTACCTGTTCCACGGGACCGTCGCCGAGAATCTGCGCTTCGGCCGGCCGGACGCCGGCCAGGCCGAGCTCGAGGCCGCCGCCCGGGCGGCCAACGCGCACGAGTTCATCGCGGCGCTGCCCCAGGGCTATGAGACGGTCGTCGGCGAGCGGGGAGTCCGCCTATCCGGCGGGCAGCGGCAGCGGATCGCAATCGCCCGTGCCGTCCTCAAGGATGCCCCTGTCCTGGTGCTGGACGAGGCCACCAGCAGCGTCGACGGCGAGAGCGAAGCGGCAATCCAGGACGCGCCCGAACGGCTGATGCGCGGGCGCACAACGCTCATCATCGCCCACCGCCTCTCCAGCGTCGTCGACGCCGACCGCATTCTGGTCCTCGAAGAGGGCCGCCTGGTCGAAACGGGCCGCCACGCCGATCTGCTGCGGGCGAACGGCGTCTACGCCCGCCTGATGGCCGCGCAGCGCGACGAGGGGGATCGGGGGTCGGGGGCCAGGGGTCGGGGGCCGCAGGCCGCGCCGTCTTCCCTCTCAGCGTCTCATCTCTCAGCGTCTCCCCTCTCAGCATCTCCCCTCTCAGCGTCTCCCCTCTCAGCGTCTCCCCTCTCAGTGGGAGAGGGGCCGGGGGTGAGGGCCGGGAGCAATCGGGATGGCGCTGGTCGTACCTTCACGCCTCTATCCGCCAACGGACACGATCCGAACGGCGCCGTCCATCCCATCGGAGCCGGCGACGATCGCCTGGGCACGCTTCCCAGCGCCATCACCCCGGCCCTCTCAGCCCGCGCCCACGCCGAATCCCCAACCCCCGCTCCCCGACCCCTGGCCCCCGATCCCTGGCCCCTGATCCCTGGCC
>JACQGW010000113.1 GCA_016199325.1 Chloroflexota bacterium
GTGGCGGAACGGCAGACGCGCTACGTTCAGGGCGTAGTGGGGGAAACTCCGTGTGGGTTCAAATCCCACCTTCGGCACCCGTTCGCTGGAGCAGGCAACAGAAATGGCTGTCTGCGCGGTCAGCGAGCCTGGCGCTCGTAGCTCAATGGATAGAGCGCAGCCCTGCGGAGGCTGAGGTTGTGGGTTCGAGCCCCGCCGAGCGCGCGACGAAGCTGTTAGCCGTCAGCTTTCAGCAAGAAGCGAGGGGCCTGGAGAGCGATATGATGACGCTCCAGGTCCCTCGCTTTTTGCTTCGTGCTGAAAGCTGACCGCTGACTGCTACCGTACTACGTCGACACCGCCGAACGTCTCGATCTCCTGCCAGGTCGGCAGCCCCTCGACGTCGCCCGGCACCGTCGTCGCGTAGGCGCCCATCAGATTGGCCAGCCGCAGCGTGCGGGGCAGGTCCCAGCCGCGGATCTGGCCGACGAGGAAGCCGGCGGCAAACGCGTCGCCGGCACCCACCGGGTCCACCACCCGCCGGAGCGGCAGGGCCGGCGCCGCCACGGCTCCCTCCCCAGAAACGGCCAGACAGCCTTCGGCGGCCAGCTTCACGACGACCAGCCGCGGTCCGAGCGCCAGCAGGCGCTCGCCCGCCGCCTCGGCAGACGTCTCGCCCGTCAGGATCTGCGCTTCGTCGAGCCCCGGCAGGAGAACGTCGCAGCGGGCCGCAAGATCGAGGAGGACCGGCTTCGCCTCGATCGCCGGCCACAGACGCTGCCGATAGTTCGGGTCGAAGGTCACGACGACGCCGGCCGCACGGGCGACGTCGACGGCGTGACGCACGGCCGCCGCGCAGGCGGCTGAGAGCGCCGGGGTAATGCCGGTGACGTGCAGATACCGGGCGGCGCTGAGGTACTCGGCGGGGACGTCGTCGGGTGAGAGCCGACTGGCGGCCGAGCCACGACGGTAGTAGTAGGTCCGGACGGGGCCGAGCTCACGCCGCTCCCGGAAGAAGACGCCGGTTGGCGCCGCCGGATCGACGACGACCCGGGAGACGTCGACGCCCTCACCCCGAATCGTTGCCAGCGCGTACCGGCCGAACTCGTCGTCGCCGACCCGGCTGATCCAGCCGGCCCGACCGCCGAGCCGGGCAACCCCGATGGCGACGTTCGACTCGGCACCGGCCAGATGCCGCTCGAAATGCGTGGCGTGGCGCAGCGGGCCGGCGCTCGTCGGCACCAGCAGAACCATGCTTTCGCCAAGCGTCACGACGTCAAGCAGGTCCAATTTCCCCTCCCCGCCCACGGGCCGTAGCCGGCCCCATCATGCGTCCGGCTCGCCATCGACCTCCTTCCCACGAGTTCCCACGAGTTCCCCCACGACGCCGCGCTCACCACGTCGGGTGCTTCGCATGCCAGGGCGTGCGGGCCTCATAGGCACGGGCAACGGCCAGGATCGTGCTCTCCGCGCCGGTGCGGCCGACGATCTGGAGTCCGGTCGGCAAGCCGCGCTCGCCGAAGCCGTTGTGTACGCTGATGGCGGGCAGGCCGGCAAGGTTCCCGGCGGAGCCGATGGTCAGGCGCCGGACCGTGCCCGCGTACTCATCGAAGTTCAGGCTCAGGGGACTCGCGACCACGCCCGTCGCCGGGCAGACGATTGCGTCGTGCCGGGCGAACAACTGGTCGAGCGCCACCGCGACGTGCCGGCGGATCCGCAGCGCCCGCAGATAGTCGACTGCCGGGATCAGGGTGCCGGCGTAGCCGCCGAGCCGGCACTCCGGCGCCGTCAGGCCGGCGATCCGGCCGCCCTCGATGAGCTCCTCGTGCGCGGCGGCACCCTCGGCACCCACGATGATCGTCGCGGCCTCCCCATACGGGAAGTCGGGCAGCGCCACGTCCTCGAGCGTGGCACATTCCGCCAGGACGTCCAGCGATGCGAGGAAGCTGTCGCGGACTTCGGGCTGCATCGCGTCCAGCCCCTCCCGCAGCACGCCGAGCCGGAACCCGGCCGAGCGGGTCGACGCCGGCGCATACTGGAACACGGACGGCAGCGTTGTCGGGTCGCCGGGATCGGGGCCGGCGATGGCCGCAAGGACGAGACCGCAGTCGTCGGCGGTCCGGCAGAGCGGGCCGATCTTGTCCAGCGTCCAGCAGAGCGCCATGGCGCCACGCCGGCTGACCCGTCCGTAGGTCGGGCGCAGTCCGGCGACGCCACAGTAGCTGGCCGGCACCAGGATCGATCCCCACGTCTCGGATCCGAGGGCGAAGGGCACTGCGCCGGCGCCGACGGCCGACCCCGAGCCGCTGGACGACCCGCCACTCCAGGCGTCTTCATTCCAGGGGTTGATCCCGGGTCCGGTCAGCGAGGCATTCGGCTGGGTATAGCCCATGCCGCCGGCGATCTCGACCATCGCCAGCTTCCCGACGAGGACGGCCCCGGCGTCCCGCAGCCGGACGATGGCGGTCGCGTCCTCGGGGAAGACTTGGTCGCGCAGCGGAGCCGCTCCCCAGGTGGTCGGAATCCCGGCCGTCGCCAGCAAGTCCTTGGCGCCGTAGGGGATGCCGTGGAGCAGGCCGCGGTCGTAGCCGGCTGCCAGCTCCTCCTCGGCCAGCCGCGCCTCGCGCAGTGCGCGCTCGCGCGTGATCGTCACCACCGCATTGAGCCGGCGGCCGACGGTTTCCAGGCGGTCGAGGAAGTACTCGGCGAGCGCCGTCGGCGTCGTCTCCCCGCAGCGGATCAACCGCGCCAGGTCCCGAATGGAAGCAAAGGCCAGTTCTGTCGAGCCCACCGTCTACTCCTCCCGCCGGTATGGCATGAAGACGAGATCGGGCTCGTCCGCGTTGCTCAGACGGTATTCCCGGAGCTTGTCGGCCGCCGCCAGATACCGGCCGATCCTGGTGCGAATCGTCGCGATCTCTTCGACGGTAAACCTGCCCGCGTGGCGCGCTTCAAGGGTTTTCGCCATCGCCTCGGCGATGATCTCCACGGACCCGGATGCACGATCCTCAGCCATCGGTCACCAACCTCCCGTCCAGAGCGAGTTCGCCGCGACATCGGGAGCTTACCACAGTCTCAGGGTATTGCCAATTCCGCGCTGCACAAGGGAACTTCGAGGCTGCTCAGCCTCGGTGATCGGCGTCGCCAGGCCCGGCCCCGGGTTCAGGTGGCTCGGCCGCCGAAGCGGGACCGATGCACTGCTCGACCTTGTGGAGGAGCTCGTCAAGCTCGAAGGGTTTGAAGAGGACGTCGACGTGCCGCTCATGGATGAGGGGGAGGCTGGCTTTGACGTCGAGCACCTGCCCGGTGGTGATGATGATCGGGATCCGGCGGGTGGTCGGGCGGAGCCGGAGCAGCTCCAGGATCTCCCAGCCCGTCCGCTCCGGCATGCGCAGATCGAGCAGCACCAGGTCGGGGGACCACTCGCGGACCCGCTCAATCGCTCGCTCTGCCTCCTGGCAGACGCACACCTCATAGCCCTGGCGTTCGAGGGCCTGGCGGGTGAATTCGACGAACGCGGGGTCGTCGTCGACGACAAGGATACGCTTGGTCATTGGACTGCTCGTCTGCGGGAAATCGCTGTTTGCGTGGGTGCGGCACGAAGTATGCCAGGATCGGGGGTTTCTGGTTTGTGGTTTGTCGAATCGGTCACTGGTTGCACGAAAGTTAGGCTAGCGATCGACGATCTCCGTCCGCTCAGTCACGCGAACAAGCGGGCCGCCACAGCGCCGGCACGCTTCCTCACCCGGCGGTTGCGTCGCGCCGCAGCGCCGGCAGCGGTCGACCGGGCGATTCAACCAGCGCGGCGTTTCCCCCGGCCCCTTCTCGCCTTCATTCCCCATCCGCTGCCTCCCCCCGAGCCCAAGCCCTGACCCTCGAACCCTGAACCTCAGACCATGAACCCTGGACCCCGTTACGGCCGGGCCAGCCGGTCGAGGAGCTTCAGGACGAGGTTCCCGGCGACCGCCAGGTGCTCCGGCTTGACGAATTCCGGCTTATCGTCGGCGGTGTGGTAGTTTGGATCCTCGATGCGATAGAAGAAGATAGCGGGAACGCCCACGGCGCTGAAGCTAGCGTGATCGCTGGCGCCGCGCAGCGCCTGGCCGAGCCGGCCGGCCGGGACCCCCTCCTCCTTCGCCAGGTCCAGCGCCAACTGCTCGAGGTCGTCGCTCCCGCCGAAGCGGAGGGCATCGCCAACGCCGACCATGTCGAGGTTGATCATCGCGACGATCGCCTCCCGATCGGCGTCCGAGAGTCCCCGCACGTAGGCCCGGCTGCCCAGCAAGCCCAGCTCTTCAGCGTCGAAGAGCATGAACCGAAGCGTGAAGGGGTACGGCCGCCCCGCCGTCGCCCGCGCCAGCTCGATCACCGTCGCCGTGCCGGAGCCGTTGTCGTTGGCGCCGGGGCCGGCCTCGACCGAGTCGTAGTGGGCGCCGATGACGACGACGCGGTCGGCCGGGCCCGGCTTCGTCGCGACGACATTGTGCGCCGCCTGCTCGACGGCCTCCACGTCGACCTTCAGATGCAGCCGCACCGGCCCTCTGGCCAGCAGGTCGCGGATCGCCTGGCCCTCCTCCTGGGAGATGGAGACGACGGGAATACGTGGCCGCTGGCGCACCTCGCCCCGGAAGTTGCCGCTCCGGTTGTTGAAGATGACGACGGCGGCGGCGCCGGCCGCGGCAGCGTTGTCGACCTTCTCCTGGAAGATCATGACGCCTCGCTCGACCAGCGCGATCTTCCCGCGGGTGTCGGCGGGGAAGTCCTGCGGCCGCCCGAGCCCGGCGCTCACCACCGCGGCCGTAACCTCGCCCGACGCCGTATTGTAGAGCGGCGCCGGGTCCAGCTTCATCGCCGGCTGAGCCACCGACAGCTCGGTGCCGCGGTCGATCATCTGGGAGAAGGTAAACGGCTGCTTTTCGACCCGGTAGCCGATCGCCGCCAGCTCGTCGGCGATGTAGTCGCGCGCGGCGGCGATGCTCTGAGAGCCGGCCGGGCGCGAGCCAATCTTGCCGGCCAGCGCCTGAACGTGCGCGGCAGCCCGCTGGCTGGAAAACGCCAGATCGGCGGCGACGGCCGCTTTCGTCGCGGCGGGTGAGGCCGTGGCGGCCGGCTGGCTCGTCGCCGTCGCCTGGGATGCCGGCGTCGGAGACGGTGGCACCGTCGGGCTCGGCGCCGGCCGGGTGGGCTCGACAGCCGCCGGCGAGGCGGACGCGGAGGTTCCGACGGTCGGGACGGCGGTGGGAGCGACCGGCGAGGGCGCAGGCGGCGTGCCGGTGCAGGCGGCGACGAGCAGGGCTGCTGCCAGGGCGAGAGAGCACAGGCGGATGCGGAGGTTGGACACGACTATCTCCTGGTTCATGACGCGGCGGCGCGGCAGACGCGCCCCTGGGCGACGGCAAAGAGCGCCGCCCGTGCGAGAAACTCGGCGGCAAAGGGGTCGAGCTCGGTCGTCGTGATCAGCACCTGCTGGTCGGGCCGGACCGACGAGAGCACCTGGCGCCGTCTCACGTGATCCAGCTCGGAGAGCACGTCGTCGAGCAGCAAGATCGGCGTCTCCCCGGCCTCCTGCTCGATGAACCGCGCCTCGGCCAGCTTCATCGCCAGGGCGACTGTTCGCTGCTGGCCCCGGGAGCCGAACGTCTGGACGTCGACGCGGTCGACACGAAAGGCCAGGTCATCCCGATGCGGGCCGACGAGCGAGGCGCCCTGGAGGATCTCCCGTGCGCGCACCTCCCGGAGACCGCGGCGGAAGGTCTCGGCCACCGCCGCCTCGGAGGCCAGCGCGGCGCCCGGTCCCTCACGCCGCCCGGCCGCCTCAACCGCCGTTGCCCCGCCGACACTGGCTCTGTAGCCGGTTTCAAGGTACTGCGGCGAGCCGGTGAGCGTCCGGTGGATCTCCTGAACGAAGCCGTTCAGCTCGCCGACCGTCCGCTGCCGTCGGGCGACGATGGCGCTGCCGTAGGTGACCAGTTGCTCGTCCCAGAAGGCGAGCTGGTCCGCCGAGGCCTGGCGGTCACGGATCAGCCGGAGCAGGTGGTTGCGCTGGAGCAGGACGCGGTTGTACTGCTGGAGCGCGCGGACGTACTGGCCGTCGACCTGGGCGTTGGTCACGTCGAGGTAGCGCCGGCGGACGGCGGGCGCGCCGGTCACCAGGTCGATGTCCTGCGGGCTGAAGTGGACGACGTTCACGTGGCCGATGAAGTCGACGGCCCGCTTGACGATGCCGTTCACCTTGACCCGCTTCGTGACGCTGCCGGCGGCGGCGAGGGAGAAGGTATCCTCCGGCGATTCCCGCGCCTCGCGGGCCATCATCCCGATCTCGACCCGGATGTTCCCGCGGCGGCGGTGGACGGCGGCAGCGAGGTGCGAGGCCGGCAGCGGGTCTTCCAGCGCCAGCCAGTTGATCAGCTCGCGGTCGGCGGTCGCTCGGGGCGATTTCGTCGTCGCCAGGAAGTAGATGGCTTCGAGGAGGTTGGTCTTTCCCTGGGCGTTGGCGCCGTGGAACAAGGCGATCCCCGCCGGCAGGTCGAGCTCCAGGCGGGCGTAGTTCCGAAAGTTCGTGAGGCTGAGGTGCGTAACGTCCATGCGCTCCGTTCTGCTCGGAGCGGGAGCAGCCGGCCAGGCGAAATGGGCCGCCTTCCCGCCTACGCATTATACCACGGGCCGGTTCCGGCTCGCTTGACAGAAGCGGGCAGATGAGCGACAAGGCATTCCTCCGGTTGAGCGCCCCCAGCCTTGTCGGTCTCAGTCCGAAGGTTCGCCTCGTCGGGGTTTCCCCAATAACATGGGAGTGGGCTCATACAGAGCGGCGCGTTCAGTCGGCAATCGACGCATGAGATCAAGCTGGACGAGCGTCTCCAGGCTGTTCAGATAGTTGACCAGCATGCGATAGGTCGTCTGCTGGTCCATCTCCTCCAGCTTGAGGACCAGGTCAAAGAGCCCTCGCTCGCTGGTCAAGATGTCTCGGGTCAGCCCGGAAGGATGGCCGGTCAGGATGAACCATGCCTCACCCTTGAGCATCCCCTATAGCCTTTGCCGGCGGGCTGGCAAGAGATCCCGGGTCCCAGGCCACCAAACGCACCTGACAGAACGAAGCATCGGCCCCGCACTTACGGTATACTGCGCTATCAGAAACCACCGGAGGTGAGGCATGCTCGACCTGCTCATTCGTGGGGGCACGCTCGTCGACGGCACCGGCCGGCCGGCTGTTCGTGCCGACGTCGGCGTGCGGGATGGCCGGGTCGCCGCCATCGGCGAGCTCGGCGAACTGCCGGCGGCGCGGACGCTCGACGCGACCGGCCTCGTCGTCGCACCCGGCTTCGTCGACATCCACGGCCACTCGGATTTCACGATTCTGGGCGACCCCCGCGCCTGTAGCGCCATCGTCCAGGGGGTGACGACCGAAGTCCTCGGCAACTGCGGCCACGGCTGCATTCCGGTCCGCGATCCGGCCCACGTCCGCGCCAACGTCTACGGCGCCCATCCGTCGGTCGTCGTCGATTGGCGATCCTGGGAGGAGTACCTGGACCGGATGGCCGCCGCCCGACCGGCCATCAACGTCGCGCCCCTCGTCGCCCACGGCGCCGTCCGGCTCGCCGTCGTCGGCTGGGACGAGCGACCGGCGAAGCCCGACGAGATCGCCGCGATGGCTCGCCTGACCGACGACCTAATCTCGGCCGGCGCCTTCGGCCTGTCCACCGGGCTGGAGTACGTGCCCGGGCAATCGGCCGACGAGGCCGAGCTCGAGGCGCTCTGCCGGGTCGCCGGCCGCCGGGGCGGCATCCACGCCAGTCACGTGCGCGATCGGGAGGACAAGGCCGTCGAGGCCATCGACGAGGTGATCCGGATCGCCGACCGCGCCGAGGTCCCGCTCCAGATCTCCCACCTGATCCCGCGCCACGGCGCCCGCCACGGCGGCACCGTCGAGAAGGCGCTGGGCCTGGTCGACGCCGCTCGCGGCCGCCGCCAGGACGTGACGTTCGACGCGCATACTCGCACCTTCGGCCTGGTAAACCTGGCCGTTGCCCTGCCCCCCTGGGCGCTCGAAGGCGGGCCGGACCGGGTCCGGGAGCGGCTGGCCGACCGGGGGCAGCGGGCCGAGATGGCGAAGCACCAGAGCATCATCGCCTGGTTCGGCCGCTATGGCGGCTGGGATACCATCTTCCTGCTCCAGGGCGGGGCTCGTCCGAACTGGCTGGGCCGGAGCCTTCAGTCCATTGGCGACGAGATCGGCGTCTCGCCCTTCGAGGCGCTCTGCGAGGTGATTCGGACCGATCCCACCGACCCGATGGCGCCGCTGGTCTACTCGCCGGTCCACAGCGACCACGAGCGAGAGCTCGCGTTTCGCCATCCGGTCTGCATGCCCGGCTCGGACGCGACGGCGCTGGCAACCGATGGGCCGCTGGCGACGCAGATCTTCCCCGGCGCCTTCACCTGGGCATCCTGGTTCTACCGCTGGTCGGTCCGTGAGGCTCGCCTCTACTCCCAGGAGCAGGCCATCCACCGACTGACCGAGATGCCGGCCCGCCGGATGGGCCTGCGTGACCGCGGCGTGATCCGCGTCGGCGCCTGGGCCGACGTCGCCGTCTTCGATCCGGCGACGTTCGCCGAGCGTGGCACGCTGGAGCGCCCCAACCAGTACGCCACCGGCATGGTCCACGTCCTCGTCAACGGCCGGCCGGCCCTGGTCGACGGCGCGTTCGCCGACGAACGGAGCGGGAAGGTGGTGCTGAAACAGTCCTAGCGCGGTGCCGACAGAAAACGAGCCGCCAAGACGCCAAGATCGCCAAGGACTACGCCATGCACATCGGTTGTTCGCTTGGTCAATCCCTCTGCCAGCCGCTCTATCGGCCCGAGGAGAGCAACGGGGCGTGAGCAGGCTGCGTCTTGCGCTGGGCATCCTGGGGCTGGCCGGCCTCGGGCTCTATCGCTCCCGCCGGTATCTGATCGGCCGCTGGCTGGGGCTGCCGGCGCCGCGGTACCGGGTCGGCGTCGAGCGGGACGTGCCGGTGCCGATGCCCGACGGCGCAGTCCTGCTCGCCGACCACTACGCGCCGTCGGCCAACGGGAGCTTCCCCACGATCCTGGTCAGAACGCCGTACGGCCGGACCGGGCCGAGCCGCCCGGTCAACGACTTCTTCTACCCTTGCTTTGCCGAGCGCGGGTATCACGTCGTTCTCCAGGAGACCCGCGGCCCGTTCGTCGGTAAGGGGAGCGTCGAGCCGTTCGTCCACGAGGCTGCCGACGGGCGAGCGACCGTCGATTGGCTGGCCGCTCGGCCCTGGTTCAACGGCATCCTCGGCATGTGGGGGCCGAGCTATCTGGGCTACGTCCAGTGGGCCGTGGCCGGCGAGGCGCCGCCGTCGCTGCGGGCGCTCGTTCCGGTGGTCGGCAGCTCGCAGCTCCATTCTGTCTTCCACCCGGACGGCTCCTTCGCCCTGCTCACCACGCTTCGCTGGCTGCACAGTGTCAGCCTGATCGCATCCATGCACAGGATGTCAGCAGCGGCGATGATCTGGCAGGTGCTCTGCCAGGAGCGCATCCTCGCCCGCGCGCTGCAACATCTGCCGGTCGGCGAGGCCGACACCCTCATCGCGGGCGAGCCGGTTCCGTTCTACCGGACGTTGGTCACCCAGCGCCGGCCCGACGACCCGTTCTGGGCTGCGGCCGACCACAGCCGAGCCGTCGGCCGGGTCGCCCTGCCCGCCCATCTCATCGGCGGCTGGTACGACCTCTTCCTCCGCGAGCTGCTCGCCGACTACGCCGCGCTCCAGGCGGCCGGCCAATTGCCCTTCCTGACGATTGGTCCCTGGGCCCACAGCCAGAGCAACGTCCAGTTGCTACAGGTAGCGGTCGGCGAGGGTCTGGCCTGGTTCGACGCCCATCTGAAGGGCGAGGCGGCGCGGCTCCGGCGACACCCGGTACGCTTGTACGTCATGGGCGCCGACGAGTGGCGGGAGATAGACCACTGGCCACCGCCGGCCCGACCGACACGCTACTCCCTCCACCGCGCCGGCCATCTCTCGACGGCAGCGGCTGAAGCGGACGCACCGCCCGATCGCTACCGCTACGACCCGGCGGACCCGACGCCAACGGTCGGCGGGACGTTCCTGCTGACCGGCGCCGGCCCGAAGGACAACCGAGTGCTGGAAGCCCGGCGCGACGTCCTCTGCTACACGACGCCGCCGCTGGCGGCCCCGGTCGAGGTGGTCGGTCCGGTCCGGCTGGCGCTCTACGTTCGATCCAGTCTGGCCCACACCGATTTCGCCGGCCGGCTCTGCGACGTCCACCCGGACGGCCGTTCCATCAATCTCTGCGACGGGTTGTTCAGGGTTGAGCCGGGCAGGGGGGAGCCGCAGCCGGACGGCAGCCTGCGCATCGAGATCGATCTCTGGGCGACGGCGAACCGATTCCAGCCGGGCCATCGCATCCGGCTCCAGGTGGCGAGCGGCTCCCATCCTCGCTGGAGCCGCAACCTCGGGACCGGCGAGCCACTCGCCACCGGCACGACGATGGTCGCCGCCGAGCAGACGGTCTACCACGACGCCACGCACCCGTCGGCGCTGGTGCTCCCGGTGACGTCCCGGCCGTGAGGGCCTTTCGAGTTGGAGCGGTGCCGAGAGAGAACGAACCGCCGCGGCGCCAAGACCGCCAAGGAAGACGCCAAGAATATCGGTTGGTCGCTGGAACACTCCCTCTGCAAGCCACTCTAGCCGTCTGCCGGACCGCTCCTACCGGGCGGCGCCGCGCAGAGGTCACGGACACGGGCGGCGAAGCCGGGAAGGAGAGGGGAGGTCACGGTATCGTCGGCGGTCAGGGTGCCGACGAGCTGAAGGGCCGCCTGCTCTCGGCGGTAGAGCTGGATCGTCCGGTCGCGCCAGTCGACGATCCAGTATTCCCGGACGCCGTAGCGTGAGTAGAGGCGGAGCTTGAGCACGCGGTCTCGATCCTCGTTCGGCCGGCCGGGCGAGAGCACCTCGACGATCAGGTCGGGCGCCGCGTGCAGCTTGCCGTCGGCGCCGAGGATACGCTCGACTCGCTCCTGGCTTGTCCAGACGAGATCCGGGGCCACCGCCTGGTCGGGCGCAAAGATCACGCCCGGCGCCGGCGCGACGACTCCCGCGCCGGTCTGATCGCTCCAGGCCATCAGGGCAGCCACAATGCGGCCGCTTGTAAGCTGGTGGTACCAGTGCGGCTGCGTCGTCACGTACAGGTCTCCGTCGATGATCTCATAGCGATTGCCGTCCTCGGGCAGCAGATCGAGGTCGGTGACCGTGAAGCGGTGCGAGATACTCATGGCGCATGCCTCCAGTCAGGCGAAGGGGCTCATCGCCCCGTCGATCTCACTATAGTCCACTGCGGAACGGGATCGCAACACAGAAGTTGACGACACGTCAGGTCAGAAGTACAATATTATTGTACAAGTCCGAAAGGGGACGATTGATGGTTCACACGACCTACAGCGAGGCTCGGCAGAATCTCGCCAGTCTGCTCAAGCGAGTGACGGAGGACCGAGAGCGCGTAACGATCACGCGCCGAAAGGGGAAGGCTGTGGTCATGATCGCCGAGGAGGACTTCGCCAGCCTCGAGGAGACCGCCTATCTCTTCCGTTCCCCCAGGAATGCAGCCCGCATCATCGCCGCATATGAGTCGATCAAGCGGGGCGAGGGGGAAGAGGTTACCGTCGAGCAACTGCGCCGAGAGCTCGGGCTGCATGACGGCCCGTCAGCGAAAGGAGCGGGACGGCTCTCAGCGGAGCAGTGATGCCGCCGCTGTCCCGGTTCGAGAGCGACGCGTGATCATCTCCAAACAGTTTCGAGAAGATCTCACCTACTGGGTAGAGAACGATCGGGGAATCGCGCTTCGCTGCTTGGAGCTGATCGATCAGATAGCCAGGGATCCGTTTCACGGTATCGGCAAACCGGAGCGGCTCAAGTACGAACCGCCAAACACCTGGTCACGCCGACTGACCGACGAGCATCGCATCGTCTACGTGGTCGAAGGCGACCGCGTCGAACTCCTCACGGCCCGATATCACTACGAGTAGGAGCATTCGAGAGAATCATGCGCCGCTCCATCGTGAGGCTCGCTCTGGCGCTGCTGGCTAGCATTCTCATCGGCGTTGCCCGTAGCGCGCCTCCAGCGCCGCCGGTGACGAGCACAGTTGAGGCGACGCCGACGAGCGCTCCAGCAGCCCTGCAGACGTCGATAAGCCCCGGCCAGTCGACGGCCGCGAGCAGTCCAACGGCATCTGCTCGGGCAGTGACCTTCCCGACGCCGACACTTGCTCCATCTCTGCCGACGTCCGCCGCCTCCCCAACAGTCGCTGCGTCACCCTCGCAAGCCGCGAGCTTTGCACGCACGGTGCCCGCGCGCTCGCCGACCGCCGCAAGGATCGCCGGCGCGCTGACCTGGTCGATTGATCCCGATCGGCGCTGGAGTGTCCAGTACCCGCCGAGCCTGCTCCACGTCGAGCCGCTCGGCGACGACGTCGTGCTGTTCGTCAGCCAGGACCGCCGCAGCTTCGTCGCCGTCGACAGCTTCGACGGGGGGAGCATGAATGAAGACCGGCTGCGGAGCCGCGCCCGCGCCACTCTCCAGCGCATCTACCGCTCTGGGCCGTTTTCACGGTGGGGCTTCTCCGACACGACGCCTCTCGGCCGAAGGATGACCAGACCCACTTGGTCGCCATCTTCACCCGTGATAGCACCGGTTGGCGGGAGCTGAGCCGGGAGCGGGTGGAGAACGCCGATCTCATCCGGTCGGACTGGCTCCAGCAGGTCCAGGTCGAGCCGTCCCGCATCTGGCTGATCGAGCGCAGCATCGTCGGCGACGGTGACGGCGAATCTCTCGCCGGGCGTCCCGAAAGCCGATATGCTCCGAGTGCTCGCGCGGCAGGACCTGCGCCTCGCCCTGACCGGCAAGGTGAGCGTCGTCATCCTCGATCCCAGCGACACGCGCAGGCCGATCGGCCCTCGGCCCGGCGGCCAGGTCGGCACGACCGTCCTCGAAGCCGGCAACTATACCATCGTGCTGACGGGCGAAGGGCCGGTTGTCGCCCAGATCTCGATTCCGCCTCTCTCTCCACGATAGGGCGGCGTGCGCAGGGATTTACCAGGCGGCCAACCCGAATTCTCGGCGTCTTCCTTGGCGATCCTGGCGTCCTGGCGGTTCGTTGTCCCTCGGAACCGCGCTAGTGGGTCATTTGCCAAGTTTCTCGGCATTCGCTGATAGGTTGGTTGCTCGGTGA
>JACQGW010000114.1 GCA_016199325.1 Chloroflexota bacterium
ATCACCGAGCAACCAACCTATCAGCGAATGCCGAGAAACTTGGCAAATGACCCACTAGGTGATCGGGGCCGTCGGCCAGCGCCGGCGCCAGGTGCGCCAGGATGGCGAGAATCGACTCCTGCGTCTCGCCGTAGTAGCCGCTGGTCGTCGGCGCCGCCTCGCCGTAGCCGACGAGATCGCCGCGCCGGAGCTCGATGAGGACGTTGCGAGCAACCCGCAGGGTGCCGCGGGCGATCGTAAAGGGCGTCTTAAGCCGCAAGTCAAGCGGCCGAAAGGCTAGCTTCATGGTTCCTCCGCGTGGTTTCGTGCGCTTGACCCTTGAGAAGCGAGGGTCAGGCTCATTTTATCATGTGGTATCATGTAATTAGTGAGCGACTCGAACAGAAAGGCACCTACAAGGCAGGTCACTTCAAAGGCAGGTTATCTCAATGGAAGTCTATGACAGCATCCTCAACACCGTCGGCAACACCCCGCTCGTCCGTCTCCGCAAGGTCACCCGCGGCGTCCAGCAGACCGTGCTGGCAAAGGTGGAGAGCGCCAACCCCGGCGGCAGCGTGAAAGACCGGATCGGCCTCGCCATGGTCGAAGACGCCGAGCGGCGGGGCCTGCTCCGGCCCGGCGGGACGATCGTCGAGCCGACGAGCGGCAATACCGGCACCGGGCTGGCCATCGTAGCGGCGCTCAAGGGGTACCGGATGATCTGCGTCATGCCCGACAAGGTCAGCATGGAGAAGCGGGCGCTCCTGAAGGCGTACGGAGCGGAGGTGGTCGTCACCCCGACGGCCGTGCCGCGCGAGTCGTCGGAGAGCTACTACAGCGTCGCCGATCGGCTGGCTCGGGAGATCCCCGGCGCCTTCCAGCCCAACCAGTACTTCAACCCGGCCAACCCACAGGCCCACTACGAGTCGACGGGACCGGAGCTCTGGCGGCAGACCGACGGCACGATCGACGTGCTTGTGACCGGCCTGGGCACCGGCGGAACGGTGACCGGCACGGCGCGCTACCTGAAAGAGCAGAATCCCGACGTCCTCGTGGTCGGCGCCGACCCCGAAGGCTCGCTCTACTCCGGCGATACTCCCCGCCCGTACCTGACCGAGGGGATCGGCGAGGATTTCATCCCCGGCACCATCGACCTCTCGCTCGTCGATCGGATCATCCGGGTGAGCGACCGCGACGCCTTCCTGATGGCCCGGCGCGTCACGCGCGAAGAGGGCATCCTGATCGGCGGGTCGGCCGGCTGCGCCATGCACGCGGCGCTCGAAGCCTGCTGGGAGCTCCCGCCCAACAAGCTCGTCGTCGTCATCTTTCCGGACACCGGACGGAACTACCTCAGCAAAGTGTTCAACGACGAATGGATGCGCCAGCACGGCTTCCTGGAGCGGTTCCCTGCCCAGCGCGTCGGCGACGTCCTGCGATTGCGCTCCAAGGAGATCCCGGAGGTCCTCTGGGTGGACCCGAAGGAGCGGGTCGGTCGAGCGATCGACCGGATGCAGAAGTTCGGCGTGTCGCAACTGCCGGTGGCCGAGCAGGACGGGCGAGGGCCGCTGGCGGTCGCGCGGATCGTCGGCTCCATCGACGAGCGGAACCTGCTCGACGCGATCTACCGGGAGCCGGAGAAGGTCGAGGCGCCGGTCAGCGCCGTCATGGGCCCGCCGTTCCCGCTCATCGACGCCTCGGCCGACGTCGAGCAGGCGTTTGGCCCCATCCTCGGCGGCAGCGCGGCGCTCGTCGTCGCCAAGGCGGACCGCGCCGTCGGGCTCATCACGCGCCTCGACCTGCTGGAGTTCGCCGCACAACAACGGCGCCGTGGCGCCAAGGAGACAGTGTCACGATGACCCGTGTACCGGACGAGAACGAGAGCTGGGGGTTCGCCACGCGCGCCATCCACGTCGGGCAGGAGCCCGACCCGACCACCGGCGCCGTCGTCGTGCCGATCTACGCGACCTCGACCTACGCACAGTCCGACATCGGCCAGCACCGGGGCTATGAGTACTCCCGAACCGGCAACCCGACCCGCACCGCCCTCGAAGCCTGTCTCGCCTCGCTGGAAGGCGGGCGGTTCGGCCTCGCCTTCGCCTCGGGACTGGCCGCCGAAGACTGCATCATGCACCTGCTGCCGGCCGGCGCCCACACCATCTGCACGAGCGACGTCTACGGCGGCACCTACCGGCTCTTCGAGCGCGTCCTCCGGCCGGCCGGCCAGGACTTCACCTTCGTCGACGCGACCGACCCGGCGAACGTCGCGCGGGCGATGAACGACCGGACGGCGCTCGTCTGGATCGAGACGCCGACGAACCCGCTCCTCCACCTCGTCGACATCGCCGCCGTCGCCGAGGCCGCCCACCGGCGCGGCGCCGCGCTCGTCGTCGACAACACCTTCATGAGCCCGTACTTCCAGCAGCCGCTCGCGCTCGGCGCCGACATCGTCGTCCACAGCACCACGAAATACCTCGGCGGCCACAGCGACGTCATCGGCGGGGCTATCGTCACGAACGACGAAGCGTTCTATCAGCGGCTGAAGTTCCTCCAGAACGCGGTCGGCGGCGTGCCGGGGCCGTTCGACAGCTATCTGGTCCTGCGGGGGCTCAAGACGCTCGCACTGCGCATGCGCCAGCACGAAGCGAACGCGCTGACCATCGCTCGGTTCCTGGAGATCCACGAGCGGGTCGAGCGCGTCATCTACCCGGGGCTGCCCAGCCATCGGCAGCACGAATTGGCCCGCAAGCAGATGCGCGGGTTCGGGGGCATGCTCTCGTTCGAGGTTGCCGGCGGTCTGGAGGCTGCTCGCTCGGTGCTGAAACGCACGCGCCTCTTCACCCTTGCCGAGAGCCTGGGCGGCGTCGAATCGCTGATCGAGGCGCCGGCGCTCATGACGCACGCCTCGATGCCGCGAGAGGTCCGGCAGCAGATCGGCGTCGCCGACGGCTTGATTCGGGTCTCGGTCGGCGTCGAGGACGTCGATGACCTGACCGCCGACCTCGCCCAGGCGCTTGTCGCTGCCCGATGAAACCGGGATCGGGCGGGCCAGTCAGCGGCCAGGATCGCTCGGACGGTCAGGGGCCTCGGCCGGCCGGGAGCACCCCGCCGGTTGGGCCCGGCACCATTCTCGGCGGCCGATACCGTCTCGACGAGCTTGTCGGCCGCGGCGGGATGGCGACGGTCTATCGCGCCTGGGATGCCACCCTGGAGCGGGTCGTGGCCGTGAAGCTGCTCCACGACCCCTATCGCGCCGAGCCGGGGTTCCTCGACCGCTTTCGGCGTGAGGCGCGGGCGGCCGCCCGCCTGAGCCACCCGCGGGTCGTCGGCGTCTTCGACTACGCCGACGACCCGACGGGACCTTTCATCGTCATGGAGTACGTCCCCGGCCCGACGCTGAAGGACGAGCTGGCCCGGCGCGGTCCGTGGACGCCGGCCGACGTGGCCGCGGTCGGCGCGCAGGTCTGCGAGGCGCTCGCCGCCGCCCATGCCGCCGGCGTCGTCCATCGGGACGTCACCGCACGCAACATCATCGTCGAGCGCGACCGGCCGCCGTCGGTGAAAGTTGCCGACTTCGGCATCGCTCGCCTTGCGGACGGCGGCGACCAGACCGTCGGCCTCGCCGTCGGCTCGGTCCACTACATCGCGCCGGAGCAGGCTCGGGGCGAAGCGGCGACGCCGGCCAGCGACCTCTACGGCCTGGGCGTCGTCCTCTTCGAGCTTTTGAGCGGACAGGTTCCGTTCACCGGTGCCAGTCTGCCGGCGATCCTCGTGCGGCACACGACCGAGCAGGCTCCCTGGCTCTGCACCATCAACCCGGCGATCCCGGCCGAGCTTGCCGCCATCGTCGACCGTGCGCTGGCGAAGGATCCCCTTCAGCGGTTCCCGGATGCCCGGACGATGGGCGCTGCCCTGGCGGCGCTTGCTGCGACGGAGGTCGAAGCCGGTGCCTCCCTGCAAGGCGGCAGCGCGGACCCCGCGCCCGGCGCACTGGCGGCCCCATCCGTCATGCTGAGCCGCAGCGAAGCATCTCCTCGGGGCAGCGCGGACCCCGCGCCCAGCCAAATGGCGGCAACGGTGGTCGGACTTCCGCCGGCCAACGGCGCCCTCGACGATGCACCGACCATGGCGATGCTCGAAACAACGGTCGTCGGCCGATCGCCGGCGGCCGATCCGGCGCAGGCAGTGGCGGTGCGCGCCCCGACCACCGCCGGGCAGCCCCGACGCCGCAGTCGCCGGCTGGTGCCGGCGATCCTCCTGGCCGCCGGCATGGCGACGGCCGGCTTCCTCAGCGCCGAGTACATGGCCGCTCGGCCTGGAAGCGGATCGCCGCCGGCCGCGACGACGATCACCGCGGCTCCGTCTCCGACCTATGGCGCAGGGTCCATCGGGGGCCTGCCGCGGCCGGCCGCCCCGACGCCCACCCCCGTGAGCGCGGCGGCTCCCCCGCCCACGGCGATTCCCTCGCCGACCGCGACGCCCGTCCCGACGGCGGCGCCAGGTCCTTCACCGGTGCCGGCGCGGACCGGGATCAGAGTCCCGTCCCTGCTCGGCCTCAAGGAGGAGCAGGCAAGACGGACGCTGGAAGCGAACAACCTCCGGCTTGGCAAGGCGACCGAGCAGGCCGCCGGCGGCGTGCCCGAGGGCATCGTCGTCGCCCAGCAGCCCCAGCCCGGCGCGGACCTGCCCCGCGGCAGTCGTGTGGACGTCGCCCTGAGCAAGGACCCGGGCAGTGAGGGGAAACGCAAGCGCGATCGCGATTGATTTGACAGTGCCGTCGCGGGCGTGCTATGCTCCCGGCCCGGATATGATATCCCAGTGTCAGCCTGAAACGGATCTGGAGCCGACATGCCCCTGGACTTTTCGCAGCCCCGGTACCGGACCGTCGAGCTCTTCGTCTTCGACCAGCTCCGCCGCGCGATTCTCGACGGAACGCTCCAGCCCGGCGAATGGCTCCGGCAGGATGACATGGCCGAACGGCTCCAGGTCTCCCGGATGCCGGTCCGCGAGGCGCTGCGCGTCCTGGCGACCGAGGGACTGGTCACGCTCGTTCCCCACCGCGGCGCCGTCGTCACCGACCTCTCGGTCGAGGATCTGGAGGAGATCTACGCGGCGCGGTGTGGCCTCGAAGCGTTAGCGGCCCGGATCGGCGCCGAACGGGTGACCGATGGCGTGCTGGCGGAGATGCACCGGTACTACGAGGAGCTCGACGCGCTGGCGTGGAACGATCTCGGCGGCTACCTCAAGGCCGAGCGGCAGTTCCACGCCGTCTGTTATCAGGCCAGCGGCCGGGAGCGGCTGATCAAGATCGTGGACGACCTGCGCGAGCGGGCCGAGCGCTACATCCGGCTCGCCCACTCTTCGCCAGGCAGGCTCCCCGAATCGCTCGCCTTCCAGCGCGCGTTTCTCGAGGCGTGCGAGCGGCGGAACGGCCGGGACGCCGAACAGATCATCCAGGAAGCGCTGCGCTGGACCGTTCGCCATGTGACGCAGCAGTATGCCGCTGGTTTCCGCCACGACGGGAACCGGCAAGGAGTGGCGCATGCGCCGACAGGATAAAGCCATTCTCGACCCCGCGATCGCGGCCGACGTTCTCCTCCGCATGCCCGTCGGCTACCTGGCCCTCGCCGACGACGATGGGCCATTCACGATGCCCATCAACTTCGTCTACGTCCCCGACGAGCGGTGCGTCTACTTCCACTCTGCCGGCGCCGGTCGCAAGGTGCAGGCATTCACAGGAAACCCGCGGGTCGGGCTCACGGTCTGTGAGCATCTGGGCACGGTCGCCCACTGGGTGCCGGGCAGTGTCGGCATGGCGTACCGGTCGGTCATGATCCGGGGCCAGATCCGCCCGGTGACCGACCTGGCCGAGGAGACCCGGATCCTCCAGCTCATCCTGGACAAGTACGTGCCGGGGTTCTTCCAGCGACCGCTCTCGCCCCGGTACGTGGACCGCTACCGCTCCCGCCTTGGCTCCCGCGTGCTGGTCCTGGCCATCGACGTCGCGGAGATCGCGGCGAAGCAGGACCTGCCCAACGGCAAGCCGTTCTTCACCCCGGGAATGACCATTCGGGACCTGGCCGTGCCGCACCTGAAGACGCCCCGAATCCCGCGCCAACCGTCGGCGGACGAATGATGGCCGGCGGTCGGCAGTCGAGAGTCGGCAGTCGGCAGTCCGGGGATCGACCGCCGGCTCCCGACTGCCGACCGCCGACCGCCGACTTTCGACTCTCGACCGTCCTGTGGGACCTGGACGGGACGCTGGTGGATTCCATCGAGCTGATCGTGCAGTCGTACGAGCACGTCGCCGAGCGCCACCTGGACCGGCGGCTCGCCCGCGAGTGGATCCTGGCGCAGATCGGCCGACCGTTGCTCGCCTGCCTGGAAGAGCTGGCGCCGGGTCGCGGCGGCGCGCTGCGGGAGACCTATCGTGCCTTTCAGCACGAGCACCACGACCGGCTCATGCAGCCCATCCCCGGCGTCGAGGCCGTCGTCGCCGAGCTTGACCGGCGCGGCTATCGCCAGGGCATCGTCACCTCGAAGTCTCGCGAGACGTCGCTGCGCGCGCTCCGGCTGTTCGGCCTCGACCGGCTGATCGAGCCGACGGTCTGCGTCGACGACACCGACCGCCATAAGCCCGACCCGACGCCGGTTCTGCTCGCCCTGGAGCGGCTCGGCGCCTCGGCGAGCCAGGCGATCTACGTCGGCGATAGCGTCCACGACGTCCTGGCGGGATCGGCGGCCGGCGTCGTGACCGCCGCCGCCCTCTGGGGCGCCGGCAGCGCCGCAACGCTCCGGGCCGCTCGCCCCTCGCTCCTCCTGAAAGCGCCTGCCGACCTGCTGCCATACTGCCGCCCCATGATCGCTCACGCGGAAGGGCAGGGCGCGTTGTAGGAGCAACCCCCGTGGTTGCTCTCCCCGGTCTATCCGAGGATTACGTCAACCTCCATGACGGCCGCCACCATCTGGCGCAGCGCAGCCAGGGTGACCGGTTTGCCCACGACTCCATCGACGCCTCTGGGCGATTCGCCGCTCGCCTGCATCAAGTTGCCGAACCCGGTCAGCATGATCACACGCGTGTCGGGCGAATGTTCCTTGACGGCCACCGCGAGCTGGTCGCCGCTCATTCCGGGCATTGCCCGGTCGGTCACGACCAGATCGAAGCTCCCGGATTGGAGCTTTTCCAGCGCCTCGACGCCACCGCCGGCAGTTTCCACGGCATGATGGTCGATGTGGAGGTACTCCTCGACGACCCGGCGCACCAGTGGCTCGTCGTCCACGACGAGCACATGCAGGGGACCGGAGGAGTGCGAGTCTCTATGGCCTCCATCAAGTGCCGGCGGGGCCGTCCGGACGGGAAACTGGAGAGAGAACGTCGTCCCCTTGCCCGGTGTGCTGGCTATCGCGATCTCGCCGCTGTGTCGCCGGACAATCCCGTAGACGGCGGCCAGCCCCAGGCCCGTTCCCCGTTCTCCCTTGGTCGTGAAGAACGGCTCCAGGCACCGTTGGCGAACGGTCTCGCTCATCCCAACGCCGCTGTCGGCGACGTCGACGACGACGACGTGGCCGCGCAGATGAGTCCGCAGGGTGATGGTCCCATCCGCCGGCATCGCGTCCACGGCGTTGAAGATGAGGTTCATGAGCGCCTCCCGAAGCTCGGGCTCATCCCCGGCGATCGGGAGGATCTCCCCGAGATCGGTCTCCAGCGTAATGGTGACGCCGTTGGCAAGCGCCTGGTCTCGCCATTTCGGCTGGGTCAGCTCGGCGACCTGTCCCACCAACTGGTTGAGATCGACCGGCCGGTGGACGTCCTCCTCTTCGCGGGGGCGGTAGAACTCTCGCAGGCGCATCACGACGTTGGCCGCGTCCCTCGCCCCGGTGTTGATCAGCCCCAGATACTCGATCGCTTTCTCCCGATTGCCGAGAATCTCTGGACGCGCCATCAAGAGCTCGCTGAACCCCAGGATGGGCGCCAGGGTGTTGTTGAAGTCGTGCGCAATGCCACTGGCCATCTCGCCGAGCGCGCGGAGGCGCTCTTGCGCGACCAACTGCTGCTGAGCCGCCGCGAGGCTGGCGATCGCGGCTTCCAGACGGCGGTTGCCTTCCCGCAGGGCCTCCTCGGCCTGCCGGCGCTCAATCGCAATCCTGGCCAGATGCGTCGCGGCCTGGATCAGCTCCCAGTCCTCGGGGCGCGGCGCACGCGGCTCTCGATAGTACTGGGCAAACGTGCCCAGCACCGCCCCATCCTTCGACAGCAGTGGTGTTGACCAGCAGGCGGCCAGGCCATGTTCCAGCGGCAGCTCGCGGTAGCCCTGCCACAACGGGTCGGTGGCGATGTCCGCGACGATTACCGGCTTACCGAGATAGGCGGCAGTACCGCACGACCCCATGGCGGGGCCGATGGCAATCCCGTCGACGGCCCGGCAGAACCCGGCCGGCAGGCTCGGCGCGGCGCCGTGCCGCAGGCATCCCGCCTCGGCGTCCAGGAGCAGAACCGAGCAGAGCATTTCACCGCTCTCGGCTTCGACCAGGCGGCAGAGCGCGTCGAGCACGTCCGCCAGCGGGACGTCGGTTGCGATCAGCTCGAGGACGTTGCGTTGCCCGTCCAGCCAGCGCTCGGCCCGCCGCCGCCGGGTGACGTCGTGTGCGTGGGCGATGGCAAGGGCCGCCTGTTCGGCGAGACCGGAGAGCATTCGCTCGTGAGTGCCGGTGAAGTACCCGGCGCGGCGGCTCCAGCACGTGAGCGCGCCGATCACGCGGTCCCTCTCGCGCAAGGGCACGCAGACGGCCGCGCGAATCCCGCCTGCCTCGGAAAGGGGCCTGTTGAGCCATCGTGGCTCACGGGTGGCATCGGGCACAACGATCGCCCTGCCGGTCTGGACGACCGTTCCGGTCACTCCCTTGCCGAGCGGCCAGGAGGAGCCCCGAATCAGCTCTACCTCCGGGCCACCTCGAACGTCCTGGTACTTCACCATCGTCCCGGCGGCGTCGATCAGCGCCACGCCGGCGGCGTCGCACGCGCAGAGCCGGATGACGGCGTCCAGCACGCTGTCCAGAGTGGCCGAGAGGTCGAGTGAGGTCGCGATGTGCCTTGTCGATTCGAGAAGCGCCTCCACCTCACGGCGGGACGCATCGCTCTCGAGACGTGCCTGCTGTTCGGCTTCGTACAGTCGAGCGTTCTCGATCGCGACCGCCGCCTGGTTCGCCAGCGCCTGCGCGATCTCAACATCCTCCGGTGGGTAGCGGTGCGGTTGATCGTGGTAGATGACGAGCGTATCAGCGCCCTGGCCGGGTCGCAGAGACACGACGATTGCCGCCCGGCTGCCCTCGGCCGCCGTCAACTGAGCCAGCAGGTGTCCCGGCGGTGCGGCGGCGAGGTCCTCGACGACCACCGGCGCCTGCGGTCCGGCCGCCGGCGCTCTGGCGTACTGCGTCGTGAGGTGGCGGCACACCGCCTCGACGTAGGTCGTCGAGAGCCCGAACGATGCCAGGCAGACGTAGTCGCCCGCGTCGCGCCGACGGTAGATGGCGGCACGGTCCGCGGCGAGGAGGCGGCCACTCGCGTCGAGCACGGTGCTGAGCACCAGATCGAGGCTGAGGCTCTCGCCGATCTGCTTTGTCGCTTCGTAGAGCGTCTGTAGGCGCTCCCGTGCCCTGTCGACTTCGGCGCGCGCCTCGCGCTGCGCCGTCTCAGCATGCCGTCGCTCGGCGAGCTCCAGCCGCAGCGCATCGTTCATCCTGGCGAGATCGGCGGCGCGGGCGGACAGATCGCGCTGGAGAACGCGCAGCCGCGTGATGCTCCAGCTCAGCGCCAGCGAGACCAGCGCAAAGGCAGCCAGCGGCAGGACGGTCTGATATCCTCCGCTTCCCGCGGGCTGCATGGAGCCGAAGAAGTAGAACGTGCCGACGAGGAGGGAGAGCAGCGTGGCGAACACTGCCGCGCGCAAGCCGGCGAACCATGCGCTGACGACGACGGCGGCGAGGAACGGGATGAATCTGACCGAAGCAAGAAGCGGCTCCAGGATCAGCATCAGCGCCAGCGCCGACGTGGTGGCAAGGGCGGCAATGGCGTACGGCAACAGAGCTGTGCGCACGCTCGGCGGCGTCACACGTCACCCCTTCGAGCGCCATTGCAGGCGCCCGCGGCCTCGACAATGATGTGTGCTTCCACGTTCTATTATAGCACGGCGTCAGCCAACCAACCGGACGATGATTGGTGCGATGACGATGGCCGGCAGGAGGTTGCCGACCTGAAGCTGGCGGATGTTGAGGAGTCGCAGGCCGATGCCGACGATGAGGAGGCCGCCGGCCGCCGACATTTCGCGCGTCATAGGCTCGGTCAGAATGTCCCGCAGCCACGTGGCTCCCAGCGTCAGGCTGCCCTGATAGACGAGGATTGTGCCGGTCGAAAGGATGACCCCGATGCCGAGCGCGGACGCAAAGGCGATGCTGGCAATGCCGTCCAGCATCGCCTTTACGGCCAGCGTACTGTAGTCTCCGGTCAGGCCGTCCTGGATCGAGCCGAGAATGGTCATCGGCCCCACGCAGAACAGCAGGCTCGAGGTCACAAACGCCTGGCTGATCTTGCCCCGGCCCGCCGAGAGAAGCTCGACAGACTGCTCCGCCGAGCCAAGCGACCGGGGTGTCAGGCGCTTCTCGATCCAGCGGCCAAACCGTTCGAGCCCGTCGTCGATGCCGAGCCAGGCGCCGGCGGCGCCGCCGAGCGCAAGGCTGCCGAGGGCGACGAGGACGTTCTCCGTCCTGAGCGCCATCTGCACGCCGATCAGGAGCGTGGCGAGCCCGAGCGCCTGGAGAGCCGTCTCACGCACCCGCTCGGGCAGGCGCGCGCCCAGGAGCAGCCCGGCGGTGGTGCCGGCGAGTACAGCGGCGACGTTGATGAGGGTTCCAGTCACACGGCCTCCAGTTCGGCTGAGTATACGCAACGGGCTCGCGCTCGGTCAACCGAGCCGCGCGTCATCTTGTAGCCGGCGAGGGAACTGGGCGCTGATGAAGGGCATGTTTCAGAAACCGCTTGACACTTTGCAGCGCCTCGTTATTTCCCCGCCTTGCCAGCAGTCGGGGCGGCCCTCCAGAGTGTCAACCGATTTCCTGCCGAATTTGAAACATGCC
>JACQGW010000101.1 GCA_016199325.1 Chloroflexota bacterium
CTGACCCCTGGCCCCCGACCCCCACAGACCATCTCCGCCGCCTCGACGGTGCATCCGCCGACGAAGATGGCCAGCCGGTCGAACAGCCGCTGCTCACCTGCATCCAGCAGGTCGTAGCTCCAGGCGATGGCGTCGCGCAGCGTCTGCTGTCGCGCCGGGCGATCGCGTGCGCCGGTAGCCAGTAGCTTGAGCCGACTCTCCAGGCGCGCCAGCATGGCCTGGGGCGAGAGGATCTTGCTGCGCGCGGCCGCCAGCTCAATCGCCAGCGGCAACCCGTCCAGTCGGCAGCAGATCTCCACCACTGTGGAGGCGTTCTGAGCCGACACGCCGAAGTCGGGTTTGACGTCCTGCGCCCGCTCGACGAAGAGCCGGATGGCCTCGTACTGGCTCAGCCGCTCGACCGACGGCAAGCGCTGGCGATCGGGCAACTGCAACGGCGGCACAGGGAACTCCCGCTCCCAGGAGAGGTGCAGCACCGCTCGACTCGTCATCAGCACCTTGAGTCGCGGACAGGCGGCAACCAGCTCGGCCACCACCGCTGCCGCGCTCACCACCTGCTCGAAGTTGTCCAGCACCAGGAGCAAGGACCGGTCTCGCAGGTAGTCTTTCAAGCTCTCGACAACCGGCCGGGTGTCGCCCTCTTTCACGCCAAGCGCCTGGGCGATGGTCGGTGCAACGAGATCGGGATCGCGCAGGGCCGCCAGCGGCACAAAGAAGACGCCGCTCACGAACTCGTCCAGCAGCTCGGCCGCCACCTGGAGACCCAGGCGGGTCTTCCCAATGCCGCCGGGGCCGGTCAGGGTGAGCACCCGCACATCGTGGCGGAGCAGGCGCTGCCGCACCGCCTCGACCTCGCGCCGTCGTCCGATGAACTGGGTGGCCTGCGCCGGCAGGTTGTTGGGCCGGCTGTCCAGAGTGCGCAGGGGCGGGAAGTCGGCGGGCAGGCCGGGGACGACGAGCTGAAAGACTTGTTCGGGACGCTGCAAGTCCTTCAGCCGATGCTCGCCGAGGTCACGCAGGCTCGCCCTCGCCGGCAGGGCCTCACGCACCAGCTCAGCGGTCGGCAGCGAGAGCAGAACCTGTCCCCCATGTCCGATCGCGAGGAGGCGGGCGACGCGATTGAGCGGCGGACCGAAGTAATCGCCGTCGCGCTCCATCGCCGCGCCGGTATGCAGCGCCATCCGGACCGAGATCGGACCAACCTCGCCCCAGGACTCGGCGTGGAGAACCTGCTGGGATGCCAGCGCAGCTTCCAGGGCGACCGGCGCGCTGGCAAACGCCACGCAGAACGCGTCGCCGACCGACTTGAAGACGAAACCGCCGTGCGCTTCCATCGCCTGGCGCAGCAGCGCATCGTGGCGGGCCAGGGCGGCCCCCATCGCATCAGGATACCGCTCCCAGCGTCTGGTGCTTCCCTCGACGTCCGTGAACAGGAACGTAACGGTCCCGGTTGGTCCGTCGGACATCAGCGGCCTCAAGTTGGTTCGGCGAGCGGTGGCGGCCGCCCGCCACAGCCGGCGGGCAAAATCCCGTTCTGCCGGCCTATCGGCGAACCCGGCCAGTCATCGGCGGCATCGTAGCACACGCGCGGCCCCTGAGCAATCTCATGCGTAGGGGGTGGGTGTTCAGCCCGACTGTTGCCCCAGGACGTCGCGCCAGTGGAAGAGGTGACACCGGCAAGGAGCGCGCTGCTGTCCAGGAAGAGGTCAGGCTTGGGCATAACGCTCCCGGTAGTAGCGCTCCCGCTCCTCGTCCAGCGTCTCCAGCATCTCCTTCAGGCCGACACCCTCCTGTTCCATGACGCGAGCCACCTGCTCACCCAGGCGAGCTATCTCGGAGACGCGGGGAGTCAGGAGGAAGGAACCGTCGCCCAGGTCGACCAGCGTGAGCACATCCCCTTCGCCAAGCCCGTACCGACGCCGCAGCTCCACGGGGAGAGTAATCACACCCTTCTGCCGTATCTGAATCGTCACCGTGGCCATCGCTCATCCTCTCTGGCAGAGTTTCAGACTTTCTGCCCTCAGTATACCCTACCCTGAGCGGTCAGCAGTCAGCCGTCAGCCGTCAGCAGAGCGACGACTCGGCAAGTCCGATACCGGCGACTTCGCCGGCAGTGGCTCGTCAAGGCTGAACTGTTGAACTGGAGTGCAGCATCATCACCTGACCGCTGACCGCTGACCGCTGACCGCTGACTGCTGACTGCTGACCGCTGACCGTGTGCGGCTTGACACAGCTACAACAAGGGCGATATAGTCGAAACCCGGTGGCGGTCGGCTGTCGGCTACGTCGGTCCGCCGGTGCATGACGCATGACGTATGACGCTTGACGCATGGCGTCGCGGTCGGCTGTCGGTCACGTCGGTCCGCCGGCCGGAAAGTAAACCAGGAGGTGCCGGATGGCAGGGAGAACAGTCGTGGTCCTGGGAGCCGGGCTTGGCGGCTTGACGGCGGTCAACGCCCTCAGGCCGCTGCTCCCCCGAGAGCATCGGATCGTCCTCGTCGACAAGCGCCCCACCTTCGCCGTCTCGTTTGCCAACCTCTGGGTCATGACCGGCGAGCGAGCTGACCCGAAAGAGGGCGAGCGGAGCATTCTCGGCCTGGCCGAGCGAGGCGTCGAGGTGGTCGTCGACGAGGTGCAGGACGTCGACCTGGACGCGAGGACGGTCAGGCTGAGATCGACCGCGCTTCCGTACGACTACCTCGTCGTCGCCCTGGGCGCCGACTACGCCCCCGAAGCCATGCCGGGGTTCACGGAGGCGGCCTACAACCTCTACGACGCCGACGGCGCCCACCGGCTCCAGGGCGCCCTGGCCGACTTCGAGCAGGGCAGGGTGGTCGTGCTCATCACGAAGATGCCCTTCAAATGCCCGGCCGCCCCCTATGAGGCCGCCTTCCTGGTGGACGCCCTGCTCAAGATCAAGGGCGTCAGGGATCGCGCGGAGATCGCCGTCTACACGCCCGAGCCCCAGCCGATGCCGGTCGCGGGGCCAGCGGTCGGGGAGGCGCTGGCGGGCATGCTGAAGGAGCGCGGGATACCGTACTATCCCAGGTGGCCCGTCCAGAGCATCGACGCCGCCGGCAAGCGGCTCCTCTTCGGCGAAGGCAGGGAGCCCGTATCGTTCGACCTCCTGATCGGCATTCCCCCGCACGTCGCGCCGAAGGCGGTACGCGGCCTGCTGGGGCCGAGCGGCTGGATCCCCGTCGACGCCGGCACGCTGGAGACGAAGCACGCGGGCGTCTTCGCCATCGGAGACGTCGCCACCATCATGCTGAAGCACGGGCTGCCGCTGCCGAAGGCCGGGGTGTTCGCCTCGGGCCAGGCCGAGGTCGTCGCCCGGATCATCGCCGCCCGCGTGCTCGGCAGGGCGTCGGCCGAACAGTTCGACGGCCAGGGCTTCTGCTATATCGAGGTGGCCGACGGCCTGGCGGCCTACGGCGACGGCAACTTCTACGCCGACCCGGCTCCCGCCATCAAGCTGTTCTCCCCCACCTACGACTACTACGTCAAGAAGCGGGAGTGGGAGAAGAGCATCCTGCGCAGCCTGCTGTGAGGCGGGTTTCTGGTTTCTGGTTCCCGCCCCGAACCAGAAACCAGAAACCACGCTTATCGGCTGTCTTGACAGTTGACAAGACACCCCTTTCGCTCCTATAATCTGGGTAGCAGGGGGGCATGCGATGGCTGAAACGCTGCTGGAGCTCCAGGTCCGCCCGATCGTCGAGCAGGCGCTGCGCGAGGACGTCGGCGGCGGCGACCTGACGACGCTGGCGACCGTCCCGGCCGGCACAACCGGGCAGGGGATCGTCCTCGCCAAGGAGGCCGGCGTCGTCGCCGGGCTGCCTGTCGCCGCGCTCGTCTTCCGGACGCTCGACCCGGCGGTTGCCTTCAAGCCGGCAGTCGAGGACGGACAGTCGGTCGCTCGGGGGACCGTCGTCGCCCAGGTCGCCGGGCCGCTCCGGCCGATCTTGACCGGCGAGCGCGTCGCCCTGAACTTCCTCCAGCGCCTCTCCGGGATCGCCACCGCGGCCGGCCGCTACGCCGCCGCCGTCGCCGGCACCCGCGCCGTCATCGTCGACACCCGCAAGACGGCGCCGGGGCTCCGCCTGCTCGACAAGTACGCCGTCCGGACGGGCGGCGCCCGGAACCACCGGTTCGGCCTGGCCGACGGCGTGCTCATCAAGGACAACCACATCGCCGCCGCGGGCGGCATCACTGCGGCCATTGGCCGGGCCCGGCAGGCCATCCCCCACACCGTCCGGATCGAGGTTGAAGTGCGGACGCTCGACGAGCTGGACGTCGCGCTGGCGGCCGGCGCCGAGCTGATCCTGCTGGACAACATGTCGACCGAGACGATGGCCGAGGCGGTTCGCCGAACGGCCGGGCGGGCGCTGCTGGAGGCCTCCGGCGGCATGAGCCTGGAGCGCGTCCGCGAGGTCGCCGAGACGGGCGTCGACCTGATCTCGGTCGGGGCGCTCACGCATTCGGTCCGGGCGCTCGATCTGAGCCTGGACCTGACCGGGACCTGAATCGAACACGAGGTGCGGACGAATGGTCACCCTGGCACAGCCGACGACCGGCGCCGAACAGCGCGATCTGATCGAGGAGATCAAGCGGCTCCGCGTTCAGCGGAACGCCGTCATCCTCGCCCACAACTACCAGATTCCCGAGATCCAGGACCTGGCCGACTTCGTCGGCGACTCGCTGGCGCTCTCGCAGGCGGCCGCGAAGACGGGCGCCGACGTCATCGCCTTCTGCGGCGTCCACTTCATGGCCGAGACGGCCTCGATCCTGTCACCCGACAAGACCGTCCTGATCCCCGACCTGGAAGCCGGCTGCTCGCTCGCCGCGACGATCACGGCCGACGAGCTCCGCTGCTGGAAGGCCGAGCACCTCGGCGCCGCCGTCGTTTCTTATGTCAATACGACGGCCGAGGTCAAGGCCGAGTCCGACTACACCTGCACGTCGGGGAACGCCGTGAAGGTCATTCAGGCCATCCCGCCCGACCGCGAGATCCTCTTCCTGCCCGACATGTTCCTGGGCGCCTACCTGGAGCGGGTGACCGGGCGGAAGCTGCGGATCTGGCTGGGCGAGTGCCACGTCCACGCCGGCATCCGGCCGGAGACGGTCGCGACGGCCCGAGCAGCCCACCCCGATGCCGAGTTCCTCATCCACCCGGAGTGCGGCTGCACGAGCACCTGCATGTACCACCTGGCCGAGCGGGACATCCCCGCCGACGGGACCCACGTGCTCTCGACCGAGGGGATGATCCGGCACGCCCGGCAGTCGCCGGCCGGCTCGTTCGTCGTGGCGACCGAGGTCGGCATCCTCCACCGGCTGCGGCAGCAGAACCCGACGAAGAGCTTCTATCCGGTGAGCGAATCGGCGGTCTGCCAGTACATGAAGACGATCACGCTGGAGAAGCTCCACCGCTCGCTCCGCGACCTCGTCTTCGAGGTGAAGGTGCCCGCGGCCATCGCCGAACGGGCCCGGCTGCCTGTGCAGCGGATGCTGGAGCTGGCGTAGGCAGATCTGTCATCTCCTGTATGAGATTGGAGGAGGGCGGATGGAAAAGCGATTGATCTCGGAGCCGACGCCCTATGAGATGAGTCCGGAGCTAGACCAACAGATCTCGGCGATGATCGCAGAGGCTGATCGGGACGCCGAAGAGGTGCGGATCAACATGCGTTGGCGGAAGGCGCAGGCCGACCTTGTCAAGCGGGCGGCGGCCCGCTTTGGCATTCCCTATCAGACGTACATCAAGCAGGTCGTCTTTCGCCAGGCGCTGGCCGATCTCGATGCAACGGCCGCCGTCTCAGGCCAGGGGAGTGTGCCCTAGCTGAGGGAGTCTCCTTCGGCGCGCAGCACCATTTCCGCCGCCTCTTTCGCCGTTCGGAGGAACTCCGGGGCGCCCCTGGCCTCGGCCACGGCGCGGCAACTCGCCAGGAACAGGTCCAGCGCCTCCTGCTTCCCCTGGCTCCCCACGGCCAGCATGATCTCCTCGACGGCCAGGCCGGTCTCGGCAGCCAGCTCAGAGAAGCTCGCCGCGCCGCTCCGGTGCTGGCCGACAGCCCACCAAAGGAGGATGTGATGGGCCTGCTCCTCCCCCGCCTTCTCGAGGAAGGCGCCCGCAGACTGGTTCAAGAGCCTGGCTGCCCGCTCGACCCGCCGCTTGGCGGCGTCGTCGAGTCGGACCGAGATGGTCCGTTTTCTGGTTGCCATGTCACTTCTCCCTTCGCTCCCACCCGATCCCCACGTGGAGGAGGGCTGCCTCGATCAGGGCCGGGCTCACCGTCTTCAACGCAGTCAGTCGGGCCAGCGCCTGGAGGGCCTGAGCAGGACTCAGCCGTCCCTCGTCGAAAAGGTCTGCCACGAGGACAGGAGTGCAGACCGCTCTCAGCCCCAGTCGCTGCGCCCCCAGCAGGGGCCGGCGGTCGTCCAAGAGCAGGACCCAATCGCGGTGCTCCAGGGCGAGGTTGATCGCCGCTCGTTCGCCGGCCCCGAAGCTCTTGACCTCCTCCGACCGCGGTACCGCCTCAACCAGCACACCTTGCCTCGCCAGCCGCCAGAACTCCCGGCCGCTGGCGAAGTCTTCTCTCAATTCGGCCGCCACCGCCGGAGCGTAGTTGAGGCTGAACCGTTCCAGCACGCAGACAAGCAGCCCAGACCGGTGAGCGTTGATCCAGAAGGAACTATCAAGTGTAGCACTTTGCTTCACCAGAGTAGTGTACCGCACCGGCGACGACGCTTCAACATGGCCGAATCCTACCTTATTTCGGCGCCCTCCGCTGCGCGGTTCTCAGGGTACAGTATAGTTCCTGGTCGACCGGGTAGCGGCTCACCTCGACGGCGCCGTCGGCGGTGAAGCGAACGACGTGGACGGTCCTGGCCGTGCCCGGCGATCCGGAGTAGTGGGCGGGCACCGCGCCGCTGCCGACGGGGACGGCTCGCTCCCAGTGGCCGAGCGCGACGTAGTCGGCGCCCGTCGCCGCCAGGTCCTGCTCCCAGATGAGCCAGGAACGGTGGTGGTCGCGCTCGTCGGCGACCCAGTGGCCGTGGGCGACGGCGATGGCGCGCGGCATCGTGCGCGGGGGCGGGTCGCTCAACGGCGGCATGTCGTCGTAGCTGCGGTGCGCCCGGCCCCAGATTTCGAGCCCGTGCTCGGGAAAGAGGAGCGACTCTGCCGCCAGGCCGATGACGCGCACATTGGGCGGGTCGGCAATACCCCGGCGGTACACCGAATCTGGCGTGAGCGGGTCGTGATTGCCGGGGAGGATGACGATCGGCATCGCCGCGTCCGCCAGCAGATGGCAGATACGCTCCAGGCGCGCCGGCGGCTGCCTGTGGCTGTCGAAGAGGTCGCCGGCGAAGATCAGCACGTGGGCGCCGGCGCGCCGCGCGGCCTCGATCACCTGTTGCAGGGATTCGATCTGATCGTCGTCCGCAGAGCTGCCGAGGTGCAGATCCGAGCTATGGACGACCACCAGGTCGTGCCGGTCGTTCGAGGAGATCACCATGCTCCTTGCCGCGTGTTCAGTGGTGTGTCCAGCAAGTCCGTTGGAGACTGGCTCCCCCATACACTGCCAAGCTGACCCACACTCATCGTCATGCTGACCCACACTCATCGTCATGCTGACCCACACTCATCGTCATGCTGACCCACACTCATCGTCATGCTGA
>JACQGW010000102.1 GCA_016199325.1 Chloroflexota bacterium
ATCACCGAGCAACCAACCTATCAGCGAATGCCGAGAAACTTGGCAAATGACCCACTAGCCGCCGGCCATGACCTCCTGGAGGGCGGCCCTGGCGGCCTCGACCTTGTTGCCATCGCCGTTGGCCACCTCGCGCACGACGCCGATGGCGTGGCGGAGGCGGTCGGCGCGGGGCGAGCGGTCGTTGCGGATCGCCGCTTCGGCCTTGCGGGCCTGGTCGGCCAGCTCCTGTTGCGCCTTCGCCAGCCCCTCCTTGTTCGATGGGTCGTTCAACGCCTGGGCCAGGGCGCCGAGCTTGTTGTTCAGCTCGTTGGCGAGCGGCTGGAGGTCGACCGGCTGGGTGGCGGCTGGGGAGCCGGGACCGGTGGGCGCCGTCCGCCCGGCGGCCTGCTGGAGCTTGGCAATGGCGCCGGCCAGCTTCGTCCGGTCGCCGCCCAGCGCGCTCCGGAGGTCTTCCAGTGCCCCCCGGACGATCTCGGCCTGCCGCGTTCGGCTGTTCTGGAGCGATTGCCCGCGCGCGGCCTCGGTGAGCAGCTCGTTCTGGAGCCGCAAGAGATCGGCCGTTCGGCCCTCCTGCAGCGCCGTCTCGAAGGCGATCGCCCGGTCGGCCAGGTCGCCGGCGTATCGGGCCAGATTCTCGATGGATCTCGGCGCGTTCTCGGCCGGGGCGCTGGCCGGATCGGCCGCGGCGACGCCGAGCGCCTGGGCGAGCTGCTTGCGGCCGTTGTCCAGCTTCGGCAGATTGCCGCTCAGCCCCGCCCGCAGCTCGTCGAGCGCGGCGGCGATCTGTTTGCCCTGCTTGGAGGGATCCTGCTGGGCCAGTTGGAGGAGCTGGGCGACCTCCGGGGACATCTCCCGCTGGAGGCGGAGCAGCGTCTCGGCGTCGCCGTCGCGCAGCGCCTCGTGCAACCGTTCGGCGCGCTCCTGAACGCCCGTGGCCTGCCGGAGCAGTTGCGGGCTGACCGTCGGCTCGGGAGTGGCGGTCGGCGTCGGCGGCGGTCCCGACGGGGTCGGGGTTGCCGTCGGCGGTGGCGGCGTCGGTTGCCAGGTAGCGATGGGTGTCTGGCGGAGCGAGAGGGACGCCGGCGTCGCCGTCGGGGTGGGCTGAGTCGTCGGCGTCGGCTCCGGCGCACCGCCTATCTGACAGCCGGCGACCGCAACGGCGCCGAGCACAATCACCAGCAGCAGCCGTCGAGATCCTCGCATCGTCGCCTCCCGGTGATGAGAGTCGGGCACTGAGCCACAAGGCATTTTTGGTGCCAGGTCTGGTATACTGTCGAACCGATTCGAGCCACACCAAGGAGGCAGGCTGTCGTCACCACAATACTCCCACCTATCATTTGAGCTATCCCGACTCTCCAGCGATGCGCTTGACCTGTGGGGAGATTCGATCAAGCGAGCACTGGCCATCGGCGATATAGCAGATAGATGGTCCCTTCAGCAGTGAGTTCTTCGTCGATGCCTATCGCATGCTCGCACGGGTACTCGATACGAGCGTTGAGGAGCTCTGGCGACGGCTCGTACCCGCCCCCGACGGAGGTCTGCGCGCTGCCCTGGTTGATGTGGTGGACGAGTTGGTGTTTAATGGGATGCAGCAACGGCTGACATCGCAGCAGCGGGCGAGATTGCGGGATACGGCCGATCGCATGTTTCGGACAGGGAATCAGATGTCCGTTCGAACTACTGAATCGATCGAGCGGGCATGGAGACGGGTGCTGTCGTGACGACGAAGGAGTTTCTAGCGCACCTGGCCAGGCTTGTCGAGAAGGGTGCCTATGACGAGGCGCTCCAGCTCAATGAGCGCGTCTATGACCGTGATCCGGCGCTCATCGAGGAGATGTCGGACAAGGATTTCGCCATCGCGGCTGGCCTGCTCGAATCCGCTCGCATGATGTCGCAGCGTCTTCGATGGGATTCAGAACACCAGCCGGAGGCAGAACGACGAGCCGGTTGAATGATTGCATCGGACCAGGACTACATCCCTGATCATGCCGCAAAGGAGTGACCTTCGATGGCTTCGCCAGCTCGAGTAGTGGAACGGATTCAGATCGCACTGGATTCCATTCGCTTGCTGTTGGCGGATTTGTCCGAGGTTGCCGCCGAGTGGCCGTCGCTGTCGGGCGCCAATCGAGCCTCGTGGGCCAGTGACTGGGATCAATGCATGACGTCTGATCTGCCGCTCCTGGAGCGGCATTTCAGGGCGAACGAGATGACGGCCGCGCAGGTCCAGGCATTCCTGCAACTGGTGCCGGCGCTTCGTGAGGCCCTGCCGACGATGGTGTCGCTCAACCTCTCACGTCCGCCGTTCTTGGAGGAAAGCGCGGCCTGATGGCGCAGCAGCTCCTCATCGCTACCCGCAACCCCGGCAAGCTCGCCGAGTTTCGCTCGCTCCTCGCCGGTATCCCCTTCGATCTGGTTTCTCTGGCCGACTGCGGCATCGCCGAGGAGTGCCCGGAAACGGGGGCGACGTTCTCTGAGAACGCCATCTCGAAGGCGGTCTGCTACGCCGAGCGGAGCGGCCTCAAGACGCTCGCCGACGATTCCGGCCTGGTCGTGGACGCCCTCGGCGGCGAGCCCGGCGTCTATTCGGCGCGCTACGGCGGCCCGGGCCTCGACGACGTCGGACGCTATCGGTATCTCCTGCGGCGGCTGGAGGGAGTCCCCGGGCCGCAGCGGACGGCCCAGTTCCGGGCCTGTATCGCCGTGGCCTCGCCCGATGGCTCGTTCTGGTGGAGCGAGGGCGCCTGCCACGGGATCATCGCCGACGCGCCGCGCGGCACCTTCGGCTTCGGCTACGATCCGGTCTTCTATCTGCCCGACCGCGGGATGACGATGGCCGAGCTGCCACCGGAGGTGAAGAACAGCATCAGCCATCGGGCGATGGCCGCCCGCGCCGTCCGGCAGGCGCTCGTCGAAGGGAACGACCCATGAGCGGAGAGCGGGCACGAAAGCGGGGGACAAGCCCCCGCGCGACGGGAGCGGGTGACCCATGAGCGGGGATCTGACGCACTTCGACGAGTCCGGCCGGGCGCGGATGGTGGACGTGACGGCGAAGGCCGATACCGGGCGCGTGGCCGTGGCCCGCGGCCGCATCGTCATGCAGCCGGCAACGCTCGATCTGATCCGCCAGGGGCAGATCGCCAAGGGCGACGTCCTCGGCGTTGCCCAGGTCGCGGGCGTCATGGGCGCCAAGCAGACACCCCACCTGATTCCGATGTGTCACCCGCTGCTGATCACCGGCGTCGAGATCGCGTTTGCGACCGACGAAGCCGCCGGCGCCATCGACATCACCGCGACGGTGCGCTGCACCGGCAAGACGGGCGTCGAGATGGAGGCGCTGACGGCCGTCTGCACCGCCGCGCTGACGATCTACGACATGTGCAAAGCGATCGACCGTGGCATGCGCATCGAGCAGGTCCGCCTCGTCCACAAGAGCGGCGGCAAGAGCGGGACGATCGACCTCGAGTAGGTCGGGGGATGCTGCACCGACACCTTGCCCACACTCAGCAAACGGCCTATGATTGTGTCACATTTGAGACACAAGAGGAGACGCCATGCAGACCATCGGCGTCCGTGCTCTCCGCGCGCGGACCACGCAGATCCTCAAGGCAGTCAGCGAACAGCGGGAGACGATCCGGGTCACGCACCACGGCAAGGTGCTGGCCCACCTCGTGCCACCGCCACAACCGCCCTCGCCGGAGGTTATCGCCCAGGCCATCGAGCAGGCGCACCAGTTGATGGCCGCCATCGCCGACCACGTCCCGGCGTCGACCGACGCCGCAACCCTCATGCAGGCCGAGCGCGAATGATCGGCGACGCCAGCCTCTGGGTCAGCTACTTCCTCCCCGCCGACCGGTTCCATGCTGACTCGGTGACCTGGATCGAAGATCGCCTCCGGGCAGGGGAACGCCTCACCGCGCCTACCCTGCTCCTGCCGGAGGTCGCCGGGGCCATCGCGCGGCGGTCGCAGCGGACCGATCTCGGCCTGGAAGCGGCACGCCAACTCTGGGCTTGGCCGGGCCTCGTCATCGTGCCAGTGGACGAGCCGGTGATGTTGCTGGCCCACCAGCTCGCCGCCGGCCTGCTGCTCAAAGG